>MEYF01000118.1 GCA_001775755.1 Candidatus Aminicenantes bacterium RBG_19FT_COMBO_65_30 | reverse complement strand
ACAGGGGAATTACACGGTCTATTTCAACGCCTATGACTGGGACCACGGGGATCCGTGGGCTGCGGACATGAACTATATCGGAGACGCCTATGATCCCGGCCAATCCATGCCTCTCGCCGCCGGTTCGACCGTCAGCGGGATCGACATCCGGCTGGCCGCCGGCGGGATCGTCACGGGGCGCGTCACCGACGCGGCGGGAAACGGGCTCTATGGCATCTATGTCGGCCTCTACGATTCTCTGCCACTCAACGAATACGGGATCGACACGGATCCCGACGGTTTCTTCTCAATCGACCGTATCCAGACGGGCAACTACAAGATCTTCTTCCAATCCTGGGAGCCGGAGATCCCGGGCGTCTGGTTCGAGAACGGGAGGAGCTTCGATGAGGCCATTCCCGTCCACGTCCAAGGCGGGGAAACGACGCCGGAGATCAATGCCCGTCTCGGGCTCGAGCCGGGCGGATACATCGAGGGCACGGTAACGGACAGCACGGGAGCGCCTCTCCCGTCGGCCTCGGTCCAGGCCAACGACGTCGCCGTCATTCCGAACGGGTTCACCAGGATCTTTCCCGTCACTCTGCTTTCGACGACGAGCGATGCAAGCGGACACTATCGCCTCGGTCCCTTGCCCGGAGGGTTTATCAAGATCACGTTCACCCCGTCCTCCCTTAACATGGTCGCCGAACACTACCCCGACAAGCTCATGTTCAAGGACGCCGAGCCCGTCACGGTCACGCCCGGCCAGACGACATACGGCAAAGACGCGCAGCTTGCTGAGGCCGGGACGATCAGCGGACGGGTGACGGATGCCGCCGGGAATCCCCTGGGGAATATCAATATTGGTGCCATCGATACCGACAGCGACAGATATTACGTTGCGACTACGGATGCGGCGGGAAATTACAGTCTCAGCCGCCTCTCTCCCGACGATTACAAAGTCCTTTGCTATCCTTTAAGAGGGAATCTCACGGCGGAATGGTTCGACGATCAGGGAGCTTATCCTCAAGGATCCGTCGTCGCGGTCGGCGCCGGGCAGAATGTGCCAGGAATCGACATCCGGCTCGAGGATAACGGCGCGATCATCACCGGAAAGGTCACGGGCGGCGGTGTCCCGCTCAAGAACATTATGGTTATTGCCCGTGACATCGTCAACGGCCTCCGCTACTTCTCCTTAACATACACGGACATGGCAGGGAACTATACCCTCCGCGGGCTTCCCACCGGCGAGGTCAAGCTCCAGTTTGTCACCAATTGGGTCTACGGCATTCCCCCCTATAGCACGGAGTACTACGACAACAGGAACGCGTTCGAATTCGCCGACCCTATCGCGACGGTGAAGGGCGAGACGAAACCCGATATCAACGTCCTGCTCGAGCCTTATCCGGCCCTGACGATCACGACGCCGTCCCCACTTCTAAACGGCGAATTGGCGGTACCTTACGAGGTCCTTCTCCAGGCCTCGGGAGGAAAGCCGTTCCTATCCTGGAGCCTCGAATCCGGCGCCCTGCCCCACGGCTTGACCTTGAAGGGCAACGGTGTCATCGGCGGAGTCCCAACGGCCACCGGAACTTTCAATTTCACGGTCCGAGTCATCGATGCCACGCTTACGCCACAGTTTGTTAGTCAAGCTTTTACGATCACCATCGGGGCTTACACGGGCGTGGGGCATCTCATCTCCGGCCGGGTCATGGCCGCCAGCGCCATCCCCGTTCCCGGGGTCGTCATGGTCGGCCTGCCCGGCAGTCCCGTCGCCAACGTCTATGGTGAATACGTGGCCACGGTCACTTCCGGCTGGTCGGGGACCGTCACACCGATACTCGCGGGCTACTCGTTCACTCCCGCTAATCGGACCTACACGAACGTGACGTCCGCCCTCGCCGGCGAGGACTATACGGCCTCCCTCGGTGGCACCTTGTATGTTTCTACAACAGGTCTTTCCACCGGACTGACCGGTTCATCCTATGGCTTTACAATGTTGGCTCAGGGCGGGACGCCTGCCTATTCCTGGACGATCGCCTCGGGCCGGCTTCCGGACGGACTGACCCTCAGCGCGGGCGGCCAGATCAGCGGAACGCCGACGGAGGGTGGGGAATTCCCCTGGACCGTCCGGGTCACCGATTCCTCCTCGCCGCCGATGTCCGCCACGCGCACGTTCACCCTCATCACCAACCCGGCTCATCAGGGCCAGTGGACCACGACCTATTCCCTGGGCGGGCAGGTCGATCCGATGGGGCTCATCCTGGATCCGCTGAACCCGGGCACGCTCTACACGATCGTGAACAATAGGGGCATCTTCAAGAGCACGGAAGGAGGCGCGAGCTGGACGAACCTCTCGGATACGGCCACCGTCCCCTCCGGAACCTCGTTCAATTCAAGGAATCCCAACGTTCTTGTCATCGGGGCTTCGTCACAGTTCTATCTGGCGAGCAATAGGGGCCTGTTCAAGAGCCTCAATCAGGGGGCCTACTGGATTCGGATCGACTCCGGCTTCTCCGGGGAGATCATCGCGTTGGCCCTGGATCCCGCGGACGGAAATATCATCTACGCCGGAACGCGGGAAGGAAAAGTCTATCAATCCACGAACGGCGGGTCTAGCTGGTCCGACACGAGCGCCGGGCTTCCGGCCACCGAGATCCGTTTCCTGGCCGTGGACCCCGCTGATCCCTCGAAAATCTATGCCGGGACCCAATCCAACGGGATCTACAGGAGCACCGGAGGCGGAGCGTGGGTTTCCATCAACGGCGTCTGGACGGGGGACGCCAGCAGCACGCATCTGACCAGGGTCGAGACGATCGTCATCGATCCGACGAACACGGCCAACATCCTTATTGCCGCTCAGGATTCGGAATTCGGAGACGGGATCTACAAGACGGCCGACGGTGGCGCAACTTGGTCGAGGGTGACTCCCCAGGTCGGCGTCCGCGGGGAACCCGGATTCTACATTGCCCTCGATCCCGCCGATCCAAGCGTCTTCTATGCCGTGAACGGGAGTTATATCCGGACCTACACGGCAGGGGGGGCCGCCTTTAGCGACCATTATGTCGCCCCCACAGGCCTCACCTGTCTCGCCGTTGACTCTGTCAGTCTCGCTTTTTACGCCGGAACAAACGCCGACGGCCTGTTCAAGAGTACGAACGGGGGAGATTCATGGGAAGCCATCAATAGCGGCATACGGGCCCAGAGTTTCCCCAACAACAAACCCCACAGCCTGCACATCGATGCCAACAATCCCAACATCATCTACGGTGGCTCCATCAGCGGGGGATTCAGGAGCGAGGATGGGGGGGATTCATGGCGAAGAATGGACCATCCCGGCTGGCAAGTTGCGGCTTTCACAACGGATACCTCGCTTCCGGGGACGGTTTTTTCCATCACGGACATTGTGCGCAAAAGCACGGCCTTCGGAGCCCTGGGTTCGTGGTCGGATATGAGCGGTAATTTATTCAGCGGCAACTGGGATGGTGATCTCATCAGCGTGCCCGGTGCCCCCGGCGTCCTCTATGCCGGCGTTTACAATACCAATACGGGGATCGAGGGTGTCTATAAGTCTCTCGATGGCGGCTCCAATTGGGAAGCAAAGAAGGACGGCCTGACAGATACTCGAATCAGGTTCCTGGCCATCCATCCCACCCTGCCCAACATCCTCTTCGCCAGCACCAGCCTCCAGCATCCCACTCAGCAAGGATCAGACACGCGTCTATTCGGGACTCTTAATGGAGGAGGAACCTGGCAACAGCTTACCGGCGGGCTGCCGGATACGCTCGGTGTGAGCCAGGTCGTCTTCGCCCCGAGCGACCCGAACATCATGTATCTGAGCGCTACAGGCTGGAATAGTGGGCTCTACAAGAGCACCGACGGAGGGGGGAACTGGGTCAGACTTAACAACTTAGGCCTGCAAGCGGTGGCCGTACACCCGGCCAATCCTAATATCGTCTATCAAGGACAATCCGGCTCTGGCGTTTATATCTCATTCAACGGCGGCCAGACTTCGACCCAGTACGCCAATGGACTGCTTCCAGGAACAAATATCAACGCCATGGTTCTGGACCCGCTAAATCCCTTCCACATATTTATTGGGACGAACGCGGGGGTCTACGAGATGACGCTCAACGCCGACATCGTGATCACCACGACGGCCCTTCCCGACGCCGTCGTCAACGAGTCCTATAGCGCGACTGTCCAGGCCGCCGGCGGGACTCCGCCCTATATATGGAGCCTCCCCTCCCCAGGGTCGCTTCCGTTCGCAATCGCCATAGAGACGACAACAGGCACGCTTTCCGCACAACCCACCAGCGCAGGGAGCTACGCTCTCGAAGTGAAGGTCACCGACAACAACGGCCGCTCCTTTGCGAAAACCCTGACTTTGAACGTTCTGGCCATGTATCCTCTCGCGGCCAATGCCAACCCGCCAGAAGGCGGCACGATCACGCGGATCCCGGACCAGACGCTCTACACCCAGGGAACAGTCGTCGAGGTCACGGCCGTGCCCAATCCGGAGTATACGTTCGTCGGCTGGAGCGGCGGCATTTCAGGCACGACCACGACCGGGCTCGTGGTGATGACGGAGAGCAAGTCGATCCAGGCGAACTTCGCCCTCACGGCCTCCCTGCCGGATTACCATGTATCCTCGGCCTCCTTCCCGTCATCGGCCTCGGCCGGAGAGACCGTCGGCGGCGCCGTCAACGTCACGGTTGGCAATCTGGGGGCTGACGTCATCAACCCGACTCCTATCTCGGCCGGCATCTATCTCTCGAAAGACGCTCTCATCACGCCGGAGGACACCCCCGTCTGGAAAGGCCGCGTCCTCTTCGCTCCTCCGGGCTCAGGGGAAACGCAGGGGCTGCCCATCGACCCGGGCCTCGAGATCCCGACGACAATCGCGGCAGGCACCTATACCATCGGGGTTCTCATCGACGATACCAACGACGTCGTCGAGGGGAACGAAGGCAACAACAGCTTCTCCCAGACGATCACGATCTCGACCACCGGCTTCAGCCATCTCGAGCTTTTAGGCGGATGGCCTTACGGGACCACGGTTGGGGTGGATGCCGATGAATCCAGGCGAATGGCTCTCCGTGGCCACGGGGGTCTTGTGGAAATCTTGAATATCTCCGATCCTCGGCATCCGGCGGTCGTGTCCCAGCTGAACTTCGGGCCGGGGCAGATCAACGCGATCGAGATCATAGGGAACCTCGCTTATATCGCCGGAGGAACGAGGCTTTTCATCGTCGATATTTCCGACCTTCACAATCCGCAGGTCGTCGGCTCCTGCGGCGGCCTCGAATCCAACATCAGGGACCTTGACATATCGGGAAATTACGCCTACGTTTCCGACTACCATTACGGCCTTCGGATCATTGACATTTCGACGCCGACGGCCCCTGCCCTCGTCGGTTCCCGGCCCATGCCCGATTGCCGGACCCGGCTCGTCAGGGCCTTCGGAAACATAGTTTATGTCACGCGGCATACCCATGTCACGAGGCCGTACGGAGTCGGCGGGCTGAGCATCGTCGATGTGTCCGATCCTGCAAATCCGATCGAAAGAATTTTCCTTCAGAACCTGAGTGTTGGCGATTTGGGCATTGATAAGACCGGCCAATACCTTTTCGTTTTCATGAACACCGGCCTCAAGATCTACGATGTCTCTAATCCCGTTGCCCCGTTTGAGGCAGCCTCATATGGGGGATTGTACACGGCGGCTGGGATAAGAATCGTCGGCGATCGCGCCTATCTTGTCGACGGAAACCAAAATAGAGTCCTTGTCCTGGACATCGCCAACCCCCTCAGCCCCGCGGAAATCTCAAATTACTACTTCCAGCAATCGTTAAATCTCGGCGGCCGCCCTGCTACGGCCGGCAATCTCTGCCTGGTTCCAGCCTGGCAGGACTCGCTGAGAATCGTGGATTTCTCCAACCTCGGTTCGCCGGAGCAGGTGGGCTTCCTCGAGAGTGTCGCGATCACGAATCATGTGGATGTCGTGGATGGCCTTGCCCTTGTCTCAACGAGTCGCATGACCCTAAATAAGCTGAAGATCCTGAACCTTGTCGGTCTCGGCACCATCTCCGAGACGGCCAGCCTCGGAATCCCATACGGCATCAATGACCTTGCGGCGAGCGGAACAAGGGCCTATCTCGCGAATGCCAGTACCGGCCTCCATGTTGTCGACGTAACCGACCCCTCGCACCCGGCTGAGACGGGCTCCACCCTATCCGCCCCTCAAGCCCAGGATATCGTCATCTCCGGGCACTATGCTTACGTCGCGGACGGACTTAACGGACTCAAGATCTTCGACATCCGGACTCCGGGAAATCCCGTTCTTATCGGCGCCTGCCCCACAGGAGGCTACGCCTATCAGCTCGACGTCTCGGGGAGGTACGCCTATCTCGCCTGTAGCACGCAGGGCGGTTTGAAGATCATCGATGTTTCAAATCCCCGGAACCCCCATATCGTCGGCTCCCATGTCTTCAGCGAAGCAGCCTATAATGTCGCGGTCTGGGAAAACCACGCCTATGTCGTCAATTACAACGGCGATTACCTGTGGGTCGTCGACGTCTCCAGCCCGGCCAACCCCGTGGAGAAAGCCACGCTCGGCGTCTATTACTGCTTCGGAGACATCGGCTTCTCCGGACACTACATGTTCGTCCCCAACACCTTCTTCGGGCTCAAGATCATCGACATCTCCATTCCGGAAAGACCCGTCGAGGTCGCGATCGACCGCCGGCTCGCCAGTGCCTGCGAGGTCATCGTCCGCGAGAACCGGATCTACGTCGTGGACAGGGATGCGGGATTCTACATCCTCGAATTCCGGAATCGACAGGAGTGAAGCTCAAGCGCAGCTTTCCATCGTGTAGTCCTCGAATTCCAGGGGGACTTACTGCGTGCGGGCCATGAACAGTGTCGGATTGAACGAGCAGATCTCGAGCGCCGTAAGCCATAATCCTGGAAGCGCCATAACTTACCGGGCCCCGGGCCTTGACATCTTCCCCGTAAATGATATGATTTTATAGGGCTAAATTATCAGGTTTTGTGTCATGACGGGGACTTCTCCCGGGATTTTGGCTTTGGAAGCTCCCCCTGGGGAAAGTAAGGAGGCGCCATGAACGGGATTCGTCATTCCGCAAGGTCGGCCGTCCTGCCGGTCCTTATCCTATCCGGGCTCGCTCTTGTCCAAGTCCCGGTTCAAAACCAGGAAAGAGCCGCGGATCCCGACCGAAAAACGGTTGAGAGAACGGACAGAACGGTCGACCGCTCCGTATTGAGATTGAGACAATTCCGGACTGCCGGGGATCTCGAAAACGCCGGGCGGCTTTTCGCTCTCCTTTTTCCCTCCGAACAAGGAGTGGATATCGACGCCGCGGCCAAAACCGCGGACGAGCCGCTTTCGAATCGGCTCGATAACACCGCCGGGAACGCCAAGGAGATGCCCCGGGATGCCGGCGGCATTCTCGTCTGTTCCTCGGTCGAACACGAGAAAGCCCCATCGCTCGACCTCCTGTGCCCGGGCGGCGCTAGTCCGGAAATCCTCATCGCGGCGGAACAATGGTCGGACGGCTGGCCCAAGAACATCCGCGTCCGGAAAAGCTCCGACGACGGCCTGACCTGGCCGGACACGGTTGTGATCGGCGACGGCCACCCCTGGACCCAGCCGACGCTCCGGCGAATATCGGACGACGCCATCGGCATCTCCTTCGTGAAACACCGGGACGGGGAGGACGGGGACATCTATTTCGCCCGTCTCTCGAAAGACCTGGTCTCGGACGCTGAATTCCCCGTCGCCTATAGCCGGGCCCAGCAGGACAATCCGGCCGTGGCGTCCGATTACCCCGCTTTTTCCGCGCCCTACGTCTATGTAGTTTATTCCGAACATGAAGGGGCCTTTCATTCCATCAGGTTCCGGGTCAGCCGGGACTTGGGCGCCTCCTGGAGCCGCGCGGTGACTGTCGCTTCCTTTTCAGGCCCGGCCGGGTCGGTCGGCGAAACCGCCCTGGCCTATGACCTCGACCGGGGCGCTTTGTACCTCGCCTACACATGTCCCCAGGGCCCGTCCACGGGCATCGCGGTATCGAGCTCCCTGAGCTTCGGCGCCCGCTGGTCCACTCCGGTTTTTGTGACGGCCCCGGACAACTGGTCCGAAACCAATCCGAGGATCGCGGCGACCGGCGGAACCGTCCTCGTGGCCTACGAACACTCAGCCGGCGCGCCCGGACGGGATATCGGTCTGGCCTATTCGACGAGCGGAGGGCGGCTATGGACCACGGGCGGCCCCTTCGCCTCATCCGCGGTGGACGAGAGCGCGCCGGACTTGAGGGCCTCGAAAGACCCCGGACCGCCGCGTTTCTTCGTGTCCTATGTCAAGGACGACGCTCAAGTCATCACGGTGAGCTGCGAGGCTTCCAACCCGGAAACCTGGTCCGCAGAGCAGGTCGTTCATGACGGAATTTCGGTCGTCGACGGCGGTCCCATCGCCGTTCTGCCGATGGTCGACTCCCAAGGAGAGGTTTCCGCCGGGGTCGCCTGGTCGGGCCCGAACCCCGATTATGACGTCTACTTCGGGTCCGCACGGCTTCAAAGCGAGCCATTGGCAGACCCAAGATTATCCGTGGAGCCGACTAGCGGGCTGACGTCGACGGGGATCGTCGGCGGCCCCTTCAGCCCGGTCAGCAAGGTTTACACGCTCAAGAATACGGACGATGGGACCCTCGCCTGGACCGCGGCGAAGACACAGACCTGGACAACGCTGTCCTCGACATCCGGCACGCTGAGCGCCGGGGCGACGACCACGGTGACGGTGTCGATCAACACCGGGGCGAACGCGCTAGCGGCGGGGACCTACACCGACACGATCAGCTTCAGGAACACGACCAACGGAAGAGGAAATACCAATCGGGCGGTCAGCCTGACGGTCAACCCCCCGCCCGGCTCGCTTTCGGTGACGCCGGGCGACGGGCTGACATCATCGGGCCTCGTGGGCGGGCCCTTCAGTCCCTCGAGCCTGGCCTACACATTGCAGAACACGGGAGGAACGGCCATCGCCTGGACCGCGGCGAAGACGCGGACATGGACGACCCTGTCCTCGACGTCCGGCACGCTGAGCGCCGGAGCGACCGCCACGGTCACGGTGTCGATCAACTCTGGGGCGAACACGCTCGCGGCGGGGACCTACACCGACACGGCGAGCTTCACGAACACGACCAACGGCAACGGGACGACCACCCGGCCGGTGAGCCTGACTGTCAGCGCCAGCCCCGTCCTGTCCGTCACCCCCGATAATCGTGACGTCGGTGTCGCCGCGGGGACGACGACATTCGATATCGCCAACTCAGGCGGGTGGACGATGGACTGGACAGCCGCGGTCGTCGCGGGGGGAGAGTGGCTGTTCATTCAGTCGGGGGCGAGCGGCACCGACGGCGGGACGGTGACCCTCGGCTTCACAGCCAACCAGACGGCCTGGCCCCGGCAGGGGATCGTCCGCGTCGCCGCGGCCGGAGCCGCCGGAAGCCCGAAGTACGTGACCGTCACCCAGGCCAGCGGCTCCGTCAGCCTCGGCCTCAGCGGCCAGAGGCTGGTCGAAAAGGCCTGGCTCATCCAGAGAGACTACGGAAAGCTCACCGTGACGGTCGACAATCCCGCCTCGATCGTCGTGGACGTGTACGTCATATACAGGAAAGCCGGCGGTCAGGCGTACCAGATCCTGCAGCAGCTCGAGGGATCGTCGGTTTCGGGCGCCCAGTGGAGCTATAATGACGCCTTCCTGGAGCCGGGGACGAGCTACACTTATAAGATCGTCGCCCTCGATGCCCTGGGCAATAGCGCCGGCGAATCCAACGAAATATCGATATGAAAAAAGCGCTTATTGTTCCGGCGATCTTGCTCCTGCTGACCTCGGCGTCCGCCGAAAGCCGGCTCTTCGTTTCGCTGGGGGCGGGCTTCATGCGCCCCGCGGACCCGGGCTTCCGTCAGGTCTACGGAAACGAGGCTCTCCTTCCCGAAGTGTCAGCGGCCTTACGGTTGTACAAAGGTCTCTGCCTGACGGCCGGCGCCGGGAAGGCCTCGGAAGAGGGAAGGACGCCGGAGCTCGGCCTCGTGACCAAGGCCAATCAAGGATACATCTCCGTCGGCCTCGGCTACCTTCTCCGGATTTCCGAGGGTCTGAGCGTTGACGTGAATGCCGGCTTCGCCGGCATGAGCTGCAGTGAAGAAGCGCTGGGGGCCATGATCCAGGGAAAGGGCTCGGGCTACAAGGCGGAGGCGGGCATCTTTTTGATGGAGGAGGACGGACGGGCCTTCCTGGGCCTGAAACTCGGCTACCTTTCGGCCCGGGTCTCGGACCTGGAACCGCAGATCGCCGGCCCGCAGTCCTTCAAACTTGGCGGCCCCAAGATCGCCTTGTGCTTCGGCCTCCAGCTGTTCGGCGATAATTAGTCCGCGTCCGGCTTACGAGCCTCTCTCTCGAGCAGGGCCCGTTTCATGCGGACGCCGACTACGGGAAATCCGCCCGGAGTTGGGAAAACCCTTCTATCGGGAGAGAACGGGGACACGTACCGGTGGCACATGTCCCCCGGTTAGGAATTAGTACCGGCCGCGGCCGCCGCCGAATCCGCCTCTGCCGCCGCCGCCGCCGCCGGCCGGCCGGGGCTGGGCCTCGTTGACCTTCATGTTCCGGCCCTTGAGGTCCTTGCCGTTGAGGCCTTCGATGGCCTTGACCGCCTCGTCCCTGTTCGGCATCTCGACGAAGCCGAAGCCGCGGGGCTGGCCGCTCATCTTGTCCGTGATGATGGCCGCCTTTTCGACCGCCCCGAAGGCCTGGAAGGCCCCGCGGAGATCGTCCTCGGTCACGGTGAATGACAGGTTGCCGACGTAGATGTTCATACTCATCTCCTGATCCAAAATTCGATCGCAATAAAGGAGAGGAGCATGACGGCTGTTTGGCCCTCTGGCCTCCGTGCCTTTATCCGACCCGCGCCCCCTCGACGGGGGAATTTCAGCAAATATCTTATCACAAAAAAGGCGAGAGTGCAAAACGAAAAAATCGATCCATCATCTGAATCATCTTATGACCAGGCCCGCCGAGGTCGACGAGCTCGCCCCAGACGAGCGATCGACCGCCCGGAAATCCAGCCGGTAGCTGCCGGATTCGAGGCGGCGAACGTCGATCCTGATCAGGAAAAAGGTCAAATCCGGCTCCCGCCGTTTCGTGTCCAGAACCGACCACTCGACGGGGACGTCCCGCCCGTCGGCGGCGCCGATCAGCCCGATCTGAAGATCCGCCTCCCCCGGCCGGCCGGCGCCGGATTTGAACGGGAGAAGAACACAGACCTGTTCGGCATCCTCCGGGAGGTCCTCAAGGAGGGGCACGAAGCGCACGGGAAGGTAAGGATAGAAATCCAGGATGGACACGGGTCTCCGGTTCTTAACGGGGGGAGGCGACATGCGCACGAACTCCGCCTTTTCGGACCGGACCAGCAACAAAGGCGAGGACAATGAACATCTGCGCGATCCGGCGGGGGCCGGCACCGAGAACGGCGCCCGCGAGGCCACGGCCAGCCCCGTTTCCTTGTCCCTGGCCACGACACGGCATTCGTAGTCTCCGGGAGGGAGCTTCGTAAGAAGATAGGGGTACAGGATTTGTTGAGCCATGGACCTCGCGTCAAGCTCCGCCCGTTCCGCCAGGACGATCTTATGGTCGGCGTCGAAGACAAGCACGTAGAGGACCGCCGTCCCCGGCGGGACGCCCGTCCGCTCGTTCACAGTAAGCTTCAACAGCACGGCCGCGTTCGCCTCCTCCGTCGCGGAGCCATGGAGGACCCGGACGGGGAAATCGAGCGCCTCGGTCCCGACCGGTTCGTCGGAGAGGAGCATGTCGAAGAGTTGGAGCTTTTTCTCGAGGTCCGAAAGGTCTGCGAACGGCTTCGGGTCGCTGTAGCCCGCCTGGGCCAAGACCTCGAGATCCGGCCGGTCGACCGTCACGTTGATCTTGTGCAGCCGTCCGTCCCAAGTCGGATTGATGTAGTAGCCGAGAACGTAATAATTGCCGCTCAGGACCTCGATGTCCGCAGCGAGCTTCCTTGCGTCCCTGACCTCAGCGAAATATTGCCCGCCCGACGACTCGGAGAAATCCCGCAAGGCCTCTCCCTGTTGCTCCTTCTGTTTCCTGATCCGGGCGGGCCCGCCCCGCTGGACGCTGTTCGTGTTGACCGCAAAGACGGTGGCGTTCGCCTCGGCGAAAAGGCGGCCGACGTCCGGACCCGGGACTCTGGTCGAAAAGTAAACGACGCTCTTGCTCCCGGGGATGAACTTCATGGCCGTGGCCAGCTCGGACATGCTCCGGTCGAAATCCGCCTTCGACCGGTCCGAACCCGCCGGCCGGCCGGGGGGGACGTCCATCGACAGGCCTTCTTCATCATAGCCGAAGGGCGCCGCGGATATCGCGCCTCGCGAGCCTCCGCTTACCGGCTGAATGTTCTCGACATCGCCGGCAAAGCGTTCGCCTCGCGAGCCCCCGCTTCCCCCGGACATCTCGATGGACCGCCGTATCGCGCTCTCGATCTTGGCCAGATCCGAGGTCAAGTACTGCTTGAGGACGAGTCCCGTGTTCGCTCCGAACGTCATCACGCTGGCCTCGTCCCCCGGCATGAGATTGTCCTTGACGAAAGCGAGAACGGTTTTTTTCGCGTCCCTGTTCCCGAAGAGATCGCTGCCCTGCATGTCCAGGACGAAAAAAAGCCTCCTGGAGGACTCGGTCGGGACCGGCTCGGCGGCTGACCGCGACGGCTCCGGCGGAATGCCGCGTTCGCCCGATCCGTGGACCTCGAACTCGGTGATCGGCCGGGATTCGCCATTATCGGTCAGGGCGAAGTCCGTTTTCGTCAGCCCGCGGACAGGCCGGCCCTCGGCGTCCAGAACGCGCACCGGGACGAGCTTGACGATGGCCGCCGTATCGTGGCGGAGGGGTCTCTGTCTTTGATCCTGCGGCCCGCCGAAGGCCGCGAGACCCATGGCCAGGAAGAAAACGGCCAACGAGCGGACGAAACCCGGCTTAGAAAAGATGATCACGATCCCCTCCTCTTATGAGACGATGCTATTCTCAACCGCGGGCCGGTGTCAAGCCCGGACGATGTTGACAAGACCCCCCGCCGGGGATATCTTCGTTCCGATAGGAGAAATGCCGCCATGGCCATTCCCGGATTGACGATCATCGGCGAGTCGATCAACGACTCCGTGCCCTCAACGAAGAAGCTCTTCGACGAGAACGACATCCCCGGCCTGCTCGAGCTGGCCCGGAGCCAGGACGAGAAGGGCGCCGCCTACCTCGACGTGAACGTCGGGTCGCGGTCCCCCGAGTTCATGGCCGACCTGGTCCGCCGGATCCAATCGGTCACGGCCAAGCCCCTGTCCATCGACACGCCGGACCCGGCCATCGCCGAGGCGGGCCTCAAGGCATACGATCCCGGGCGGGCCGGCGGTCGGAAGCCGGTCCTGAATTCGATCTCGCCGCTCCGGCTCCAGATGTTCGACCTCTGGGCGGTCCGGCCGTTCGTGCCCATCCTCATGGCCTCGGAGCGCTTCGAGCGCGGCGCGGGCTGCGGGAGCGTCAACCGGACCGCGGAGGAGACCCGGCGGACGGCCCAAGCCCTGCTCGAGGAGGCCCGGCGGCGGATCCCCGGCTTCAAAAACGACCAGGCCATCGTCGACCCGGGGATCGTCCCGGTCGGCGGCGACTGCGAAGGCCAGCTCAAGCGCGTCCTGGGATCCCTCACCCTCATCCACGCCGATCCGTTCTTCGCCGGCGTCCACATGTCGGTGGGGCTGAGCAACTTCACGGTCATGCTGCCCTCGAAGCGGAAGGACGGGTCTCCGGTGAAAGGGCCCTTGGAGAGCGCCTTCCTGACCCTGGCCATGCCCGGCGGCCTCGATACGATCATCGGCTCGACCATCCGCAAGTACGAGATCCTGCCCGGGGACCACCCGGCCCTGGCCTGCCTCGAGGACATCCTGAAGCTCGAGGGCGTCGACACGCTCATGCGGCTCAAAAAATTCTATGGATAAGATCTTCCACGTCGAGCTCCAGACCCCCAAGCGGAGCTCAGAGGACATCGAGAAGGACCTCCGCGTCTTCGAGGAAAAGTACCGGAAGGTCGTGGAGGCGGGCTGGATCGTCTGCATCACCGACAATCCCATGGGCCTGCTGAGCTACGGGGCCATGGAGACCATCGACCTCCTCGGGCTGCCCGTCCACCCGGACCAGCTGATGGTCCACCTCAACACGTTCCACCCCAAGAAGGAGCTCGACGAGATCCTCGGCGCGGTCAAGGCGGCCGGCGGCAAGTACCTGCTGATCGTCTCCGGCGACGGCAGCCAGAAACTCCATCGGCTCGAGCCGGCCGAGATCGGCGTCGAGGCCGTGACGGTAACTTCGGTCGAGCTCCTCCGCTACATCGACCGGGAGTACCCGGGCCGGTTCATCTGCGGCGTCGCCTTCAATCCCTACGAGCCGCAGGATTCGGAGCTCGAGAAGATGAAGCGGAAGGCGGACGCCGGGGCGTCCTTCATCATCACCCAGCCGATCATCGGCCGCGACGAGAGGCTGTCCGGGCTCGCGCCGTTCCGCCTGCCGGTCACCCTCGACGCCTGGATGTCGAAGAAGCTCCATCTCCTCTCCGAGTGCGTCGGCCACGAGATCCCCGAGGGGACGCCCTACGATCCCATGGAGAACCTGAAGGAGCTGCGGCGGAACTACCCGGACTACGGGCTCTACTTGGCCATCCTGGGCTTCAAGACCCAGTACCCCCTCCTCCCCGAGATCTGGAAGTAAGTCAAGGACAATAAATCACGTGTCAAGGCAACATCAAAGTCCGAAATGGGCCACCCCTGTCAAAACTTGACATCGTTAGGCGTCAGGTTTATCATTTTTGATGCGAGGGAAAAGCAAAGACAAGCGTGTTATCGCTCCTTCGGCCGGCCTGACAGAACACAATTTTTTTAGGGGTCCTTACGAACATGACTATCGGTCCTTCCACGCGGCTGGGACCATATGAGATCGCTTCCCTGATCGGCGCGGGCGGCATGGGGGAGGTTTATCTCGCCAGAGACACGCGGCTGCGGCGCGATATCGCCCTCAAGGTCCTGCCGCCGGAAATGGCCAAAGACGTCGAGCGTTTGAGGCGCTTCGAGTGCGAGGCCCTGGCGCTGGCGGCCATCGCGCACCCGAACATTGTCACGGTCTATTCGGTCGAAGAGATCGACGGCGTCCACTTCATCGCCATGGAGCTCGTGCGCGGCAAGCCGCTTTCCGCTTTGATCCTCCCTGACGGGTTGCCTCCGGAGAAGCTTCTCGACCTGGCCGTGCAAATGGCCGACGCGCTGGCGGCGGCCCACCGCCAGGGTGTGACCCATCGGGATCTCAAGCCGGCCAACATCATGATCGATGACGATGGACGCTTGAAGATCCTCGACTTCGGCATCGCCAAGCTGAAGCGCGAACAGCCGGGCTCGGACGATGGGCAGCCCCGCACTCTTCTCCAGTATGAGACGTTGACCCGTGAGGCGCAGATCCTCGGGACGGTCCCCTACATGTCCCCGGAGCAGGTCGAAGGCCGTCCCATTGACCCTCGTTCCGACCTATTCTCGCTGGGCATCATCTTCTATGAGATGGCGACCGGGCAGCGGCCGTTTTCCGGGGAGACGGGGGTCTCGCTGGCGTCTTCGATCCTTCGAGACTCGCCGTCACCGCTTTGCGAGCGCCGTCCGGACCTGCCCGCCGATCTGGGCCGCATCGTGTCGCGCTGCCTCCAGAAGGACGTCGGGCGCCGCTTCCAGACAGCGACCGACCTCAGAAACGAGCTTGACGATTTGAGGGGCGCGGTCGTGTCGAAGACAGCCCCCATCTCCCCCCCACCTCGATCCGCCTCGTCGGCCCACGCCAGGCCCGTCGGAAAATGGCTGGCCGCGGGAGTCCTTTTGCTCGTCGCCGCCGGATTGGTCGGGTATTTCGCGATCCGGCCCGCGCGGCGTGCGCCGGCTCTCGCGCCGAAGATCGTGGTCTTGCCCTTCGAAAACCTCGGGCGGCCCGAAGACGCCTACTTTGCCGGCGGCATGACCGAAGAGATCACGAGCAGGCTCTCCGCCGTGCGCGGCCTCGCCGTCATCTCCCGGACGAGCGCGAACCAGTACGACCGGACGGGCAAGACCATCAAGGACATCGGCAAGGACCTGGGAGTCAACTTCGTCCTCGACGGCAGCGTGCGCTGGGAGCGCGGCGCCGGAGGGCCGGGCCGCGTGAGGATCACACCGCAGCTCATCAGGGTTGCCGATGATACCCAAGCCTGGGCGCAGGCCTTCGATCGCGTCACCGACGACATCTTCGCGGTCCAGTCGGAGATCGCCGAGAGCGTCGCCGAGCGAATGGGGGTCGTGCTCACCGAGGAGGGACGGAGGACACTGAGCAGCCGGCCGACCGACAATCTCGACGCGTACCAAGCCTACCTGCGCGGCCGGTATTTCATCGGGCAGCCTCACTTCTCCGAGGAAAACTGGCGGAATGCGCAGGAGAGCTTCAGCCGGGCGGTCGACCTCGATCCCCGCTTCTCTCTCGCTTACGCGGAGCTGGCGAAGGTCCATGCGAAACTCTATTACTTCCGCATGGACCTGTCTGCGGAGCGACGGGCCCTGGCCCAGGAGGCCGTGGACCAGGCCCGGCGTCTCGCCCCCGACGAACCGGAGGCCCATCTGGCGGCAGGCTTCTTCCACTTCTGGGTCGAGCGAGATTATGACGCCGCGCTGCATGAGTTCGATTTGGCGGCACGGAAACTGCCTGACAGCGCCGAGGTCCTCGAATCCCGGGCCGAGGCCCTGCGGATGAGGGGCCGCTGGCAGGACGCCCTCGCGGCGTATCGGAGAGCCCTCGAGCTCAACCCGGCCGATGCCGGGATCACGGAAGAGCTCGGAATCACAGCCTGGTGGCTCCGGCGCTACCCTGAAGCGCTCGAATACGCCAATCAGTCGATCGCCCTGGCGCCGAACCAAGCCTGGCCGTACCTGGCCAAGGTCTTCAACTACTGGAGCTGGAAAGGTTCGATTCAGGAAGCACGAACGGCGCTCGGCTTCGTTTCGAGCGAGCACGAATGGTGGCTTTGGTCCTGGTTTTGGGAAGAGATGCTCGAGGGGAAATTCCGCGACGCCATCCGGCGTCTCGACGCCGCGCCCGGCGAGTGGATCCGGCATAAAATGAACGCGATGCCGAAGGCCCTTTTGGCCGGCTACGCCCGCGTTTCCCTGGGTGAGCCTGAGGCCGCGCGGGCCGCTTTCGACTCGGCGCGGGCGCTTCTCGAAGCCGAGCTGGTGAAGCACCCGGATGATCCGCGCTACCACAGTTCGCTTGGCATTGCCTACGCCGCCCTCGGCCGCAAGAGCGAGGCCGTGCGGGAGGGTCTTCGGGCCACGGAGCTGCTGCCTTTGGAGAAGGATGCGCTCTATGGTTTCTCGCACTTGCACGATCTCGCCGCCATCTACGTGATGGCCGGCGATAAGGCCGCCGCGCTTCGCGAAATCGAGCATATGCTCTCGATCCCCTCCTTCATCTCACCGGCCTGGCTGCGAGCCAGCCCGCAATGGGCGCCCCTGTGGAATGACCCGGATTTCAACGCCTTGCTGCGAAAGCACCCATAGAAACCCGCCCGCGCCGGGCGCGATATCGAACCTTCCGCGAATTCTTGTTGCTCATCCCTCCCGGCTCCCCTATAATAACAGCGGCTGTTTTTTATAGGGAGAATGTTGGGTAAAAAGATAGATCTGGCGGAAGGCGTACGGGCCAAGATCGCCGACCTCAAAGAGGTCGATATCCTCGTCGGCATCCCGAGCTTCAACAGCGCGAAGACGATCGGCCACGTCGTCCGGGCCGTCGAGGCGGGGCTGTCCAAATATTTCCCCGACCGACGGGCCCTCCTTGTGAACTCCGACGGCGGGTCGTCCGACGGGACGATGGAGGCCGTGCGGCAGGCGAACGTCGATCTGGATTCCGTCCTGATCGATCTCAGCAACAGAAGTGGCGGCTTCCACAAGCTCGTCACCCCCTACCACGGCGTTCCCGGGAAGGGAAGCGCCTTCCGGACGGTTTTCGAGATCGCTCGAGAGCTCAATGTCAAGGCCTGCGCCGTGGTGGATTCCGACCTGAGGAGCATCACCCCGGAATGGATCGAGCTGCTGATCAAGCCCGTCCTCGAGGAAGATCACGATTATGTCTCCCCGTACTATATGAGGCACAAATACGACGGCACCATCACCAATACGATCGTCTACCCCCTGACCCGGGCCCTTTACGGAAGGCGGATCCGCCAGCCGATCGGCGGCGATTTCGGGTTTTCGGGGAAGCTGGCCTCTTTTTACCTCGACAAAGATGTCTGGGAGACCGACGTCGCCCGTTTCGGCATCGACATCTGGATGACGACGACGGCCGTGGCCAACGGTTTCAAAGTCTGCCAGGCTTTTCTCGGCGCGAAAATTCACGATGCCAAGGACCCCGGAACCGACCTCAGCGCCATGCTTCATCAGGTTGTCAGCTCGGTCTTCAACCTCATGGAGGAATACGCGGAAGCCTGGCGTTCGATCAGGGGGTCGGAGGCGGTCTCGACCTTTGGATTCGTCTATTCCGTCGGCCTGGAACCCATCCACGTCAACCTGGATAAGATGATCGAGAAGTTCCAGATGGGCGTCAAGGAGCTCGCCCCTCTGTACAGGTCCTTCCTGCCGGAGGATGTTCTCTCTTTCCTTAACGACCTGGCCGT
>MEYF01000117.1:10402-19454 GCA_001775755.1 Candidatus Aminicenantes bacterium RBG_19FT_COMBO_65_30 | reverse complement strand
GACGTCTTTGCCATCCAGGACGAGATCACCCTGGCCATCGTCGACCGGCTCAAGGTCAAGCTCCTGGGAGAGGAGAAAGCCGCGCTCCTCAAGCGGCACACGGACAACCCGGAGGCCTACAACCTCTACTTGAAGGGCCGGTTTTTCTGGAACAAGAGGACGGCGGAGGGCATGAAGCGGGGGCTCGAATACTTCGCCCAGGCCATCGCCAAGGACCCCTCCTACGCCCGGGCGTACACGGGCATAGCGGACTGTTACGCGATCTTCGCCTATTACTGGACGCCGACGCGTCTGACCCTGTCGAAAGCCAGGGAGGCCGCCGCGAAAGCCCTCGAGCTCGACGATACCCTGGCCGAGGCCCACACGTCCATGGCCTTCATCAAGCACAAGCTGGAACGGGATTGGACGGGGGCGGAACGGGGATTCCGGCGGGCCATCGAGCTCGATTCCGAATATGTCTGGGCCCACCACTGGTACGCCCTGTTCCTGGGAGCGATGGGTCGCCATCAGGAGTCCTTCGTCGAGATCAAGCGGGCTCTGGACATCGACCCGACGTCGGCCCAGCTGAACATGGTCCACGGCATGGTGCTGTACCTGGCCCGATTCTATGACCGCGCGGTCGAGGAGCTGGGGAAGGCCGTCGAGCTGGAGCCTCAGCACCTCCTGGCCACTTTTTATCTCGGCCTGGCCCACCTGGAGAGCGGAAGATATGAACAAGCCCTGGCCCTGGTGGAGCGGTCCGCCGAGCTGGCCGGAAACGCACCGTTCTTCGTCCAGGGGATCGGGTATGTCCATGCGTCCGCGGGCCGGAAGGAACTGGCCCATGGCGTCCTGGCGCGGATGAACGAGATGATGTCCAAGGTCTATGTCCCGCCCGTTTTTATGGCCCTCGTCCATTTCCGGCTGGCCGAGAACGACCGCGGTTTCGAATGGCTGGACAAGGCCCTCGCGGACGGGGACCACTGGCTGGAGTTCATCAAGGTCTTCCCCGGCTTCGACGGCGTGCGCACCGACCCGCGCTACGCCGCGCTCCTCAAGGAGCTGCGGCTCGAATAGCCGGCAGGGGAGGCCGCTCAGCCGCGGCCGGCCAGGCCCTCGAGCTCCTTCCGGCTCTCCGGCGTCGTGATGAAGACGAGGACGTCCTTCTCCCGGAGCACGGTGTTGCCGGGCGGATTGAAGACATAGCCGGGGCCGCCCTCGCGCTTGACGGCGACGAGGAGGGACTCCCGCTTCTCCCGGACCGGCGTCTCGGCCAGGGCTTTTCCGGCGAGGGGCGAGCCGGGCTCGACCGTAACCTCATCGACGCGGAAGGCCTTGCCCCGCTCCCGCAGCATCATGTCGAGGAAGGTCACGGCGGCCGGCCGGACCAACTGAGAGACCATGCGCATGCCGCCGATGAAGGTCGGGGATACGGCGTAGTCGGCGCCGGCCCGGACCATCTTGTCGTGGGACTTGACGTCGATCCCCTTGGCCACGATGCGGATCCCGGGGTTGAGCTGACGGGCCGTGACCGTGACGAAGAGGTTGGCTTCGTCGGTCGGGAGCGAGAGCAGGATGCCGCGGGCCCGGCCGATCCCGGCCTTTTGCAGGACCTCGTCGTCGGCCGGGTCGCCTTCGACGAAGAGAAAGGGCGCCGCGGCGGCGATCTTATCGAGCTTGGCCCGGTCCGGGTCGACGACGACGAAATCGCGCTTCGTCGTCAGGAGCTCCTGGATGATCGTCTGAGCCGTCTCGTCGGCGCCGCAGACGATGTCGTGTCCCTCGAGCCGACCGATCTCCTTTTCCATTTTGCGCCTCCCCAGGATACGTTTGAGCTCCCCCTCGACGACGAACGCGGTGATGGAGGTCACGGCGAAGGCGATCGTCCCCAGGCTGAGGATGATATAGGCCGCCGTGAAGACCCGGGCGGCCGGGTTCGCGCCGAGGTCGTGGGTTTCGCCGTAGCCGACCGTGCCGACCGTGATCACGGTCATGTAGACCGCGTCGAGGAGGGACCACTCCGGACCGCCGATAACCTTGAAGCCGGCGACGCCGATGAGAAAGACGGTGACGAAGAGCACGAAAGAAACGATTATGCGCTTGCGGCTGTCCATCGTGTGCCAGCGTCGGTCGCCCCGATTATACGCGAGGGACGGCCCGGCCGCAAGACGGCGCAGAACGCCCGAATAAACGGTCTCTCTTGGATGACAGATCCCTAACGGCAAAATCGGGTCAGCGCTTGAAGAGGTGGACGAGCTTCTTCAGGTATTCGAGGACAGACTTCTTGTCGGTGCTCGCCTCGATGTCCCGGCCGGCCAGGTCTTTGATCTTCCGGAGCATCTCGCTGTTCGCCCTGTTGCGCGCGGAAACGACTTCGGCCAGGGCTTCGGCCAGGGCCGGGTTGCGGGCGAGGAGCGAGGCCAGGGCTCCGGCCCGGACCTCGAGGAGCTCGGCTTCCTCGTCGACGACCACGGTGGCCGTCCGCGGCAGGCCGGTAAAGAGCGACATCTCGCCGATTAGGCCGCCGCGGCCGACCTCGAACGAAGTCGTGAAAGTTTTCCCGCCGTCCTCGTAGACGATCTCGCCCCTGACCTTGCCGTGGACGACGACGTAGCAGACATCCCCTGTTTCACCCTGCCGGAAGAGGACCTCGCGCGCCCCGAAACGCACCCGCTCGGATTTCGCCGCGAGGTCGCGGACCTCGGATTCCGAAAGGACGGACCGGCCGGCCTTGTCTCCTTCTTGAATGTTGAGGAAGGACGACTTCGAGAAGTCCTGGTAGTTCCGTTCTATGTCCGTGGCCATCTCGGCCGCTCTGTCCTCCGACGGCCGGAGGACGTGGAGGACGCGCTTCAGCTTGCTCTCGACGGGGAAGGGGATTTCGATCCCCCGCCTCTGGAGCTTGTGCCAGACGAGCCGGCCGACCTCTCCGGTAATGTCGGGCCTTCGCCCGTAGTCGGAGATCCAGAATTTGAGGAGGTAGGTGACTCCGAACTCGTCATAGTTGAGGATGTAAGAAGTCGGGGCGGGGTTGGCCAGGACGTCAGGGGCTTCTTTCGCCGCCTCGATAAGAAGGTCGACCACCACGGCCGGCGGGGCCAGAACGTCGACCTTGACCGGCAGGACGACCGCGGACGGCCGGTCCGGCAGTGAGAAATTGGTGATCGTCTGCGAGGCGACGACGGTGTTGGGGATGACGACGATGTTGGAGGCCCGGTCACGGAGCCGCGTCTCCCGCCAGTTGGTGTCGACGACCTGGCCTTCCGTCTCGCCGACCTTGACCCAATCGCCCCGGCTGAAAGTCCTGGTGTAGTGGAGGGACATGCCCGAGAAGATGTTGCCGAGCACCCCCTGGAGGGCCAGGCCGAGGACGGCCGTCAGGATGGCGGAGCCGGCGAGCAGGGGGCCGATATTGAAGCCGAGGAATCCGCGGAGGAGAGCCAGCACAACGGCGATATAGACGACGATCAGGATGAAGCCATGGAGGACGCGGGGAAGGGGGTAGGGCTTCCCTTTTTTTTCGTAGCGCGACAGGACGAGGGCGTCGAGGAGCCGGACGATGAGGAAGATGACGACGAAGACAAAAGCGGCGTCGCAGATCCGGAAAAAATTCGTCCCCAGAGGCAGGGCGTTCCGGAGGGCCGCGAGCTTGGTCGGGAGTGTCGCGGCCAGGAGGGACACGGGAAGCAGAAGCCGGGCGGCCAGGCCGGGCGCGGCCTCGACTTTCCCGGCCGTGGAACGCCCGAAGATCCTGCGGAGGAGGGCGTGGACCGATCCCGTCAGGGAGAAAAAGAGGATGGTGAAGAGGATCTGCAAGTAGAGCGTCAATTCCGGAGAGAGGTTCTTGGCCATCTCTCTCACTCCTTTCCGAGCCCGAGGCCCTGGGTTGCGGCGAGCGTCCGGGGGAAGCGCTCGCGCGCCGCTTCGAGAATGCGGTCGACGTCGGCGTCGGTGTGGGCCGGGTTGTAATGGGACAGGACGAGAGTCCCGACCCGGGCCGCGGCGGCGAGCCGGGTTCCGGCGAGCCAGGTCGAATGGCCCCAGCCCCTTTTTCCGGCGTCGTATTCCGCGGGGGTGTACATGGCGTCGTAGACGAGCCAGTCCGCTCCTGCGGCGAACGCGGCCAGCCGCTCATCGACGCCGGATTCGGGATGCTCCGTGTCCGTGGCCAGGACGAGGCTCGATCCGCCGGTTTCGAGCCGGTAGGCGACGCTCCCCTGGGGATGGCGGAGCGGGCAGGACGAGGCTCGGACGCTGCCGGAGGGTGTCCCCGGCTCGAACTCACGGAATTCCTTTCGCGCCACCGTCCGGCCGAGTTCCATGGGGAAATAGCGGCCGGCCATCAGCCCGGCCAGGGCGCTTTGCGTGTCGCGCGGGTCGCCCGGCGCGTGGACGGTGACGACCGCGCGCGGTGAAAAGAGAGGGGCGAAGAAGGGAAAGCCCAGGATATGGTCAAGATGAAAATGGGTCAGCAGGAGGTCGACACGGATGTCCGCGGCCCCGGCCTCGGACATGATCCGGTCGCCCAGGCCCCGCAGGCCCGTCCCGGCGTCGACGACGATGTAATCGTTCGGCCCGAGCCGGAGCGAAGAGCACGTGGTGTGCCCGCCGTAGCGGCTCCGGTCTTTTTCGGGCGTTGGGAAGGTGCCGCGCACTCCCCGGAATTCAAAATCCATGGCCTGCTCCTATTTCCTGTCGAGGGCGTGGACCCCGTCCCAATCGGCGGGCGGCGGCGAAGCGGCCGCTTGCCGCGAGCGGGCGGCGTAGAGCGCGGCCACGGGGTCCCCGGCGAGAGAAGCAAACGCGGTCTCGGCCTCGGCGAAGCGCCTCGCCCGGTAGGTTTCGAGGGCCCGGCCGAAGCGGACGGCCTTCTCGGTCTCCTCCGCCGGGACCGAATCCTTTTCCCCGATGGGTTCGAAGATGCGGACGGGTTGATTCTTCCCGACAACCCGTATGACGTCGACCTCCCGGGCCAGGATCTCAGCATGCACGCGGCGCTCCGTCTCCTCGCCGACGAGGATCGACACCCCGTAGAGCTTGCCGGCCCCTTCGAGCCGCGAGGCCAGGTTCATCGTGTCGCCCATGGCCGTGTAGTCGAAGCGCCGCTCCGAGCCCATGTTGCCGACGACGGCGGGACCGGAGTTGACGCCGACCCGCATGCGGACTTCATGCCCGTATTGGTTCCGGAAATCCTCGCGGCGCTCGGCCAGCCGCTTCTGGCATCGCAGGGCCGCCCGGCAGGCCCGAAGGGCGTGGTCGGGCTGGTCGACCGGGGCGTTCCAGAAGGCGATGATGGCGTCGCCCTCGTACTTGTCCAGGGTGCCGCCGAGGTCCAGGATGATGTCCGTCATTTCCGAAAGATAGGCGTTGAGCAGGCCGACGAGGGCCTCGGGCGAAAGGCCCTCGGAGATCGAGGTGAAGCCGGCGACATCGGAAAAGAAGGCCGTGATCTCCCGTCTCTCGCCGCCGAGCCGGAGGAGCGACGGGTTGTCGAGGACGCGATCGATGACCTGCGGGCTGAGGTAGTAGCGGAAGGCGCTCTTGATGAAACGGCGCTGGCGCCCTTCGATGCCGTAGCTGAGGAGCGAGGCGGCGATGAAGGCGGTGACGGCGGCGAAGGCCGGGGCGACGAACTCGACCCAGACGCCCGATCGCGCGGCCAGCAGGGAGCCCGCCGCGGCCGCGGCCGGCAGGGCCAGGCCGAGGGCCGTCAGGTGCCGGATCTTTTTCAGCATCGACGTCCCGACGCCGGCGACGAGGGCCAGGAGGAGGGCCGCGATCCACGTGACGCTTGCCGGGGCCTCGCGGATGAAGCTCCTGTGGACGATATTGTCGAGGGCCGTGGCCAGGATCTCCATCCCCGGGTAGACGCCGCCGAAGGGCGTCGACCGGATATCGTACAGCCCGGCCGCCGTCGTCCCGACGAGGACGGTCTTGTCGGCGAACTCCCCGGGCTGGATCTGGGGCTCGAGGCCCTCTTCGATCTGGGCCTGGGAATTGATGATCGTGCCTATCGGATAGGTCTTGTAGGTTCCCCTCGGCCCGAAATAGCGGAGGATCATTTTCCCCGAGCGATCCAAGGGGATTTTTGAAGGGTCGGGGCCGAAACCCGCGACGTCGGCCAAGGCGAGGGGCAGGGCGGGCAATACGAGGCCGCCGTATTCGAAGAGGAGGGACAGCCTGCGATAGACGGAGTCGCCGTCCGGCGCCAACTGGACGTTGCCCATCCTGACGGCGGCCGCGGCCAGTTCGTCGACCGGCAGGGTCACGGACCTTGCCGGAGGGATACTTCCCTCCTTTCGCCCACCCGAGATTCCCAGGGTTGAGTCAGGGTAGGGGAATGTCCCTCTGGGCCAGCCCGAACGCTCGAGGATCTTTTCCGCGATCGGGGCCGCCGCGTCCTCCTCGCCGCTGAGGAAAAAGGGCAGGAGGACGTTTCCGGAGCGGGTCATGGCCTCGGCCAGGATCCGGTCGTCGTCGATACCGTAGGTCGAGTCCTCCGTCAGCATGAGGTCGAAAAAGACGGCCTTGGCCCCCCCGGCCTTCAGGAAGTCGAGGACCCCGGCGTAGATCTGTCTCGGCCAGGGCCAGCCGAGGCCCTGCTCTTTTTCGAAGACGTCCAGGCTGTACTGGTCGACGGCCAGAAGGACGATGTCGGCGGAGGCCCGGCCCGGGTCGGCGAGAAGCTGGAGGCGGGCATCCCAGGATTTCCACTCCAGGGGCCGGAAGACATGAAGGATGCCCAGGAGATAGGTGAGGGCGAAAACGGCCAGCCCGACCGCGGCGCCGCGGAGCGCCTTCTTGCGGGCCTGCGATCTCGGCTTCTCGTCCGGCATGACGGGACCGGCTCCGTCACCGCAGCGGCTTGACAGCTTCGGCGAAGCGGGCCGTCCTGACGTCGAGCTTGGCCGGCACGGCGCCCAGGGCGGCGGTCTCGATCTTGACCCGGGCCAGCCGGTCGGCCGGGCTCGGATGGGTCTTGAACCAGCCCGCGGCCGGGCCGGAGGGTTTGCGCTCCTCCATGCCCGTCAGAAATTCCGCCAGCCCGCCGGGCGAGTAGCCCGTCCTGACGGCGAAGGCCAGGGCCAGCTTGTCGGCCTCGTACTCGAACTTGCGGTCGTAGCCGCGTTCGACCAGGGTCTCGACGACGTCACCGAGGACGCCCTCGAAGATGCCGGTGACCTTGGCCAGCTCCTCGGAGTTGAATTGCCGGGAAGCCTCGCTGCCGAGGACCTTGAAGGCGTCGATCAGGCGCGACTTCTTGATGGATTGGAGCCCATGCCGCTCGGCGACGTGGCCGATCTCGTGGGCCAGGATGGCGGCCAGCGTCTCCTCGTCGGCGCAGCGCCTGACCAAGCCCTTGGTGACGAAGACGAATCCGCCCGGCGCGGCCATGGCGTTGACCTCGTCGGTGTCGAGGACGAGGAAATGATAGCCGCCGTAAGTCTCGGGCCGGTCGGAGCTGTAGGCGAGGGCCGTTCCCATGACATTGACGTAGGCGCTCAAGGCCTCATTGCGGTAGGGTTTGTACCTGGAGAGGATGAGGGCGGCCGTCGCCCGGCCGATGTAGTATTCCTCCTCTTCGGTGATCTCGGCGAAGGTCGAGCGCAGGACTTCCGCGGTCTTGACCAGGGACTGGGCGTCTTCCTTGCTGACCTTGCCCGTCGAGGCGATGATGTCCGCGGCGCTCTGCTTGATGGCCTGACAGCCGGCCAGGGCGAGTGTCGCGGCCAGCGCGGCCGCCGCGAAGGCCTTCGTCCGGGCGCTCATCGGGCACCTCCGTATTCGCCGAGCTTGCCTTGTTTCATGAACGCTTCGATCTCGGCCGCCGTAGGCAGGACCTTTTCCAGGGCGTCGACGGCGGCGAAATCGGCGGCCGCGTTGCCGGCCCGGTACTTGTCCTCGACCTGCTTGTTGAAGCCCTTGGCGGCCAGGGCGACCTCGCCCGCGGAAGCCTGGGTCTTCATGGTCTTGTCCATGGCCAGGAGGTTGACTTTCCTGGCCTCCACCGCCGTCGAGTGGATCCAACCGACGACGCCGGCCTTGGTCTTGACCTTGATCCAGCCGCTCTGCGCCTCGAGCCTCTCCAGCGGCTCCCCGGCCTTGATCGAGGCCAGGATGGCCGAGGTGAACTTGGGGTCGCGCCGGACGCCCGTCGTTTTGACCTTGACCACGACGGTCTCGGCCAGGAGTAAGACGAACGCGGCGAGGACCGCCGCGAAGAAAAACGTCAACCGGGCTGGTTTTTTCATCCGCACCTCCTTGTCCGAGAGAGCCTTCATCATAGGCAAAAGGAGAAGGCCAAGTCAATGCCTCCTCGCCTTGACTTTTCGGGACCTCCGGCATACGCTTGCCGCGAAGGAATCCCGGACGTTTCCGGCATGATCACCCAACCTGTTTCAAGGGGAGACTGTTCCATGACCAAGAAAATCGCTGTCTGCATTTTGGCCGCCGTGTGCGTTCTCGGCCTTTCCGCCTGCAAGCCAAAGAAGCCCGCGGCCCCGGCCGAGGCGGAAAAGGAGTGGTACCGTTACATCAGCGCTTTCACGTCGGGGACGGTCTTCCGCAAGTCGCCCGTCCGCGTCCTCTTCGTCGACAACGCGGGGACGCCCGGCCCGTCCGCCGCGGGCCTCCTCGAATTCTCCCCGTCCATCGCCGGAAAAGCCGAATGGAAGAGCCCGCGCGAGCTCGTCTTCGTCCCCGATGGAGAATTGAAGCCGGGCCAGGAATACCAGGCGGTCCTCAACGTCGGCAAGATCCTCGACCTGCCCAAGGCCTTGGCCCGCTTCGAGTTCCGTTTCAACGTCGTCCGCCCCAATATGGAGGTTTCCCTGGAGGGCCTCTTCGCCGAGGACACGGACCGGCCGCAGGCCCAGGTCCTCCGGGGTCGGATTGTCACGGCCGACATGGAGGGAAAGCTCCTGGTCGAGAAGATCCTCGAAGCCGAGCAGGACGGCAAGGCTCTGCCCATCGAGTGGAGCCACGCCATGGAAGGGCTGACCCACTATTTCACGGTCAAGGCGATCGAGCGGCGGGAGAAACCCTCCGCGGTCAACCTCTCCTGGGACGGGGC
>MEYF01000117.1:0-10363 GCA_001775755.1 Candidatus Aminicenantes bacterium RBG_19FT_COMBO_65_30 | reverse complement strand
GGTCCCGGCCCTAGGCGATTTCGCGCTCGTCTCCGTGGAGCCCGTCCTCGGGGAGACGCGGCACGTCCTGGTGCGCTTCTCCGACGCCCTGGCCGGAGCACAGAATCTCCAGGGGCTCATCCGCATCGAGAATCGCCCCCTGACTTTCGAGATCGAGGGAAACGTCGTCCGGGTGTATTCGACTCTGGAGCTCCTTGGCGACGTTCCCGTCCAGGTCCTGCCGGGCATCCGCAACTACCTCAATCGCCGCCTGAAGGACGGGGCCAGCCGGCAGGTCACCTTCGAATCGATCCGGCCCCAGGCGCGCTTCGTCGGCCGGGGACTCATCCTGCCGCGGAAGGACCGCCTGACCGTGCCCATCGAGGCCGTCAACCTGAAGTCCATCCAGGTCGCGGCCTTCCGGATCTATCCGGGCAACATGGCCCAGTTCTTCCAGGTCAACAGCCTCGAGGGATCGGAAGAGCTGGCCCGCGTCGGGCGCTATCTCTGGAGGAGGACGGTCGCCCTGTCCGAAGACCCCGCGGTGACCAGCCGCATGTCGCGCTACGACCTCGACGTGACCTCCCTCTTCAAGGAGAGCCCGGGCAGTCTCTTCCGCATCGTCCTGTCCTTCAACCGCGGCAATTCGGCCTATCCCTGCCCCGCGAGCGACAAACCGGTCGTCGCCGAGCCGCCGCTCAAGAACGTGGACGACCCCTCGGCTTATTCGCGATACTCGAACTGGGACTACTCCGAGGAAGGCTACGAATACAATTTCGGGGACTGGAATAACCGGAACAATCCCTGCGAAGACGCCTACTACATGCCCCGTTACAACCGCGCGGCCGTCGTCGGCCGTAATTTCCTCTCCTCCGACATCGGCCTCGTCGCCAAGCTCGAGGCGAACGGCGCGCTCCATGTCGTGACGACCGACATCGGGACGGCCCGGCCGCTTTCCGGGCTCAGGGTCCGGGCCTACAACTTCCAGAACCAGCTCCTCGGCGAGACGGCGAGCGACGGCAACGGCTTCGCCCTTCTCGGGCTCAAGGACCGTCCGTTCTATATCTCCGCGGAGGGCGGTGGCGACTTCGGCTACCTCCGGGTCGCGAGCGAGGGCGTCCTGCCCATGAGCCACTTCGACGTCGGCGGCGAAACGACGGAGAAGGGCGTCAAGGGCATCATCTACGGCGAACGCGGCGTCTGGCGGCCGGGAGACACCCTCCACCTGACCTTCGCGCTTTTCGACCGGGAGAAGATCCTGCCGGCCGGGCATCCGGTGGTCATGGAGCTCTATTCGCCGCAGGGACAGCTCGTCCAGACGCTCAAGCCGGAGAAGACCCTGGAGCCGTTCTACGCCTTCCGCGTTTCGACCGAAGAGACGGCGCCCACGGGCAACTGGCAGGCCCGCGTCCTCGTCGGCGGCATGACCTTCGGCAAGACCTTGAAGATCGAGACCGTCGTGCCCAACCGGCTCAAGATCGTCCTCGACGCGGGGCGCGAGGTTTTGATCCACAAGGACATGCCGTTCGACGCGGCCGTTACCGCGCAGTGGCTCCACGGCGCGCCGGCGGCGAACCTGAAGTTCGACGTGGCCGTCCGGCTGTCCCGTCGCCCGACCCGGTTCGATCGATACCAGGATTATGTCTTCGACGACCCGGCCAGGGATTTCGAGGGCGGGACGCTCGACGTGGCCAAGGGGGCTCTCGACGCCCAGGGCCGGGGGAGCGCCCGGATCGACATCGTCTCGCCCCAGGCCAGCCCGGGCATGCTCGACGCCGCCTTCACCAGCCGGGTCTTCGAGGAGAGCGGCGACTTCAGCATCGATACGTTCTCCCTGCCCTTCCATCCTTACGAGGCCTACGTCGGCGTCAAGCCGCCCAAGGGCGACCCGGCCCGGGGGATGCTCCTGACCGACAAGGACCACGAGGTCGCCATTGTCACCGTCGATCCATCGGGCCGGCCCGTCTCCCGGGACAAGGTCGTCGTCTCGCTTTACAAGGTCGAGTGGAAGTGGTGGTGGGACAGGAGCGGCGAATCGCTCGCCCAGTACGTTTCGAACGTCCAGACCCGGCCCCTGCTCAAGGGCGAGGTCTCGACCCGGGACGGCGTCGGCAAGTGGACGTTCCAGATCCGCTACCCCGATTGGGGCCGCTACCTCATCCGGGCCGAGGACCCGGTCGGCGGCCACGCCTCGGGCCGGATCGTCTACATCGACTGGCCGGGCTGGGCCGGCCGGGCCCGAGAGGAAGGAGGGGCCGGGGCGACAACGCTCAGCTTCACCTCCGACAAGCCCGGCTACAAGGTCGGCGAGAAGGCCGTCATCTATCTGCCCGAAGCCGTCCAAGGCCGGGCCCTGGTCTCCATCGAGAACGGGACTTCCGTCCTCGACAAAATGTGGGTGTCCACCGTCAAGGGTGAGAACCGTTTCGAGATCCCCCTGACCGCGGCCATGACGCCCAACATCTATGTCCACGTCACCCTCCTCCAGCCGCACCGGGACAAGGCGAGCGACGCGCCCATCCGTCTCTACGGCGTCATCCCCATCCTCGTCGAGGACCCGGGGACGCGCCTCGAACCCGCGCTTAAAATGGCCGACGAGATCCGGCCCAAGGAAAAATTCCGGGTCGAGGTCCGGGAAAGCGGCGGCCGTCCCATGACCTACACGCTGGCCGTCGTCGACGAGGGACTCCTCGGTCTGACCCGGTTCGCGACCCCGGACCTGCGCAAGGGCTTCTACGCCCGCGAGGCCCTCGGGATTTCGACCTGGGACCTCTTCGACATCGTCGCGGAAGCCTACGGCGCCGAGCTGGCCCGCCTCCTGGCCCTCGGCGGCGACGAAGGCGCTGAATCGAAGGATAAAGCCAAACAGCCACGGCGTTTCCCGCCGGTCGTCCTGTTCGAGGGCCCGTTCGAGCTCAAGGCGGGGGGGATCGGCGTCCACGAACTCATGATGCCGCAGTATTTCGGCGCCGTCCGGGTCATGGTCGTGGCCGGGCGCGATGGGGCGTTCGGCTCGGCCGAGAAGTCCGTCCCCGTCCGGCGCGACCTGATGACCCTGGCGACTCTGCCCCGGGTCGTCCGGCCCGGCGAGGACGTCGTCATGCCCATCGCCGTGTTCGTCACCGATCCCGCGCTCAAGGAAGTCACGGTCAGCGTGGAGACGAACGAGTTCTTCGAGGTTGTCGGCGAGCGCTCCAAGACGGTCGCCTTCGCCCGGCCCGGCGACGACATCATCTCCTTCGCCCTCAAGACGACGGGGGCCATCGGGCAGGGCGAGGTCCGCTTCCGGGCGGCCAGCGGCGCCGAGCGCGTCGAGGACACGATCTTCATACCTATCTTGGCCTCCAACGCCCTCATCACCCAGACGACGCGCCTCGAGGTCAAGCCCGGGCAGGCGCTCAGCCAGGCTGTCGTGCCGTTCGGATTGGAGAATACGAACCAGGTCATCGTCGAAGCGTCGTCCCTGCCTCCGCTCAATCTCGAAAAGAGGCTCGATTTCCTCATTCGGTATCCCCACGGCTGTCTGGAGCAGACGCTGTCCACGGCCCTGCCCCAGCTCTACCTCAAGAGCCTGGTCAAGCTCGAAGAGCGGCAGACGCGGGAAGTCGAGGAGCACGTCAAGGCGGCCGTCCAGAAAATGGCCGGCTTCCAGATGACCAACGGCGCCTTCTCTTACTGGCCCGGAAGCCGCGAAGGGCACGAGTGGACGACCGCCTACGCCGGCTATTTCCTGCTCGAAGCCTCGCGCCTCGGCTTCCATGTGCCGCAGGCCATGCTCGACAGCTGGCGGGCCAACCAGAAGACGCTGGCCAACAGTTTCGTCACCGGCGGCGCCGGGGCCCAGCTCATCCAGTCCTTCCGCCTGTTCACTCTGGCCCTGGCCCGCGACCCGGACCTCGGGGCCATGAACCGGCTCCGGGAAACCCCGGACCTCCCCGGCCTCGCCGGACTCATGCTGGCCGCGGCCTTTCACATGACCGGTCAGGCCGACGCGGCGGCGGACCTGGTCGAACGCTCCCGCCTCGAGTTCAAACCCTACCGCGACGACAGCGAGACCTTCGGCTCCGACTTCCGCGACAAGGCCCTGGCCGTCAGGGCCTTAGTCCAGATGGGCCGGTCCGAAAAGGCCCGGCCGCTCCTCTTGGATATCTCCAAGACGCTCGCATCGGACCTCTGGCTCTCCACCCAAGAGACCTCGTTCGGTCTGATGGCCCTGGCCGCTTATTACGGCAGCGCCGAGGTCAAGCCCTTCCGCTATCGCTTCGCTTGGGACGGGGAGAAGCCCCTGGACGTTGAGTCCTCCACTCCGTTCGACAAGCGCGAGTTCCCCGGCTTCCCGATGAAGGGCCGGACCCTCGTCGTGACGAACGTCGAGTCGTCCCCTCTCTACGTCAACGTCTACCGGCGGGGCGTGCCCCCGGCCGGCGTCGAGACGGAATCGTCGGAGGGCTTGTCGATCGACGTCCGCACACGCGACATGAAGATGAACGCTTTCGCCATCGACAGCATCACCCAGGGGCTCGACATCGTGGCCGAGGTCCGGGTCAAGAACCTGACCTCGAATCGGCTCCAGAACCTCGTCCTGACCCATCTTGTGGCCGCCGGCTTCCAGGTCAAGAACCCGAGGCTCAGCGGCGAGGCGGGGGCCGCCGTGGACGTCGACTACCAGGACATCCGCGACGACCGCGTCTTGACCTATTTCCGGCTCGAGGCCGGCCAGGAGAAGGTCTTCCTCATCGTCCTCAACGCCTCCTACCGCGGCCGCTATTACCAGCCGGGCGTCGCCGTCGAGGCCATGTACGATGCGGCCGTCCACGCCAACACGAAAGGGCAATGGATCGAGATCGTCCGGTGAACAATGAAATGAGGACGGGTCCTGTCCCGGGGCGTCCCCGTCCGGCCTCGGCGTCACCCATCCCCCCGCGGGCGGAGGGGGAACAAACTCCCTTCCCCCTCCGGACCACCCTTCTCCGGAGCCTTCGGCTCCTCCGACCAGGGGGAAAGCGCCCCTTGGAACCCCCGGCGGTCCAGAGACCGCATCCCCTTCCGCCTCGGGCGGACGGCGACTGGCCCCGTGCCACCCGTCCTCAATTCAAGATTCATAGATCCTATATCGTTGCCGCTTGTATTGTGCTCATTATCCTTATATGGTTTGCCCTGCCCGTCGTCCGCTTCAAGGACCCCGTCTCGCCGGTGCTCTTCGGCGCCGAGGGCGAGCTCCTCGGGGCCCGGCCGGCGGCGGACGGCCAGTGGCGCTTCCCGCCGGGAGAGCGCGTCCCCGAGCGCTTCTTCAAGGTCCTCGTCCGCTTCGAGGACAAGCGGTTCTATCTCCACCCGGGCGTCGACCCCCTGGCCGTCGTTAGGGCCATGCGTCAGAACCTCCGCTCCGGAAAAGTCGAGAGCGGGGCGAGCACGATCACCATGCAGGTCGTCCGCCTGGCCCGGAAAAACCGGAAGCGGACATATCTCGAGAAGCTGAAGGAAGCGGCGCTGGCCCTGAGGCTCGAAGCCCGGCGCTCGAAGAAAGAGATCCTGGCCCTCTTCGCCGCTCACGCGCCCTTCGGCGGCAACGTCGTCGGCATCGACGCCGCGTCGTGGCTCTATTTCGGCCGGAGCCCGGAGCGCCTGAGCTGGGCCGAGGCCGCTTTCCTCGCCGTCCTGCCCAACGACCCCGGGCTTCTTGCCTCCGCGGCAGGCCGGGCCCGCATTCTCAGGAAAAGGGACGCTCTCCTCGAGCGCCTCCGGGACAAAGGGACCGTGCCGGGCCTCGAATGCCGCCTGGCCCTGGTCGAGCCCATGCCCGAGCGCCTGCGCCCCGTGCCCCGCGACGCGCCGCATCTTCTCGACACCCTGGCCGCCCGTCCCGGCGCCGCGTCCCCGTTCCGGTCCTTCGTCGCCGCCGACCTGCAAAGGACGGCGAAAAAGGTCGTCGAACAGCACGGCGAGCGGCTCTTCGACCGGAACATCCGCAATCTCGCCGCCGTCGTCATCGACAACCGCGATGCGGCCGTCGTCGCCTATATCGGCAACATCGGCCTGGAGCGGCAGGGGGAATACGGCCAGAGCGTCGACATCCTCCAGAGCCGGCGGAGCACGGGCAGCATCCTCAAGCCGTTCCTCTACGCGGCCATGATCAAGGAAGGCGGCATCACCCCGATGACCCTCGTCCCCGACACACCCGTCCGCTTCGAAGGGTTCAAGCCCGAGAACTTCGACCGCCGCTTCCGGGGCGCCGTTCCGGCCCGGACGGCCCTGGCCTGGTCGCTCAACGTACCGGCCGTGCGCGAGCTTCGGGAGTACGGCATTCCCCGCTTCGAGAACCGGCTGAGGCAGTGGGGCATGACGACCCTGGACCGGTCGCCCGAGGACTACGGCCTGACCCTCGTCCTGGGCGGAGCGGAGGGCAACCTCATCGAGATCTCCGCCCTTTATGCCAAGCTGGCGGAGCTTGCTTCAGGCGCGGCCGGCGGCGGCCGGGAGATCAGGCTCTTGCGGGAGGAGCGGGATGCGCAGTCAAAGATGAAGGACCTCGGGGCGGCCGCCGCTTACCTCACGCTTCAGGCCCTGACCGCGGTCAGCCGGCCGGACGAGGAAGGGTTCTGGCGGAATTTCAACTCGTCGAAGTGGGTGGCCTGGAAGACGGGCACGAGCTTTGGGCTAAGGGACGCCTGGGCGGTCGGGGTGACGCCCAACTACACGATCGGCGTGTGGGCCGGGAACGCCGACGGCGAGGGCAAGCCCGGCCTCGCCGGGCTCGCGGCCGCGGCCCCGGTCCTTTTCGACCTTCTTGGGGCCGTCGACGGCGGTGGGGAGATCGTCCGGCCGTGGTCGGGCTTCAAGCAGGTCCGGGTCTGCACCGATTCCGGTTTCCTGGCGACGGAGCTCTGCCCCGCGGAGATGGTCTGGGTGCCCGAGGAGAGCCGCTTCGACCGCATGTGCGCCTTCCATCAGACGGTCCACCTCGACGCCTCCGGACGCTTCCGTGTGGACAGCCGCTGCGAGCCCGTCGACCGGATGCGCCACGACTCCTGGTTCGTCCTTCCTCCTATCCAAGAATACTACTACCGGACCGACCATCCTGCATACCGGCCGCTTCCTCCGTTCCGGGCTGACTGCGGCGGAGGTCCCGCGGGCGAACGGGGGTTCCGGGTGATGAACCTGGTCTATCCGGAGCCGGACACGTCGGTCTACGTCCCCGTCGGCCTCGACGGCAACCCCGGCGAGGTCGTCTTCGAGGCCGTCCATCGGGAAGACGGCGCGACCATCCACTGGCACCTTGACGAACGGTATGTCGCCTCAACGAAGGTTTTTCACCAGATATCGATGCATCCCGACCCGGGCGAACACCGACTCATTCTGACGGATGATGAAGGCCGGCGCCTGGAGCGGAAATTCCAGGTTGTCAACCCGGCGCGGCGCGGCGACCGCTGACGCGGGCACCCGCCGTCATTTCTTCATGTCCTTGTCGAAAGCCACCTTGGACGGCGAGAAGTTCGTCTGCCGGACGAACTCGAGCGCTTCCTTGGCCCCGAACTCACGGTCCATGGCGTTGTCTTCCCATTCGACCGAGAGGGGGCCGTCGTAGCCGACGGCGTTGAGCTCGCGGACGATGGCTTCGAAATCGACGTCGCCGTGGCCGAGCGAGCGGAAGTTCCAGCCCCGGCGGACGTCGCCGAAGGGCAGGAACGAGCCGAGGATACCGGCCTTGCCGTCGAGGGTCACGGCCACGTCCTTCATGTGGACGTGGTAGACGCGGTCGGCGAACTCGCGGATGAAGAGGTGAGGCTCGACACCCTGCCAGACGAGGTGGCTCGGGTCGAAATTGAGGCCGAGGGTCAGCCGGCGGTTGAAGGCGTCGAGGAGCCGCTTCGTCGTGTAGACATCGAAGGCGATCTCGGTCGGGTGGACCTCGAGGGCGAACTTGACGCCCTGCTCGTCGAACTCGTCGAGGATGGGCGTCCAGAGGGCGAGGATCTTCTGGAAGCCGGCCTCGACCATGTCCTCGGTCGTCGAGGGGAAGGAATACCAGGCCTTCCAGATGGGCGAGCCCATGAACCCGTTGACGACGTAACAGCCCATGTTGCGGGCGGCCCGGGCTGCGGCCTTCATCTCCTCGACGGCCCACTTGCGCAGGGCTTCCGGCTTGCCTTTGACGGCGTCAGGGGCGAAGCCGTCGAGACGGGCGTCGTATTCGTCGCCGACGCACTGGCCGGCGAGATGCGCGCCGAGGGCCCAGCACTTGAGGCCGTGTTTCTCGAGGACGCGCTTCTTCTCGCGGACATAGGCCGGATCGGCCGCGGCCTTGCGGACGTCCATGTGGTCGCCCCAGCAGGCGATCTCCAGGCCGTCGTAGCCCCAGCTTTTCGCTTTCTTGCAGAGTTCTTCGAAAGACAGGTCGGCCCACTGGCCGGTGAATAGCGTCACGGGTCGCGCCATGGTCGATTCCTCCTAATCCATATTCACCCAGATGGCGCCCTTGGCCGAGCTCTCGACGCATTTCTCGATGTAGCGGACGCCGCGGACGCCGTCGTCGACGCCGGGAAAGTCGAGGTCGTCAGCCGTGAGCGCCTCTCTCCGGCGTTTCTTGGCCAGGGCCGTGATGAAGGTCGAGTAGACGTTGGCGAAGCCCTCGAAGTAGCCTTCGGGATGGCCCGACGGGAGGCGCGAGAGCGATTGGGCCCGCGGCGACATGGGATCGCGGCCCCGCGAAATCGTCCCCGACGGCCGGTCGAGGAACGAGACGCGAGCGATGTTTGGCGTCTCTTGGAACCACTCGACCGCGCCCTTGGTGCCATAGACGCGGAGGCGGAGGGCGTTGTCGTGGCCGGGGGCGATCTGGGAGCTCCAGTAAACGCCCCGGGCGCCGCCCTTGTAGTTGACCATGACCGTGGCGTTGTCGTCGAGGGGGCGGCCGGGGCCGAAGCGGTCCAGGCGGGCGCAGAGCGCGTCGATCTCGAGGCCGGTCATGTAAGCGGCCATGAACTCGATGTGGCTGCCGATGTCGCCGACGCAGTTGGAGATGCCGGCCAGGGCGGGATCGGTCCGCCAGGCGGCCTGTTTTTGCCCTGTATCCTCGAGCCTGGTCGCCAGCCACTCCTGGGGATATTCGCCGTTGACGAAGCGGATCTCGCCGATCTCGCCCCGGGCGATGAGGTCACGGAGGTGCTTGACCATGGGGTAGCCCGAATAAGCGTACGTGACGCAGAATAGGAGGCCCGTTTCCCGGACGAGGCAGGCCAGATCGGTCGCATCGCGCGAGCTCGTGGCCAGGGGTTTTTCGCAGACGACGGCGAAGCCGTACTCGAGGGCCAGCTTCGCGGCGGGGTAGTGGGTGCTGTTCGGCGTGACGATGCTGATAAAGTGCGGCCGGTCGGGGCGGTCGGCCTCGGCCTTGATCATCTCCTCGAACGTCCGGTAGAGACGCTCTCCGGGAAGCCCGAGGGATTCGCCGGCGGCCAGAGTGTTATCATAGCTCTGAGAGAACGCGCCGCAGACGATCTCCGCCTTGCCATCCATGGCGATGGACTTGCGGTGGACGTCGCCGATGAAGGCGCCTTGACCGCCGCCGACCATGCCGTAGCGGAGCTTCGGCGTCTTCTGTCCCGAGGCCTGTCCTTCGATCATCGTCTTTCTCCTTCATGAAGGGGTCAAACCTTAAATCATATAATTTCCTTCGATCAAGGCGGCAGGGACCTAAGGACGCGCGAAAATTATAAGATTTAAGGTTTGACCCCTTCCTTTCTATCTCGCGCCGAGAGCCTTACGGATGCGGTCGGCAGCGAGCTTGGCCTCCTCGGCGACCGACGGGTCGGCCATGAGCGACTCGGCCGTCTTCAGCCCCTTGACGCACGGAAAGCGGACGAGCGTTCCCAGGATAAGCTTCTTTTCCTCCGGCCGGGGCGAAACGGCCAGGACGTCGAGGAGGTCGGCGACGGCCCCTTCGGGCGCCCGGTAGGGCTCGAGCCCGACCATGCGGACGAAAGCCCGGACGGAGAGGACGCGGTGGCTATGGATGAGCGAGGTCCGGGCGACCCCGAAAACGTCGTCCCGGGCGGCGACCGTCGGCCAGTCGGCCAGGGCCCGGACGGCCGCGTCGACGATGGCCGGATCCGGGTCGGCGAGAGCGGCGCGGACGAGGACGAGGGCCGAATCGTCGCCGATCTTGCCCAGGACGCGGAGGAGGTCCGCCTTTTTCTTCAGGTCCTTTTCGGCGGCGAGCCGGGACTCGACGGCGTCGGCGCGGAGAAGCTCCCTCGGGTTCGTCCGGGCGACCGCGGCAACCGTATTCTGCAAGGCTTCGCGGGCCGTTTCATCATCCAGCCCGGCGAGAAGGTCGAGCAGGTCCGGAATGTCCGCCGTTCCGGCGACCGTGCGGAGCGCGGCC
>MEYF01000116.1:1687-28005 GCA_001775755.1 Candidatus Aminicenantes bacterium RBG_19FT_COMBO_65_30 | reverse complement strand
ACGTCCATGGCCTTGGCCGCCGCCAGATGGTGGCTGACCGGGCAGATGCCGCACAGCCTCTGGACGAGGACCGGGGCCTCCCAGTAGGGCCGGCCTTGGACGAACCGCTCGAAGCCGCGGAACTCGACGATGTGGAAACGGGACTGGGTCACTTTTCCGGCATCATCGAGGTGGATGGTCACTTTGCCGTGGCCTTCGACCCGGGTCACGGGCTCGATCGTGATCTTTCTCGCCATGGTCATTCACCCTTCAGTCGAATTTGATCATATCGTAGGTTAAGTTCAGCGGCCGCCCCTCGACGATGGCCGTCAGGGCTTCCCAGATGATATCTGCCGAGGGCGGGCAGCCCGGCAGGAAGTAGTCCACTTTGACGACCTCATGGCAGGGGTAGACTTTGTCGAGGACGATGGGCAGTTCCTCGTCGTTGGGGATGATTTTGTCCTCCGGGGCGACCGAGAGGCTGTTCAGGTAGGCCTCCTCCAGGCACTCCTTGACGGGGATGCCGTTGCGCATGGCCGGGAGGCCGCCCATGATAGCGCACTCGCCGAGGGAGACCAGGATCCTGCAGTTCTTCCGGAAGGACCGCAGGACTTCGACGTTCTCGCTGTTGCAGCACCCCCCTTCGATGATGCCCAGGTCGACGGGCTTGGTGAATGTCTTGATATCGTCGATGGGGGATTTGTTGAACTCGACAAGCTCGATGAGCTTGAGGATCCGCTCGTCGATGTCGAGAATCGACATGTGGCAGCCGAAGCAGCCGGCCAGGGACGCGGTGGCGATGACGGGCTTGCTCATGGGATCACCTCGTGATTTCCTCGTCGATCTCGGTGCCGATCGGCTTCTTGTCGAACTTGCGCTGGCCGATGGGCACGGCGAAACCGACCTCTTTTCTCAGAATCGAGCCCACGGGACAGACGTCCATGGCCTTGAGGGCCATTTCATCCGTCAGTTCCGAGACCAGCCGGGGATCCACGCCGATCTTCCTGCGGCGCGACCTGTTCTGGGGGACGAAAATCCTCCGGCCGTCTTCCGTCTGGATGGACCGCACGCAGCGCTGGCACTGGATGCAGCGGTTGTGCTCAAGCACGATTTTCGGCGCTGACGCGTCGACCTGCCGGACGGGAAACTGGAACGGAAACCGGGGGGCCATGATCTGGTACCGGTAGGCCAAGGCTTGGAGCTCGCAGTTCCCGCTCTTCTCGCAAGTCGGACACATATGGTTGCCCTCGACGAAAAGCATTTCCAGGATGCTTCGCCGCATGTCCTCGAGGTCCGGGGCCGTGTTCTCGACGACCATCCCCTCGACAGCGATCTGGGTACAGGCCGCCATGTAACGGCCGCCGACGCGCACGGTGCAGACGCGGCAGCTGCCGACCGGCTTCAGGCCCCTATAGTTGCATAGGGTGGGAATGTAGATGCCGTTGGCCTTCGCAACTTCGGCGATGGTCAGCCCGGCCCGGGCTTTACAGACTTTGCCGTCTATGGTGATTTCACTCATGAGATGTTTCTCCCATAATGGGTTGGCGATGGGTCAGGCGAGCGGCCTCGAGACTCGCCTCCCCCAAGTCGAAGTCCGGGACGAATTCTTTGTGCCGGTCGATAGCCTCCTCGTAGAGCTCACGGAAATTTTGAAGGGTCGAAAGGATCGGATTGGGCGACGTCTGCCCGAGCCCGCACCGGCTCAGGGCGCGGATATTCTTGCCCCAGGCCTCGAGGTCCCGGAGGTCTTGGGCCGACCCGCGGCCGGCCATGATCTTCTCCAGTTTTCCTTTAAGCAGGGTATTCCCGACCCGGCAGGGAGTGCACCAACCGCAGGACTCCTCGATGAAAAAATCCATGAAATTAGCGACGATCTCGAACATGTTCCGCCAAGGTCCGAAGATCATGACGGACCCGCCGGTCGACAGGTCCTCGAATGCGAACCTCCGCCGGAAATCCTGCCGGGAGAGGCAGGTCCCCGAGGGACCTCCGACCTGGACGGCGTAGGCGTCCTTAGCTCCCACGATGTCGAGGAGTTCCTGGACGGTCAGGCCGAACTCGAGCTCGTAGACGCCCGGCCTTTCACAGTCTCCGGAAACGCTGAAGAGTTTCGTGCCGGAGGATCTCGCCGTGCCCATGGACTGGAACCAGGCGGCGCCGTGGAGGATGATCTTTGCGGCTGTGCACAGGGTCTCCACGTTGTTGACCGTCGTCGGCCGGTTCCGGTATCCGGTCTGCACCGGGAACGGGGGCCGGTTCCGGGGCTCGCCTCTCCGGCCCTCGGCCGATTCGAGGAGCGCGGATTCCTCGCCGCAAACGTAGGCCCCGGCCCCCAAGGCGATGGTGATATCGAACGAGAAATCGCCCGAGCCGGCGATGTTATTACCGAGGAGATTCTCTCGGCGCATCCCTTCCAGGACCGCCTCAAGATGGTTTCTCAGGTAGGCGTATTCGCTCCGCAGGTAGAGGAGGCCTTCCCGGGCGCCGATCGCGTACCCGGCGACGGCCATTCCCTCGAAGAGCAGCTGCGGCATCTCGGTCAGAATCACGCGGTCCTTGAACGTACCGGGTTCCCCCTCGTCGGCGTTGCAAAGGACGTAGCGCATATCGGATTTTTCTTTCCGGCAGAACTCCCATTTGAGCCCCGTCGGAAAGCCCGCGCCCCCCCGGCCGAGCAGCTTGGATTTTTTGACCTCCGCGATGATGTCCTCGGGCTTCCGGGCGACGGCGTTCTTGATGGCCGATCCGGACTCAAAGGGCCCAAAGATCACTGGACCCTTTTTGCGGATATTGTTGGAAACCATCGAACGCACGAGGTCGGATTGGTTGGCTCCATCCCCCCACGCGGTGACCATGTCCCGGACCGGCTTCCCCGTTTTTATGGCCTTGACGAGGTGTTTGACCTTGAGCGGCGTCAGTCGGGTGAAGACGACGCCGTTGATGATGGCCGATGGTTCCTGATCGCTCATCCCGATGCAGGACGTGGAGAATAAGCCGATGAGGCCGTCGGCGGTGACCTCCCCGAAACGGCAGCCGGCCTCCTCTTCGAAGGCCTTGGCGACCGCCGTCCGCCCCTTCATCCGGGAGGTGATGGAGTCGTTCAGGTAGACGGTCGACGCCCCTCGGGGGGTCAAGGAAAAGAAGTGGTAGAAGGTGACGGCGCCGCGGACCTCCGCCTCGGACAGCTTCAGATGCGCGGCGACGCGTGCGACGGCTTCCTCAGGGACGTGTCCGAAATGGTCCTGGACGTCGCGGATGATGTCCAGGAGCGCCGACGGGTCCTTGGGATGCCGGAGGATGATGTCTTTCTCTTGCGCCATGGTCTAACCTCATATTTAAGGTCTTGAGCGATGTAGTGTAGCACAAAAAGAAATCAAGGAAAACCGGCGCCGGCCGCGGCAGAAAAAGGCTTGATTTTTGCTCCGGAAAAACGTTATTATTCTTGTAGAGTACTTTCGGAACAAATCAGGAAGGAGGTAAGATGAGGAAAAAGACACTGTTCGTGATCGGCCTTCTGGTCGCGTTTTTCGTCATCCAGGGGTGCACGCCGAATCCGGAGAAGGGCCTTCTCTCCAGGTATTTCAACGCCGTCACGCTGAACGACAACGACACGATGTCCAGCATGGCCCTCGAGCCCTTCCAGCCCGACCTCAACTCCTGGAACATCGTCAGCGTCGGCCCCGAGAATATCGAGCCGGCCTCCCTGCCCGCCCTGAACAAGGCGGAGATCGAGGCGAAGAAAGCCCAAGACGCCCAGATCGGCCCGACGGTTGATGCTGGCGAGCTCCTCAAGGACGCCGAGTACGAAAAGGACACCTCCAGGTCCGCCGCCGGCAAGGCCGCCGCTCAGAGGAAGATCGACGAGCTCAAGGCCAAGTACGATATCGAGAACGGCAAGATGCAGGAGCTCAAGAAGGCCTACAACGCCGCCAAGGCCGCCGCGGCTGCGGAAGAGGAGATGACCATGTTCTCCCTCGGCGAGCGCGAGCTCGCGACCGTCCGCGAGCTGACCGGCAACGTCCATTCCAAGGACGTCGAGATCGCCATCAAGACCAAGTCCGGGACGACCAGGAACTACAAGCTCATCATGAAGAATTACCTGCTCAGGGACGAAGTCAATAATATCAACCATCGCGGCCGCTGGGTCATCATCAAGTTCGAGCCCCTCTCCTGAGGGGTTCGGGCTTTCCCCGGCCGAAGTTGACTCTTTTTCCCCTGTCGCTATAATAGTGTTTTTTCCGGGCCGTTAGCTCAGAGGGAGAGCACCGGCCTTTTAAGCCGGGTGTCGCTGGTTCGAGTCCAGCACGGCTCATTTTTTTCGCCCCTGTCGTCTAGAGGCCCAGGACACCGCCCTTTCAAGGCGGCAACACGGGTTCGAATCCCGTCGGGGGCGCTTTGCTCTCCGCTTCCCGGGACCGGCCGCGTTCAGGATCGGCCGGGTTCCTCGTCCCGTTCTCGGGCTTCCCCGCGTCCGGCCGCGGCGGCGCGCTTTTTCCTGTAGAGCCAGAACGCGTAGACGGCCGGGAGCTCGTAGAGCGTGATGATGACCGGCGAAAGGATGAGCCAGTAGATGTTGAAATCCCTAGCGAAGATCCAGATGAATCCTCCGATCCCGGCCAGGCCGAGGACGATGGAGGCGGCGAGATAAGGGCCGGCGCCGGTTTTCGAGCTGAGCATCTTCATTCCTTCTCCGCCAAGCGGTCCTTTCAAGGCAGGAACATGGGTTCGAATCCCCTCGGGGGCGCTTCCCCCCGAGAAGAGTGATCCATTAAGATATTTCGCAGAAATACGCCTCCGTGTATGCTCCGGCGGATTTCTGCCTCCTCCGCTCGCTGAAGCTCGTAGGACTCATGGCAATTATCATCAGGGCAGAACTATCTATCAAGATATTTCGCAGAAATACGCCTCCGTGTATGCTCCGGCGGATTTCTGCCCTCCGCTCACTTCGTTCGCTACGGTCGGTGGGCGGTGCAGGGCTCGAACCTGCGACCCCCGGTTTGTAAGACCGATACTCTGCCACTGAGCTAACCGCCCGCGGGGGCCGGCCGGCTGCGGTCCCGGCCGGGCGCCCCTAGGGTAGATAAAAGCCTCCACACTGTCAAGGCGGCCTCTCGCAATCGTGAAATTCACGCAATCGTTACACGCTTGCCAGGCGCCTGCGGCGCCTTCATTTGACTTCGGGCGGGTCCTATGTTAAATTTAACCTCCGATTTTTTTATCCCAACCGAAGGGTAGGCCAAGATGTACGCAGTGATCATGACAGGCGGAAAGCAGTACCGCGTCAAGGAAGGGGACGTCCTGTCCGTCGAGAAGCTCGACCTCGAGCCGGGCCGGAAAGCCCATTTCGACCGTGTCCTCCTGATCGAGGACGGCGAGACGATCCAGGTGGGGACGCCGGTCCTCGACAACGCCATGGTCCTGGGCCTCGTCCTCGAGAATTACAAGGACGAGAAGGTCCTCGTTTTCAAGAAGAAAAGAAGGAAACAGTATCGCCGGACCCGCGGCCACAGGCAGCCGCTGACCAAGGTCCGCATCACCCGGATCTCCCCGGACCGGGGCCTGATCACGGCCGAGGACCTGGCCGAGGGAAAGCCGGTCCCTGTCGAAAAACCCGTCAAGGCGGCCAGGCCGAAAACGTCCGCTCCGGCCCCGGCCAAAGCTAAGCCGGCCAAAAAGGAAGCCGCCAAGCCGAAAGCGGTGAAGAAGCCGGCCTCCCCCAAGAGGAAGAAAGCGACCAAGGAGTAAGCCATGGCCCATAAAAAAACAGGTGGAGCCGGGAAAAACGGGCGCGACAGCGCGGGAAAGAGGCTCGGCGTCAAGCGCCATGGCGGCCAGCAGGTCAATGCCGGCTCCATTATCGTCCGTCAGAGGGGCACGCCCATCAAGCCCGGGCTCAACGTCGGCCGGGCCAAGGACGACACCCTCTTTGCGACCGTCACCGGGACCGTCGAGTTCTCCGAAAAAGGCCGGAAGGGGAAGATCGTCTCCGTCCTGCCCGCTTGAGGGAGAGCCTATCCTCCGTTGTTCGTTGATCAGGTCACCGTCACGCTGAAAGCCGGAAGGGGCGGCGACGGCTGCGTCAGCTTCCGCCGCGAAGCCCGGGTCCCGAAGGGCGGCCCGGACGGAGGCCACGGCGGCGACGGCGGGAGCATCTCCTTCGTCGCCGACGAGAACACCAGCTCCCTCGCTTACTTCCGTTTCCATCCCCATCTCAAGGCCAAGAACGGGGCTCCCGGCGAGGGCAACAACCGCCATGGCAAGCGGGGCGCCGATGTCCGTCTCGGGGTCCCGGTGGGTACGGTCGTCAAGGAAAAGGACGGCGGCGCCGTCCTTTTCGACCTCACCGCGCACGGCCAGGTCTGCATCGCGGCCCGGGGCGGCCGCGGCGGCCGCGGCAATGCCTCGTACGCCAGCTCGACCCACCAGACGCCGCACGAATGGCAGCCCGGCCGTCCCGGCGAGGAGAAGGAGCTGCACCTTGAGCTCAAGCTCATCGCCGACGTCGGCCTGGTCGGATTCCCCAACGCCGGGAAATCGACCCTCATCTCAAACATCTCGGCGGCCCGGCCGCTCATCGCCGACTATCCGTTCACGACCCTGGCCCCCAACCTCGGCGTCGTCGACATCGGCGAATACCGCAGCTTCGTCGTCGCCGACATCCCCGGCCTCATCGAGGGCGCCCACCTCGGCCAAGGGCTGGGCATCCGCTTCCTGCGGCACATCGAGCGGACCAAGCTCCTCGTCCACATCGTCGACGTCTCGCCGTATTCGGGACGGGATCCCCTCGAGGATTACCGGATCATCATGAAGGAGCTCGAGGCTTTCAGCTCCGAGGTGGCCGCGCGACCCCAGGTCCTGGCGGCGAACAAGATGGATCTCCTCGGCGACGACAAGACACGTCTGATCCGACTGCGGCGGATGGCGGCCCGGAAGAAGATCCCCTTTTTCGCCATCTCGGCGCTCAAGCGCGAGGGGCTCAAGCCCCTCGTCGAAGGCCTGGCCCGCTCGCTCGACTGGCTCGACGAAAAGGACGGGAGCGAGGCGTCATGATGGAGACGATCGGCCTCTTCGGCGGGACGTTCGACCCCATCCATCTCGGGCATCTGCGGGCCGCGGCGGAAGTCCGCCGGCGGGCCCGGCTCGATCGCGTCCTGTTCATCCCGTCCTACCTCCCGCCGCATAAAAAAACCGGGGCGGTCGCCTCGGCGGCCGACCGCCTTCGCATGGTCGAGCTCGCCTGCAGTGGGCGCGCCGGGTTCGAGGCCTCGCCCATCGAGGTGGAGGCCCGCGAGAAATCGTACTCCATCCTGACCCTGCGCAAGCTCCGGGCCCTCTCGCCGGGCGCCCGCCTATTTTTCATCCTGGGCGTCGACGCCTTTCTGGACATCGGCGCATGGCGGGAATACCATCGGGTCCTCGAACAATGTTTTTTTATCGTCATGGGGCGGCCGGGTTTCGAGCTTGACCGGGCCCGGGATGTCCTCGGCGGCAAGCTCCGGGATTCAGTCGGCCCTCTCGAGACCGGCGAAGGCGCCGCCGGGCTCCTGCCGCCGCAGACAAGGGTCTTTCTCCTGCCCATCCGCGCCCTGGACATTTCCTCGACGGCGATCAGGGAGATGATCCGCCTCGGAAAATCCCTCGACGGGCTCGTCCCCGGGTCCGTCGCCGCCTATATCCGGAAACACCAACTCTACAGAGGTCGATAGGAGCCATGGCAGAAGAGAAGAAAAAACGGTTCACGAAAAGGAACCTCCCCGCGCCCGTCCGGCTGGCCGTTGAGACCTGCCTCGCCAGGAAGGCCGAGGGCCTTTGCGTCCTCGACTTGCGCGAGATCTCCTCATTCACCGATTTTTTCCTGGTCATGCAAGGGAACTCGTCGCGGCAGAACGCCGCCGTCGCCGAGGCGCTCGAGGCGGCGCTCAAGCCGGCCGGCCTCCGTCCCTTGAGCGTCGAAGGCCGTGAATCGGCCGAATGGATCCTGCTCGACTACGGCTCGCTCGTCGTACACGTTTTTTCGCGCGCCGCGCGGGACCACTACTCCCTCGAAAAGCTGTGGGGCGACGCCCCGCGTCTGGATTTCTAGGCGCGCTCTTCCGGACCGCAAAAAGCGGCAGAAAAGGGTTGACAAGCCGGGGTCGAATCGTTATTGTTTTAGGGCGTTTTCGGCGATGCGGTTGAAATTCCTCTGGCCCGGCAAGACGAAGAGTCCCGAGTTGCGGGGCTTGCAGGGTTTTTACGAGGCGCGCATCAAGTCCCTCGCGGCCTGCGACGTCATCGAGACGCGCGAGGCTCGCGGGCTCGAGGAAAAGTTCGCCGACAAGATCAAGGACCTCGAGGCGCGGGGACTTGAAAAACACCTCGGCGGAGCTTATGTGATCTGTCTCGAGGATCACGGAAGGGAGATGACGTCTCATGAATTCGCGCGCTTCCTCCGCGGCCGGGAGAAGGACTCGGGGAAACCGCTGGCCTTCGTCGTGGGCGGTTTTCTCGGACTCGCGGACAGCGTCGCGGAGAGGGCCGACATGAGGCTGTCGCTGTCGCGCATGACGTTTTCGCACGAGCTCGCCCGCGTTCTCCTGCTCGAGCAGGTCTACCGGGCCCTGACCATCATCGGGGGCCGGCACTACGCCAAATGAAGGGATTGTCCCATGCCTAGGAAAATGAACAAGAAGGAAAAAGAAGATTTCCGGAAGCAGCTCGCGGCGAAAAAGGAGAGCATCATCCGTAAGCTCAGCCAAACCATCACCGAGAGCAAGGAGATGGAGTCCAACGTCGCCCAGGACCTCGTCGACAAGGCGGAAACCTCCTACACGAAGGAATTCCTCCTCAGCCTCTCGGACGGCGAGCGGGAGCAGCTCCTGCTCATCGACGAGGCCCTCAAGAGGCTCGAGCACAGCGAGTTCGGCGTCTGCCAGCTCTGCCAAAAGGAGATAGGCGGCAAGCGGCTCGAGGCCATCCCTTGGACGCCCTACTGTATCGACTGCCAGGAGAAGGCTGAGGAAGAACTGAAAGCCCAGTGACCGGCTCCGTCCGGGCCCGGGCGGCGTCCCTGGCCAAGCTCGTCGAGCTCCTCGTTTTCCCATCCTTCTGCCGCATCTGCCGGGAACCCCTCGACGAGCCGGGCGAAAAGGTCGTCTGCCGCGCCTGCTTGGCCAAGCTCGCTCCCCGCAGCGGGCCGTCGTGCCCCCTCTGCGGCCGGTTCCACGAAAGCTCGGCAGAAGACCACCTCTGCGCGCGGTGCCTGGAGAGGGCGCCGGCCTTCTCGGCCCATCGCTCCTGTGGTATCTATGGGGGAACGCTGAAAGAAATCATCCTGCTCTTCAAGTACCGGAAGTACGCGCCCCTCAGCCGGCCCCTGGCCCGGTACGCCGAGGCGGGCCTGGCCTCAGACCCGAGGCTGTGGAAGGGAGCGCATTTCCTCGTCCCTGTTCCGCTCCATCCCGCGCGGCGAAGGGAGAGGGGCTTCAATCAGGCCCGCCTCCTCGCCCGCGACCTAGCCAAGCTCCGGGGCATGAAGGTCCTCGGGGGGTGCCTGGTCAAGGTCCGGGACGTCCCCCCGCAGGCCGGACTGCGCGCGGCCGACCGCGAGGAGAACGTTAAGAGCGCCTATTACGTGAGATGGCCGGCCCGGGTCCGGGGGAAAACGCTCGTCCTCGTCGACGACGTCACCACGACCGGGGCGACCCTCCGCGAGTGCGCCCGGGTCCTTATCGAGGCTGGGGCCAAGGACGTGCGGGCGATCACTCTGGCCCAGGCCTTATAGGCTCTTCTCCGGTTACTTCTTCGGCTTCTCGGCCTGGACCTGAACGGGCGTCAGGATCTTGACCTTGCGGGGCCTGAGCTCGGCCCGCTTGGGCATCTTGATCTTGAGAACACCGTTCTCGTGTTCGGCTTCGATCCTGTCCTGGTCGATGTAGCTGGGCAGGGCGAACGACCGGAAGAACGATCCGTAGGAGCGCTCGATGCGGTGATAGTTCTCCTCCTTGGTCTCCTTCTCGAACTTCCGTTCGCCGCGGATGGTCAGGTTGTTGTCCTCGACCTTGATCTCGACGTCCTTCTCTTCGACACCGGGGATCTCCGCGGCCAGCACGACCTCGTTCTCGGTCTCGTAGATGTCCACGGACGGGGCCCAGGCGCCCGGGATGACGTCCTTTTCCTCGCCCTTCGGGCTGGACATATCTTCAAAAAGCCTGTTCATCCTGTCCCTGAGGGTGATCATGTCCCTATAGGGATCCCATCTGATAATCGCCATTTGTTACCTCCAGTTAAAATATCTTAGTGAGATAATAATATAATATCTTAGTGGATATATGTCAAGTATTTCAGCTGATTTTTTTATCATAACCACCGGCCAAGAATTAAAATTACGTGGCTTTGTTCAGATATTTGCCGGATCAACAGCCTTCAACGAGCACCGTGGCTTCCCCCTTAAGGGCTTTTTGCCCCAGGGAGGCCTGGAGTTCTCGGGTTGTCCCCCTGAGAAATTCCTCGTGGACCTTGGTCAGCTCCCTGGCGATGACGACCCGCCTGTCCCCTAGAACCTGGCCGACCGCCTCCAAGAACTCCGGGATCCTGCGCGTCGGCAGAAAAAAAACTAGCGTGGCTTCCTCCCGGACGAGCGCCTCGAGGAATTTCCGCAAGCCCGTCTTCTTGGGCGGAGGGAAACCGACGAAGAGAAAGCGATGGGTCGGCAGGCCCGAAGCGGACAAGGCGGCCGTCACGGCGGAGGGGCCGGGGACGGGGACGACCGGTATGCCCTCCTTGAGAGCCTCGCGGATGAGCGGGAATCCGGGATCCGAGATCCCCGGCGTCCCCGCGTCGGAAACGAGGGCGACGTCTCGGCCTGCCTTGAGAAGCCGGATGATCTCCGGCACGCGGCGGCCCTCGCGCGGCTGGAAGTAGCTGATGAGCGGCTTCTTTAGCCCGAATCTGTTCAGGAGCTTGAGCGTCCGGCGGGTGTCCTCGCAGGCGATGGCCGCGACCTCGCCGAGGACGCGGAGGGCCCGCAGGGTGATGTCCTCGAGGTTGCCGACCGGCGTCCCGACGATGAAGAGACGGCCGGTCACGTCCTTATTTTCCCCAGTCGTAGGGATAGAGGAAGTCGTGGCCGACGGATCGCGGCGAGAGCTTGGCGATCGGCGGCAGCTTGCGCTTGAATTCCGAATTCTTGATCATCCGCAGGATGCGGGCGACGATGGCCGGCCGGTGCCCCGCTTCGACCATCTCCCGGCGGCTCCTGCGGCCTTCGACGAGGCCGTAGAGGATGTCGTCGAGCTCCTCGTAGGTCAGGCCGAGCTCGCCCTCGTCGGTCTGGCCCGGCCAGAGGCCGGCCGTCGGAACTTTCCTGCGGATGGCGGCCGGAAGGCGCAAGTGGGCGGCGAGCTCGCGGACCTGCGTCTTGTAGAGGTCGCCCATGGGATTGATGGCGCAAGCCATGTCGCCGTGGATCGTGCCGTAGCCGATGAGGAGCTCGGTCTTGTTGCTCGTCCCCAGGATGAAGGCGTCCTCCCGGGCCGAGTAATCGTAGAGGATGGACATCCGCTCGCGGGCCATCTTGTTCCCGCGCTGGACGCGGCTTCTCGTCGGGTGGGCGGCAAAGTAAATGTCGACCTGGGCGGCGATGTCGATCGTCTTGTGCCGGATGCCCAGGCGCCGGGCCAGGTTCCCGGCATCGCGGACGTCCTCCGGGAAGCCTTTCCCGTAAGGCATGATCAGGCCGAGGACGTTCCCCGGCCCGAGAGCCCGGGCGGCCAGGGCGGCGGTAACGGCCGAGTCGAGGCCGCCCGACAGCCCGAGGATGCCCTTTTTGCAACCGCACTTGCCGAACTCATCCCGGATGAACCGAACGAGGACCTTTTCGACGAGAGCGGCGTTAATCTTCGGAAGCACGGACGATCCTTTCGAGGGATCTCCAGACGACTTCGGGTTTCTCGTCCCGCTTGAACAGCCATTTTCTGCGGGCGTCGCGGACGGCGGAGAGGTCGATGCGGCAGAAAAGGAGGTCCGGGTCGATGGCGGCCGCCCGGGCGGCGAGCCGGCCGCCGGGGGCGAAGGCGAAAGACCCGCCGGCGAACGTCACGCCGTCCTCGCTGCCCGCACGGTTGGCGTAGAGGACGAACGCGGTCGAAAAATAGGACACGGCCTCGCCCATGAGCTCCCACATCCGGCTCGTCTCGAAGGCGTCGCCGCCCTCGACCCCGCGGCCCGGCGCCGCCGAGATGCAGACGATCATATCGGCCCCGGAGGCGTAGTGGACGTAGCTCGCCCCGTAGTGAAGGAAGTCCCGGCAAATGAGAAGGCCGGCGCGGCCGAAGGGCGCTTCAAAGGTCCGGAAATCGCGGCCCTGGGCGAAAAACTTGGCTTCTTCGAACATCCCGTTGGTCGGCAGAAAGACCTTGCGGTGGACGTGGACGATCCGGCCGTCGGCGATGAAGGCGGCCGCGTTGTAGAAAAGCCCCTTCTCGGCCGGCCTCTCCTCGACGAAGCCGACGACGACCGAGAGGCCCTTCGAGCGGGACACGATCTTCCTGAACCGCGGGTCGGAGTCGGGATCGAGGGCGACTTCCTCGACCAGGTCCTTCAGCGTGTAGCCCGTCAGTCCGAGCTCGGGGAAGACGACGAGGCCGGCCTTCCGGCGCCGGGCTTTTTCCAGGACGTCCAGGTGGAGCTCGACGTTGGCTTTGACGTCCCCGAGCCGCGGCACGATCTGAGCCAACACGATCTTCATGTGCTAAAATTAACATAATCCCACCCCCTTTTCAAACGAGCAGAGAGTGGCGGCCGCGGCGAAAGCAGACGATACCCTCAGCCCCTTTTTCCTGCGGCCGACGGAAAGTTGAAAAAATCGGGCGTTAGGATTATAGTTGGCATTTCTCGAGAATCCGAGCTGACATGAACCACATCGCGACCCACTTGAGGAACGTCTTCTTCAACAAGAAGACCGGCCGCCTGATCTACCGCCGGGGGGACATCCTCAAGTATTTCTTCTTCGAGAAGGGCGCCATCATCCAGGTCAAGACGAACCAGCCCGACGAGCGGCTGGGCGAGATCCTCTACAAGCTCGAGCGCATCCCCAAGGAAGCTCACGCCAAGATCGACGAGTACATCGAGCCCAACAGGAACCTCGGAGAGGTTCTCAAAACCCGGGGCGTCATCTCCGAGGACGACCTCAACGAGGCCCTGGCCCACCAGACCCGCGAGAGCGTCCTCAACGTCTTCGCCCACTTCGACGCCGAGTTCGATTTCCAAGAGCACGAAGGGTTCGCCGGCGGGGCCGAGGAATCCAGGGTCAGCGTCCCCCTGCTCATCGAGTACGGCATCAGACGCATGCCGGGCCACCCCCTTCTGCAGGCCTTCCTGGCCCGGAGGACCCCCGCCCTGGGACGGAAGACTTACGCTTACCTTCTGACCGTGGAGGAGAAGGACATCTTGGAGAAGATCAACGGCAAGGACATGGCCGAGGTCATCCTGCGCACGCTGACCATTCCGCCCGACCAGTTCTGGAAGAGCCTATACCTGTTCTACTGTCTCGGCGTCGTCGATTTCACGGACGAAGCCCAGGAAGCCGCGCCGGACGAAAAAAACCGCCTGCGGCCACCGTCCGCGTCACACCCGGACGTCCCGCAGCAGATCGCCGAAGTCCTCACCATCCGGGACACCCTGCCGGCGATGACTCTTTACCAGATCCTGGACGTTCCCAAGACGGCCTCGGAAGAGGATATCAAGAAGGCCTATTTCCAGATGGCCCGCCGGTTCCATCCCGACCGCTTCGAGCGCAAGCTCGTGGCCGAGTTCAAGTCCCAGATCGACGAGGTCTTCGACGGCATCACCAACGCCTACCGGGTCCTGAGCAACAAGGAATCCCGGAGGCTTTACGACGCCAAGTCCGGCCCGGCGTCGACCCAGGAAGACGTCCAGGAATCATTCCGCAAGGCCGACATCAAGTTTCGCCAGGGCAAGACGCTTCACGGCCAGGGACGCTACGACGAGGCCATCGCCTACCTCGAGGAGGCCGTCCGCGTGCGCAAGGACAAGGGGGATTACTTCCTCCTCCTGGCCATGTGCGAGTCGAAGCTGCCGGCCTACGTCCAGAAAGCGGAGCAGGATTATCTGAAAGCCATCCAGCTCGAACCCTGGAATCCCGAGGGCTACGTCGGCCTCGGCCTGCTCTACAAGGCGGAGGGGCTCCGGACCAAGGCCGTCAAGCAGCTGGAGAAGGCCCTCGAGGTCGACACCGACCACGCTTCGGCCCGCGAAGCCCTTGACGAGCTTACGGGGGGCAAGAAGAAGATATCCAAAGGCCTCTTCGGGATGGACTTCTTCGGTTCGAAGAAGAAAAAATAGCTACGGCTTTTTGCCGACGAGCTCCAGGAATTCTCTCTCCCCGATGACCCTGACGCCGAGCTCGCGCGCCTTGTCGAGCTTCGAGCCCGGCGACTCCCCGACGATGAGGCCGGTCGTCTTCCGGGTCACGGAGGAGCCGACCTCGGCCCCGCGCGCCTCCAGGAGCTCCCGGACTTCGTCCCGGGTCATGCCGGCGAGCGTCCCGGTGATGACGAAGACCTGACCGGCGAGGGGCTTGGGTCCCGCCGCGTCCCCGGCGTCCCGGACGGTCACTCCCGCGTCCCTGAGCCTGCCGACGAGCTCGAGGTTCTCCGGCTGGGCGAAGAAAAAAAGGATGCTCTCCGCGACCTTGGGGCCGACGTCCTTCACCTCGACGAGGTCTCCCCGGCCGGCGGCTTCGAGCGCCTCGAGCGTCCCGAAGCGCGAGGCCAGCGTCTGGGCCAGCCGCTCCCCGACGTGGCGGATGCCCAGGGCGAAGAGGAGCCTGGCGAGGCCCCGGGTCTTCGATTCCTCGATCTCGGCGAGGAGGTTCCGGGAGCTCTTCGGTCCCAGCCGCTCCAGGCCGACGAGGGCGTCGGTGCGGAGGCCGTAGAGATCGGGGATGGAGCGGACGAGCCCGGCGCCGAGGAGCTGATCGACGACCGCTTCGCCCAGTCCGTCGATGTCCATCGCCCGGCGCGCGGCGAAGTGGAGGACGGATTCCCGGACCCGGGCAGGGCACGAGGTGTTGACGCAGCGCGAGATGACCTCGCCCTCGGGGCGGAAGACCTCCGAGCCGCAGACGGGGCACCGGCCGGGCCAGGCGAAGGGCCGGGAGCCGCGCGCCCGCCGTTCCTTCATGACCGCGACGACATGCGGGATGACGTCGCCGCTCCTTTCGATGAGGACGAAGTCGCCGACCCGGACGTCCTTCCTCCGGACCTCCTCCTCGTTGTGGAGTGTCGAGCGGCTGATGGTCGTTCCCGACAGCTTGACCGGCTCGAGGACGGCCACGGGCGTCAGGGCCCCGGTGCGGCCGACCTGGATGACGATGTCGTTGACGCGCGTCGTCGCCTGCCGCGCCGGGAACTTATAGGATATCGCCCAGCGCGGCGACTTGGCCGTCGTCCCGAGGGCCCGCCGCTCGTCCGCGGAATCGACCTTGACCACGATGCCGTCGGCGTCGTAATCGAGGCTGTCCCTTTTCTCTTCCCACTCCCGGTAATAGGCCAGGACGTCGTCGAGCGTCGGACAGAAGCGCGAGCGGGGATTGGTCATGAAGCCGAGGTCCCTGAGCTTCCGCAGGGCGCCCCACTGGCTCGGCTCCTCCTTGCCGTCGACGAAGAGATAGTAGAGGAAAACGTTGAGGTTCCGGGAGGCCACCTCCCTGGGGTCGAGGAGGCGGATGGAGCCGGCCGCCGCGTTCCGGGGGTTGGCGAAGAGGGGCTCGCCGGCCTCCTCGCGCTCCCGGTTGATCTCGCGGAAGGAGGCGAAGGGCAGGTAGATCTCGCCGCGGACCTCGACCTCGCCCTCGGCGCCGATGACGAGCGGCAGGGAGCGGATGGTCTTGACGTTGCCGCTGACGTCGTCGCCGCGGACGCCGTCGCCGCGCGTGACGGCCCGGGCGAACTTGCCGTCGCGGTAGAGGACGGAGATGCCGAGCCCGTCGATCTTGAGCTCGGCCGTGTAGGCGACGGCCTGGCCGGGGAGGAGCTTGCGGACGCGGTCCTCGAACTCGCGGATCTCCTCCTCGTTGTAGCCGTTGTCGATGCTGAGCATAGGGGTCCGGTGGACGACGGAAACGAAGCCCTCGACCGGCTTTTCACCCACCCTCTGCGTGGGGGACTCGGGTGTCACCAGGTCGGGGAAGCGGGCCTCGAGGTCGCGGAGCTCGCTGACGAGACGATCAAACTCCGCGTCCGAGATCTGGGGGTCGTTCTCGACGTAGTATTTCCGCTCGTGGGTGAGGATCGTCCGGCGCAGCGCCTCGGCCCGGGCGCGGTCCTTCCGGCCGGCGGGAGAGGGGGACACGGCTTCCCTCCTAGTATCGGAGAATCCTCGCCGCGGACCCTTGCGGGGCGGGGGCGGCGAGCGTCGCGAGCCGCTCCGGGCGCCGACTTACCTGCCAAGCCGGGTCTTGGCCTGGGCGACGAGCACGTTGAACTTGTCGAGAACGCCCTTCTGGCCGGCCTGGATCCTGGCGATGGCCTGCTTCTCGGCCTCGATGTTGGCCTCGAGCGTCTTGAGGACCCTCTTGTCGGCCTCGGAGAGGTCCTCCTCGGACTTGCCCTCGATCTTGGCGTTGTAGGAGTTGGTGAACTCCTCGATGGCCTTGTTGTGCTCGGCGATCTTGTCGTAGCTCGAGGCGAGCTCCTTGTCCTGGCTGACGAAGAGGTACTTGGCCTGTTCGAGGAGCTTGCCGGAATCCTTCTGATTGAAGAGGGCCGCTTCGATCAGCGCGCCGACGGCCTCGTTCGTCTTGGACGGATCGGTCTTGACTTGGCCGTTCAGGATCATTGCGATGTTCCGGGCGAGGCCCGCGGTTTTCTTCTTGGCGTAAGCTTCCCTGTAGATAGTCAAGGCCTCATCGGTCTTCCCCTGTTTGTGAAGGGTTTGAGCGAGGACCGTGGCGCTTTCCGGACCTTGGTCCGCGGCATAGAACCGCCTAAGGACCTGTTCCGCCTCGGCATATTTCTGGGCCTTGTAAAGCTTGTCCGCGAGGCTCCTGATCTGCTTGATGATGCTCCCGTCCTTCAGGATGTTATAAGCTGATATGTAATTCTCGGTGGCAGTTGTGTTGTCGCCGGCCTTCTCGGCGAACTGGCCGATCATCACATAGCCGCCGGCCTGGAGCCTTAGCCCCAGTTTGGCTTCGCTCAAGGCCTTGCCGAAGTCGATGAGCTTGCGGGCGGCGGCCTTGGCCTTGTCCACCTGCCCGATGCTGTTGTAAAGCTCGGGAACCGTCGCCATCAGCGCGATCTTGGTCTTGTCGTCCAGGCCGGGCATGGTCATGGCCTTCTCGCCGTACTCGGCCGCCTTCTGGGCGCTCTTCGACGCGCACGGCGTCAGGCAGTAATAGGCGTAGGCCCAGTGTTCGTTGGTCGTGCCCTGGCCGGCGTACTTCGCAATGTAGTTGTCGAGCGCCTGGACCTTCTGGCAATTATCGGAAAGCTGCATGGCCTTGAGGTATTCCTCGTCGGCGCTCTGGGCCGCCACGAGGCCCGACAGAACGAATACCAAGGTCACGGTCGCGAAGAGTATCCTTTTCATGCCTAACCTCTCTCGAAAATTTCAGGAATCATAGCCCGCATCCTGATATTTGTCAATATCGCTGCCTTCCGATCTAAATCATTGCAATAAATATGCCAGTATTCCTGCCCCGGAGGCTTTTTGCTTCCCTATCCCAGTTTCTCTATAATACCGGACATGGACCGGAAAATCCAGTTTCGGGAGACGTTCCTCGAGAAGCTCGGCACGTCTCCCTCGGAAAACGTGCCTCTTTCGGCCATGTCCAGCTTTGGCATAGGCGGGCCGGCGGACTTCTTTTTCGAGGTCCGGACGGAAGGGGAGTTCGAGACGACCCTCTCCCTGGCGGCCGCCGAGAAATACCCCTTCTACGTCATCGGCGGCGGGAACAACCTCCTTTTCGACGACGCGGGCTACAGGGGCCTGATCATCCGGAACAGGCTCGAGGGGATCGTCGGGGGGGAAGACCGTCTTCGCGTTCTCTCGGGAACGGGCCTTTCGGCCCTCCTGAACCAAACCCTTTCGGCAGGGCTCTCCGGACTCGAGTTCCTGGCCGGGATCCCGGGGACGGTCGGAGGGGCCGTTTACGGCAACGCCGGGGCCTACGGCCGGAGCATAGGGGATATTCTCGAGACAGCGACTCTCCTCTTCCCGGACGGGGGGCGCAAGACCGTGAACAGGGAAGCCCTGGGCTTCGGCTACCGGGATTCGGCCTTAAAAAAGAGGGGAGGCATCGTCCTGGATACCATCCTCTTGTGCTCCCCAGGGGACACACAGGCTTCTGAAGCCAAGATCCGGGACATCCTCGAAAAACGGCGATTGAAACACCCTCCCTTGGGCACGGCCTGCGCCGGGAGCTACTTCAAGAACTCCTGCTCCGCGACCGGGGAAAGGATCGCCGCGGGCCGGCTTCTCGAACAGGCGGGCGCCCGCGGCCTCGCCGTCGGCGACGCGGCCGTCGACGAGAGGCACTGCAATTTCATCATCAACAAGAGGAATGCGAGGTCACGCGACGTCCTCCTCCTCGCCGGGGAGCTCAAAGAAAAGGTTTTCCGGATGTTCGGTATCCGGCTGGAAGAGGAAGTCATCTACCTTCGAGCAGACGCTTAAATGCTCTGACCCGGCTCGCCGGCAGGCCGCTTCCGCCGGCAAGCAGGAGGGCCTGCTTCCCCAGGGCCAGGTAGACCTCCCTCGCGCCGGGATCGTCTTGAAGGGCGTCCAGGTGTTTCCGGACGGTGGCGATATCCCCCCGGGCGATGGGTCCGGTCAGGGCTTTCTCCAGGCCAAATTCTTTTACGTTCTGTAAAGTTCTTTGTATGAGAGGGAAAAGCATGCCGGAAGCCGCTTTTTCCCCTATGCCCGCCGTCCGAAACAGGCCTGACGCCGCTCCCGCCAGGGCGACCAAGGCGTTCGAAGCCAGACTGCAGGCCGCATGGTAAAGCGGTTTGTCCTTCTCCGAAAGAAGGAGGACGTGGCCACGCAGGTCACGGACGAAAGCCCGAGCGGCCTCGACGGCGGCCGGATCCCCTTCGACGCCCCAGGTGATCCCGTTGAAAAGCCTGGCCGGCGCGTCCTTCCGGGAAAAAGATTGGATGGGGTGGACGGAAGCCGTTTGAGCGCCCGATTTTTTGAGAGGGTCGAGGACCCGGGAGGGGAGGAGCCCGCTCGTATGGAAGACGTACCTTCCCTCCCAGGGAATCCCGGACCGCGCCAATCCGGCGGCGACGCGGCCGACGGCGTCATCGGGCACGGCGATGATGACGAGATCGTCCGGCCCAGCCGCCGCGCGCACGTCCGTCGCGGCTTTTCCCCGCCCGATGATGCGGCGACTCTCCCGGGCCGCCTTCGCGTCTTTGTCGATGATGGCCGCGGCCCTCCAGCCCCGCCGGACGAGCGCCGCGCCGAGGGCTGTTCCGAGCCGTCCCGCGCCGACGATCGAAAAACTCTTCATGGCTTGGATTTGAACACCTCGTCCCAGAGATCGACCTCGAGCGGGGACGGAGCTTCCGTCCTCTTCTCGAGCTCGCGCCGCTTCTTTCCTTCCTTGATCGCCGCCTTGAGCTCGCGAGCGAAGACGTCGGAGGTCACGGGCTCGAGGCCTCTTTTCTTGGCCAGCTCCCGGATGGCCCGGTCCGAGCTGACGACGAAGAAGCGGCGGCGGTCGGTCTGCCGGACGATCATGTCGCGGATGACGTCGTCGGCGCTCTCTCCTTCGCCGGGATAGTGGATGGTGAACTTGGGGTTGACCGGGACATCGGTCGGCGTCGGCTCGGGATTGCCGTCGAAAACGAGGTGGATCCGGGCGTGGGTGACGCGCTGGTAGGCGAGGAGTCTCACCACGAGGCCCTCGCGGCCAGTCTTCTCCCGGAGCTCGTGCGGCGCGATGCGGCCGAGGAGATTGTTGCCGTCGATGAGGTAGGCCATGTCGTGCCGCCGTCCGGGCGTCTCCGCGTCACCCCGGCGGCCAGAGGAGGCGTCGGCCGCCGAGGATGTGGAAATGGATGTGGAAAACTTCCTGCCCGGAGTCCCGGGCCGTGTTGAGGACGATCCTGTAGCCGCTCTCGCCGACGCCCTTCTCCCGGGCGAGCGCCCGGGCCCGGAGGAGGATCTCCCCGAGCAGGGCTTCCGCCCCCTCGGGGGCTTCGTTGAGGGAGGCGACGTGGTCCTTGGGGATGACCAGGACGTGGACCGGGGCCCTGGGCCGGATGTCCTCGAAGGCGAGGATGCGCTCGTTCTCGAAGAGGATCTTAGCCGCGATCTCCTTGCGGACGATGCGGCAGAAAAGGCAGTCGCCGGCGTGCGCAGCCGTCATGTCCCGGCCCTCTCGATCGAGGCCCCGAGGCCGCGGAGCTTCTCCTCGAACCGCTCGTAGCCGCGGTCGAGGTGTTCGATCTCGGTCACCGTCGTCTCGCCGGCGGCGACCAACCCGGCCAGGACGAGGGCCGCCGAGGCGCGGAGGTCGGTGGCGACGACCTCGGCCCCGGAAAGAGGGGTCTTGCCCTTGACGACGGCCTTGTCGCCCTGGACCTCGATCGAGGCGCCCAGCCGGACGAGCTCGTTGACGTGGGAGAAGCGCCGGTCGAAGATCGTCTCGGTGATGATCGATGTCCCCGCGGCCTGGGTCAGCAGGACCATGAACTGGGCCTGCATGTCCGTGGGGAAGCCGGGATATGGCGAGGTCGTGATGTCCTGGGCCCGGACGTCCCGGCTGCCGACGACGCGGAGGGCCGTCTCGCCCTCGGTTTCGACGGTGGCGCCCGAGGCCCGGAGCTTGTCGATGATGTTCCCCACGTTTTCGGGGACGATGCCGCGGACGAGGCAGTCACCGGCCGTCAGGGCCCCGGCGACGAGGAAAGTGCCGGTCTCGATCCGGTCCGGGATGATGTCGTGAGTCGCCCCGCCGAGCTCCTTGACGCCGCGGACGCGGGCCGTGTCCTCGTCGACCCAGTCGATCTTGGCGCCCATTTTGTTGAGGAGCACGGCCAGGTCGGCGACCTCCGGCTCCATGGCGCAGTTCTTGAGGATGGTCTCGCCCTTGGCCAGGGCGGCGGCCATGAGCAGGTTCTCCGTCCCGGTGACCGTCTTCCTCTCGAATTCGATGACCGCGCCGTGGAGACGGTCGGCCTGGGCCTGGATGTAGCCGTGCTCGAGAGAGATCGTCGCGCCGAGCTTCTGCAGGCCGGCGATGTGGAGATCGATCGGCCGAGAGCCGATGGCGCAGCCGCCGGGCAGGGCGACGACGGCCTTGCCGAACCTCGCGAGAAGCGGCCCGAGGACGAGGATGGAGGCGCGCATGGCCCGGACGAGCTCGTAGGACGCTTCGTCGGAGCGGATCTTGGGGACGCGGAGCGAGACGGTGTCGCCGGCGATCTCGTAAGAACCGCCGAGCTCGGCGATGAGGGTCAGGATGGTCTCGACATCCTTCACGTGCGGGATGTTGGAAAGGCGGAGCTGCTCGCTCGTCAGCAGAGAGGCGGCGATCGCCGGGAGCACGGCGTTCTTGGCCCCGCTCACGCGGACCTCGCCCTTCAGGCGCAGGTCGCGGTCGCCGCGGATGACCAGCTTTTCCATCAGACGACGCTTCCCGTATTCGACCAGCCCCAGGCGTCGTAGTAGGCGTCGAGGACGGAGTTATAGAACGTTTCGTCGACGGCCCGGCCTTGGTGGGCGCCGTGGCCGAGAGGGACCTTGAGCTTGGCCGGGACGAAGCTGTCGTAGGTCCGGTCCCGGCCCTGGAGGTTGTTCATGCGCCGTTCGAGCGCGTAGATCCTCCGGCCGCACTCCTTCAGGGATCCGGGCGTGTAGGCGATCCCGGTCAGGGCGCGGTAGAGCGACAGGAACGGCTCGGCGGTGATGTCCGCGGTGAAGAAGTCGCAAAGGCCCAGGGAATCGACGAGGGCCTTTCCGGCCTGTCCTTCGGCGACGTAGGCGGCCAGGTCGCGGGCGTCCTTGAGCCCGCCCTCCTCCGCCTGGATCGTCCAGGCATAGGTGTGGTCGCCGCGGCCGCGGTTCGAGGTCCCGTAGGCGGTGAACATGCCGGGGAAGGCCTTGGGGCTGATCCCGGCGTAGCCGAGCCCGCCGTAGGCCGTCGTGGTGCAATAAACGATGTCGGCGAGGGCGGTCGACGGGGCGCTCGCCGCCACCTCGGCGATGACGCGGTCGGAGTGATGGCCGAGGAGCCGGCCGAGGCCGTTCGCGGCGTAGGCGATGTCTTTGAGGGCTTGGACCATTTCGGCGGCGTCCCCGAAGCGGAGGCGGCTGCCGAAGCCGGAGAGGAATCCCTTCTCCGAGAGCTCCATGGCCCCGGCCATGACGCTGCCGAAGGTCATCGTGTCGACGCCGAGCTCGTTGCAGAGGTCATTCAGGTGGAAGATGGCGTCCCGATCGAGGATGCAGCAGTTGATCCACAGGGCGATCGTCTCGAATTCGGGGCGGACGCCCGCGCCGGCGTAGGGGCCCGTTTCGACCTTGGCCGAGCGGGTGCAGAAGATGTGGCGGCACTTGTTGCAGACGCTGTGCTTTCCGGAGATGGCCAGGAACGCGTCGGTCGACACCCTGTCGTAGTCCGCGGGATCGAAGGCGCCCTCGTCGAAGTTGTGCCACGGCAGGTAGCCGCCCTTGACGCCCAGGTAGCGACCGTTGAAGGCCCGGTCGAGCCACCAGGTCGTGCCCGTCGTCGGGCGGAAGGAGGCCGTCCGGTTCGGGTCGTCGACGCTGGCCCTGACCAGCTTGTCGATCTCCTGGCCGAACCTCTTGAACGCCTCGGCGTCGTCGTAGGCGACGGGGTCCTTGCCGTAGGCCGTGACGGCGACGAGGTTCTTCGAGCCGAAGATGGCGCCGGCCCCGCCGCGGCCGAAGTTGCGGTGGTAGTCTGCGGTGAGGCAGGCGAAGTCGACGAGGTTCCAGCCGGCCGGCCCGACGGTGAGCGTCGAACCGCCCTTGATCCGCGAAGCGAGAAAATCGGTGATCTCCGAGGCCTTCCGCGGGACGCGGCGTCCCTGGGCGGTCTCGAAAAGCCCGTCCTCGGCGTCCACGATACGGAGCTCGCCGTCGACGACCTCGAGGCGGACCGGCCGGTCGGCCCGGCCGTCGATGATGAGCTGGTCGAACCCGGCCCGCTTGAGCATGTTGGGGAAAAGGCCCCCGGAGCTCGAATGGGTGACGAGCCCGTAGACGGGTTTATGGCCCGGGACCCAGGCGGCCGGCACGGGCGAGCGGGCCATCGTCCCGACGAAGGAACATGAGCCGCGCCCGGCCGTCGGAACGGCCGTGTCGTTCAACGCGGCGGAACCGACGACGATCCTGTTCTGAGGGGAAAGGGGGTCCTCGAGCGGGCCCGTTTTTTCGAGGTGGTCGGCGAGAAGCCGGGCCTGAAGGCCGCGGCCGCCGACGTAATCGCGGCCGTAGCCGGGATCGGCCGGCTCGACGCGGACCGTCCGGCTGGCCAGGTCAACCCAAGCCCAGCGGCCCCTGAATCCCGTCGGCTTCTTCGGCTCAGGCATCGGCGTTCCTTTCCGCCTCTCAAAGCGACCGCAGGGCCTGGTCGAGGTCGGCGATGACGTCGTCGGGATGCTCGGCGCCGACGCAGAGCCGTATGAGCTGGGGCGGAACGTCGGCCATCCGCCGCGCTTCCTCGCCCTGCTGTTGATGGGTCGAGATGGCCGGGATGGTGGCGACGCTCTTGATCCGGCCGAGGTCGGTGGCCCGGTAGATCATCTTGAAGCCGTCGAAGACCTTCCTCGCGTTCTCCGGAGGGCCTTCGACGCGGAAGCTCATGAGATGGCCGTAGCGGTTGACCTCGCCGCCCTGGCCGTCGTCGGAGTCGACGAGCGTCATGTACTTTTTGGCCACCGCGTGGAGATGATAGCTCGGCAGGCCGAGATAGTCGACCTGATAGACCTTCGGATGCTTCTGGAGGTACTCGGCCACCTTCTGGCAGTTTGCGCTGACGAGGTCCATCTTGGAGCGGAGCGTCCGCAGGTCGTTCAGGGCGAAGATGGCGTTGACCGGGGAGGAGGCCGGCCCGTTGTCCCGGTAGGGCAGGAACTTGACGTACTCGGCGAAGCTCTCCTTGAATAGGGGATGGTCGTTGACGACCTTCGTGGTGATGGGCTTGCGGCTGATGAGCGCGCCGCCGATGGCGAACCCGCCCGAGGTGATCGACTTCGTCAGCGAGTGGACGACGATGTCGGCGCCGTGGGCGATGGGGCGCATCAGGGCCGGCGTCGCGCAGGTGGCATCGACGAGGAGCGGGATCCCCCAGGAGTGGGCCAGGTCCGCCAGGGCCTTGACGTCGGTGAACGACTGCTGGGGGTTGGACGGCATCTCCATGTAGAGGAAGCGCGTGTCCTCGTCTATCTTCGCTTTCCAATCCTCCATGTCCCAGGGGTGCTGGACCCAGCGGCATTCGATGCCGCGCTCTTTCATCTTGCGGAGAGAGAACTGCTGGAAGGTGCCGCCGTAGACCTGGACGCAGGAGACGAAATTGATCCGTTCCGGCCCGTCCTTCTGCTTGACGAGGAGCGGATCGACGGAGGACATGATCGCGGACATCCCCGAGGCCGTGACACAGCAGGACGTGTCGGAGCCCGTCCGGTAGCCCTCGAGGAGGGCGAGAACCCATTCGAGGTAGTAAGTCGTCGGGTTGGCGATCCGCGTGTAGCACCAAGTCGGGACGAGGTAGGCCAGGGCCGCCTCGAGCTCGTCGGCGTCTGCGTACGCTTGGGAGGCGGAAAGATAAAGGGGCTCGATGACCGCCCCCTGGTTGCGCTGGAGGGCCTCCTCGACCGTGTAGAGGCCGTGGACGGCGATGGTGTCGAACCTCATCGCCTTCATCCGGGTCAAGGCGGCGTCCCGCTCGGCCAGGAGTTTCTTGGCGGCGTCAACGTACTTCTGGATTCCGGGCGAACATTTCGGGGCGGCGCTCATGGATCCTCCAGTATCGGTTTTGGGATAGACGGCTACTCTAAAGGACGGGAAAAAGCTGTTAAGACAAACGGCATGACACAGTCAAAACTGCGTCCCTAGCATATAAAGAAGAAGGGCGCCGAGTCAAGTTAGGCCTCAGGATATCCTCTCCGCTCGCTGCGATGATTTTTCACGCCTTCCCGGGCCGGATCCGGTGGGGGGAGTCCGCGTATCCGGCCCGAGTCGGCTAAATCATCGCTTTATGCTCGCTCCGAGGACATCCCTCGGCCTGAGGGGAGCGGATCGGCAGAAATATCTTAAATGAGCCTGGACTTGACTAGCGGCGGTGGATGGCCAGGATGTCCGAGAGGATGGCGAAGCCGGTCTCGAGCTTCCCGGCGCCGGCCCCCTGAATGGTGATCTTCCCCATGAGATCGGTCTCGAGGCTGAGGGCGTTCTGGGCGCCCATGACCCCGGCCAGAGGATCGGATAGGGGCAGCTTCTGAGGAGAGACGGTCGCCGTGACCGCGCCGCCGTCGTTTTTCGCGTGGGCGATGAGCTTGAAGCGGAACCCCTGGGCTTTCGCGGCCTCGACATCGGCCTTGGTAATGGCCGAGATCCCTTTGCAGGGGACGTCCGTCGTCTTGAGCGAGCCGCCGAGGAGGACGTTGGACAGGATGACGATCTTGGCCAGGGCGTCGAAGCCCTCGACATCGGCCGTCGGGTCGGCCTCGGCGTAGCCGAGCTTCTGGGCCAGGGCCAGGGCGGGGCCGTAGTCCATGCCCTCGGTCTCCATCTTGGTCAGGATGAAGTTGGTCGTCCCGTTGAGGATGCCCTTGACCTCCCGGATGGCGTTTCCGGCCAGGCCGCTCTCGGCGAGGTGAAAGACCGGGGTGCCGCTCATGACCGCGCCCTCGATCCGGAATTGGAGGCCGTTCTTGCGGGCCAGGTCCTGGATGTCGCGGTAGTGGAGGGCGGCCGGCCCCTTGTTCGATGTGACGACGTGCTTGCCCGTGCGCAGGGCCTTCTTGATGTAGCTCGTCGCCGGTTCAGCCGTCTTGATGTCGGTGTAGGTCATCTCGGCGATGATATCGGCGTCGGTGCGCTCGATCATGTCCAGGGGGTCGAGGGACTCGACTTGGTCCGGCGTCGCTTTCGGATATTCGGCGAGGCCTTTCCCCCGGCCGAGGATATCGAGGACGGTGGGGATGTCGATCCCCTCGGGGAGGATGAGCGTCCCTTTCAGCTTATCGGAAATGGCCACGACCCTGGCTTCGAAGCCGAACGCGTCGCGAAGGTAGTCCCGCTTGGTGTGCAGGATCTGGAGAAGCCCCTGTCCGACCGTGCCGCAGCCGATGAGTCCG
>MEYF01000116.1:0-1635 GCA_001775755.1 Candidatus Aminicenantes bacterium RBG_19FT_COMBO_65_30 | reverse complement strand
TCGGGGAGGATGAGCGTCCCTTTCAGCTTATCGGAAATGGCCACGACCCTGGCTTCGAAGCCGAACGCGTCGCGGGGGTAGTCCCGCTTGGTGTGCAGGATCTGGAGAAGCCCCTGTCCGACAGTACCGCAGCCGATGAGTCCGATCCGGTGTTCCATTGCTGCCCTCCTCCGCGCGTTTTGAAAAAATCAATATAGCATAAAGACGGGACATAAAAAAAGGGCCGCCGTCCTTGCGGACGGGCGGCCCTTTGTGACTGATGTACGAGAGGCGCTTACTTCGCGGCCGGCGGATTCTCCTTGATGAAGTTCTCAAGCCACTCCGTGGTGACGGACTTCGGCCGTTCGATCGGCAGGCCGAGGGCGCGGTCCCAGACGAGCTGAGCCAGGACGCCGAGGGCACGCGATACGCCGAAGAACACGGTGTAGAAGTCGAACTCCACGGCGCCATAGTAATAGAGGAGGACGCCGGAGTGGGCGTCGACGTTCGGCCAGGGGTTCTTCGTCTTGCCGTGCTTCGTCAGGACGTCGGGCGCGACCTCGAAGACCAGGCTGACGGCTTTGAAGAGGTCGTAGTCGGGCATGTGCTTGAGGGCGAACTCTCTCTGGGCCATGTAGCGGGGGTCGGTCTTGCGGAGGACGGCGTGGCCGTAGCCGGGGATGACCCGCCCGCCGTTCAGGGTGTCCCACATGTACTTCTCGAGCTGTTCCTTCGTCGGGACGCCGCCGAGGTCCTTCATCAGGTCCATGATCCAGAGCAGGACTTCCTGGTTGGCCAGCCCGTGGAGAGGCCCGGCCAGGCCGTTCATGCCGGCCGACAGGGAGTAGTAGGCGTCCGACAGCGCCGAGCCGACGAGGTGGGTCGTATGGGCCGACACGTTGCCGCCTTCGTGGTCGCTATGGATACACAGATAGAGCCGCATGAGCTCCTTGAAGGTGGGGTCGTCGCTCGCGCCCAGCATGTGGGCCAGGTTGGCGCCCCAGTCGAGCTTGAGGTCGGGAGCGATGTGCTTGCCGCCCTTGTAGGTCCGGCGGTAGATGTAGGCGGCGATGTTGGGCAGCTTGGCGAGAAGGTTCATGACGTCCTCGAACGTCGCGTCCCAGTACTGCGTCTTGGGCATTTTCTCGCGGTAGCGCTGGGCGAATATCGACTCCCTCTGGAGCTGGAGGATGGCCAGCGAGAACTGGGTCATCGGATGGGTATCCTTGGGGACGGCGTTCATCATGTCGAGGAGATACTGCGGCAGGACGCTGCGCTTCTGCCACTCTTCGGTGATCTCGGCGCAGTCCGCGGCGGTCGGGATCTCGCCGATGAGCAGGAGATAGAAGATGCCTTCGGGCAGGGGCTCCGTTCCACCCGGGGCCTTGGGGAGCTTCTCGCGGAGCTCGGGGATGGAGAAGCCGCGGAAGCGGATGCCCTCGAACTTGTCGAGGAGGGAACAATCCCAGAGCATCGAGATGATGTCGCGGGCGCCGCCGACGATCTGGCCGACGTTGACGCTGGAGACATTGACGTCGCCGAATTCCTTGTTGAGCTTCTGGACCCGTTCTTTCATCGGGCCCATCACGGTGACAAATTTTTCCTTCAAAGTCGCCATTTCGAGAATAACCTCCTGATTGGTGTATTTAGAGGGTG
>MEYF01000115.1:2965-5939 GCA_001775755.1 Candidatus Aminicenantes bacterium RBG_19FT_COMBO_65_30 | reverse complement strand
CTGCGTCCAGGCCCCCAACGAGTACGCCGTCGAGCACTTCGAGATGCACGAGGACGGCGTCGCGCCGGGCCAGCGCGTCCTCATCGTCGACGACCTTATCGCCACCGGCTCCTCCTCGGTGAGCGCCATCAGCCTTGTCGAACTCCTCAAGGGCGAGGTCGTCGGCTTCGGGGCCGTCGTCGAGCTCTCTTTCCTGAACGGCGTCGAGAACATCCGCAAGGCCCATCCGGCGGTCGAGGTCCACGCCCTCGTCCGGTACTGACGCCGTGGCGCCGGCCGGTCTGACGGAGGGAAGGAGAGAGACATGAAGGGCTGGCTCGAAAGAACATTCCGGCTCGCCGAAAACGGGACGACCGTCCGCCGCGAGCTCCTCGGCGGGGCGACGACCTTCATGACCATGTCCTACATCATCTTCGTCCAGCCGGCCGTCCTCGGCACGACGGGCATGGACAAGGGCGCGGTCATGGTCGCCACCTGCCTGGCCAGCGCCCTGGCCACGCTCCTCACGGGGCTTCTGGCCCGCTACCCGATCGCCCAGGCCCCGGCCATGGGCCACAACATCTTCTTCGCCGTCGTCGTCTGCGGGACGATGGGCTACAGCTGGCAGGTCGCCCTCGGCGCCAATTTCCTCTCGGGCCTCCTCTTCGTCGTCCTGGCCCTCGCCGGAGTCTGGGGGAAGATGGTGGCCGCCGTCCCCGACGCGCTCAAATACGGGATCGCCGTCGGCATCGGCCTGCTCATCGCTCTCATCGGGCTCGAGTACGGCGGGATCGTCGTCGACAGCCCCGGCGTCCTCGTCGCCCTGGGCGATCTGGGCAGCCGGCCCGTCCTGCTGGTCCTTTTCGGCCTGGCCCTGACCGCCGTGCTCCTGGCCGTCAGGTTTCCCGGGGCCATTCTCGCCGGCATCCTTGTCACCGCCGCCGCCGGGCTGCCGCTCGGCATCGTCAAATTCCGGGGCGTCGTCGCCCCCGTCCCCAGCCTGGCGCCGACCTTTCTCAAGCTCGACATCGCCGGGGCCGTGGAGACGGGCCTCGTGGCCGTGATCTTCGTCTTCTTCCTGCTCGACGTCTTCGACGCCATCGGCACGCTCATCGGCGTCGGCGGCTCGGGCGGCTTCCTCAAGGACGGCAAGCTCCCCCGGGCCGACAAGGCCATGCTCGCCGACGCCGTCGGGACGGTGGGCGGCGTCCTCCTGGGGACCTCAACGGTGTCGAGCTACATCGAGAGCGTCACCGGGATCGCCCAAGGAGCGAGGACCGGATTGGCCAACGTCATGACCTCGGCCTTGTTCCTGTGCGCCCTGTTCTTCAGCCCCCTGGCCGAGATGATCAGCGGCGAAGTCACGCACGGAGGAATGACCCTGCGTCCGGTTATCGCCCCGGCCCTCATCCTCGTCGGGTCCATGATGATGAGGTGCGTCAAGTTCATTAACTGGGACGACCTCACCGAGGCCATCCCCGCCTTCTTGAGCATCGTCATCATGCCCCTGACCCTGAGCATCACGGAGGGCATCTCGTTCGGCTTCATCTCTTACGTCCTCCTCAAGCTGGTGAGCGGCAAGGGGAGACAGGTCCACGGACTGATCTACCTGTTCGCCGCGCTTTTCATCGTGAGATACATTATCAAGTAGTCCGTTCCGAATCCGCATAGGAGGGGAAAGCGAACCATGACCTACAAATTTCTGGGGAAGACCGGCGTCCGCGTTTCGCCCATCGCCTTCGGGACGATGTCCTTCGGCGGCGACGCCGATGAAGCGGAGTCGAAGGCCCTATTCGAAGCCTGCCGCGCCGCCGGGGTCAACGTCTTCGACTGCGCCGACTTGTACGCCGGCGGCCGCTCGGAGGAGATACTCGGCCGCCTGATCAAGGACTGCCGCGAAGAGGTGATCATTACGAGCAAGGTCTATTTCGCCACCGCGAAGGACGTCAACGCCATGGGCGCATCCCGCCGCCGCGTCATGTACGCGGTCGAAGCCAGCCTTCGCCGCTTGGCGACCGACCGCGTCGACATCTATTACATCCATCGCTTCGACGACCGGACGCCGCTCGAGGAGACCCTGCAAGCCTTCGACGATCTCGTCCGGCAGGGCAAGATCGTCTACACGGGGGCGAGCAATTTCGCCGCTTGGCAGATCGTCAAGGCCCTGGGGATATCGGCCAAGGAAGGTTTGGCCGCGTTCGCCTGCATCCAGCCCATGTACAACCTCGCCAAGCGCCAGGCCGAATCGGAGATCCTGCCCATGGCCATGGCCGAGGGGCTCGGCGTTTTCCCCTACGGCCCGCTCGGCGGCGGCCTTCTCAGCGGGAAGTACGGGGTCGCGCGCCGGCCCGAGTCGGGGCGGCTCGTCAGCGACAAGGTCTACGGGACGCGCTACGGCGACGCCCAGAACTTCGAGGTGGCCGAGCGCTTCACGGCCTTCGCCAGAGAGCGCGGTTTCGACCCCGCCGGCCTGGCCGTGGCCTGGGCGGCGTCCCATCCCGCGGTTACGGCGCCCATCATCGGCGCCAGGAACACGGCCCAGCTCGGCCCTCTGCTCGCGGCCGCGGACATTCCCATGACCGCCGCGCTCCGGGCCGAGATCTCCGCCCTTTCGCCCGAGCCGGCCCCGGCCACGGACCGGAGCGAGGAGCGGACGGAGTTCAACTTCGGCGTCCGCTGAGACTCCGCCCGCGGCGGCCGGCGTTTGACTTGGGCGCGAGGCCGGATTATATTGGCCCCGATGAAGGGAGAGGAACCATGACTCGCGCCTCCCGATCGGGCCTCGTCGCCGCGACCGTCATCGCGCTCTTCGTCGCCGGGCTCGTCCCGGCCTCGGCCCTCGAGCCGCCGACCAAGGAGCAGCTCGAGCGCTACAGGCTCGACGGCACCCTGGCCGCGCGCATCGCCCAGGCCAAAACCATCGGCAACCACAAGATCCCCCAGCGCATGCAAAACCGGCTTGAATACAAGCTCAGGCGCCTGTCGCTCAAGCATG
>MEYF01000115.1:293-2941 GCA_001775755.1 Candidatus Aminicenantes bacterium RBG_19FT_COMBO_65_30 | reverse complement strand
CCCGCCCGCTCGCTCCGCCGCCGGCCTGGGAGGGGATGCCGACGAGCGGGACCGTCAAGATCCTGGCCCTGCTCATCTCCTTCTCCGATTACCCCGGGATGACGACCCCGGAATACGCCGCCTCCCGGCTCTTCGGGGACGGCGTCGGCAATCCGCCCTTCGACAGCCTGAGGAACTTCTACCGGCGCTCGTCCTACGACCAGCTGACGATCGAAGGCGGCGTCCTCGGCTGGTACCAGGCGCCGTACGTCCGGAGCACGGTCGCCGAAACCAACCAGGGCCGCCAGAACCTGATCAAGGAGGCCTTGAACTCCTACGAGGCCCAGGGGCACGACTTCACCCAGTACGACAACGACGGCGACGGCGCGATCGATTATTTTTGCGTCTTCTGGACCGGCCCTCGCGGCGAGTGGGCCGAGTTCTGGTGGGGCTACTATACCTGGTTCTCGGACTCGACCTACCGCCTGGACGGGAAGCGCCTGACGAACTACTCCTGGCAGTGGGAGCTCCCCAACTACCCGAGCGGGACGTTCAGTCCGAGCACCATCATCCACGAGACCGGCCATGCTCTGGGCGTGCCCGACTACTACGACTACGACGACGCGGTCGGGCCGCGGGGCGGCGTCGGCAACCTCGACATCATGGACAGCACGGGGGACCACAACTGCTTCTCCAAGTTCATGCTCGACTGGATCAGCCCGACGGTCGTCTCCACGGGTTCGCAGACGGTAACGTTGCGCGCCTCGGGACTCTATCCCGACGCGCTCATCTTCATGCCGGGCGCCGTGCCCGGACAGATCTTCAGCGAGTTCTTCATGGTCCAGAACAGGTATCGCTCGGGGAACGATACGAACCTGTTCACGGGCAGCGACGGCCTCATCCTCTGGCACGTGGACTCCCGTCTCGACACCTGGAACTATGACTTCCTCTACGACAATTCCTACACGGCGCACAAGCTCCTGCGGCTGATGGAGGCCGACGGCCTCGAAGAGATCGAAACCTACAACGCCAACGCCGACGCCGGGGATTATTACCGGGCGGGAATGTCGTTCGGCCCGGAGACCCTGCCGAACTCGGCGCGCTACGGCGGGACTCCCACGTCCATGAACATGTCACCCATCACCGGGACGACGACGCCCATGAGCGTGACGATCTTCACCAATGACGCGCCGTCCACGGTCGAGATCACGAATCTCGTCCCCGGCCAGACGGTTTACGGGTCGATCCCGGTCGAGGTCGCGGCGAGCGACGATAACGGCATCGCCCGCGTCGAGCTCTACGTCGACACGACCCTCATGCAGACGCTCACGGCGCCTCCCTTTTCCTTCCTTCTCGACACGACCCTGTTCACGAACGGGACGCACACGGTCTGGGCCGTAGTCTACGATTCGATCCTCCAGACGAGCCAGGCCTCCGTCTCCGTCAACTTCGACAACATCTTCGCTCCGGCGAACCTTAAGGCGGTCAAGGCGGTCAACCGCAGCCTCCTCCTCCGGGAGTACGTCAATGTTATAACCTGGGCGGACAATCCCCAGAACACGAGCGTGCTGAAATACCGGATCTACCGGGTCACGGGAGGGGGCCGAGCGCTCGTCGGCGAAGTGACCAAGGCCTCGGCGACAACCTCGTACCGCTACCTCCACCGGGGGATCAGCGGCACGGAGATCTACGCCTATGAAGTCGTCGGCGTCGGCGACTTGGACCGGGAGGGCCTGGCCGCGACGGTCACGGCCAGGTGATCATCCCACCTTATTCGTAGACGAGGATTTCGACCCGTCTGTTCTGGGACCGGCCGTCGCGCGACGAATTGTCGGCCACGGGCACGGAGCTGCCCAGGCTGACGACCGACATGCGATGGAGCGGGATGCGGTGCTGCTTATAGAGGTACATCATCACCGCTTCGGCCCGCTTCTGGCCGAGGGCCATGTTGACCTCGTCGGAGCCGGTGTTGTCGGTGTGCCCCTGGATCTCGATGAAGACGCCCTTGTTCGTCTCGATGAGCTTCTGGACGAAGCCGTCGAGAATGCCCTTGGCCTCCGGGCTGAGCGCGGCGCTGTCGAACCCGAACTTGGCGTCGCTGTTCTTCAGCGTGGCCGTCAGAACGAGGTTGCCCTTGATGAGGGTCTTGACTTCCTCGATCTTGCCGTCGACCGCCTTGAACTGGACGTCGTGCTGGGTGATGAGCGAGCCGATCGTCGCCAGCTGGTCGTCGTGCTCCTTGATCCGCTTCTGGCTGGCCTCGACCTCGGTCGAGACGTCGGCGATCTTCTGGTCGAGGGTGGCCGATTCAGTCCTGACGAACTTCTTGGTGGCGCAGGCCGGTCCGGTGACGAGGGCGACGAGGACGACGAAACCGGCGAAAAAAACGAGCTGTCTGTTTTTCATGAAAACCTCCTGTTTGTGATGCTTGCCGGGCGGCGATCCGCCGCCGACACTCCCTAACCCCGCATGGGTATATATTAACCCTTTTCCGGATAAAAATAAAGCCCCGGGGTCAATACCCCTGGCGGGTGCGGACCTTGTGCTTGTAGTTCGGCGTGGTCACCCGGATCCAGCGGTAGACGTCCACCGTGTCTTGGTAGGACGTGTAGCCGATGATGTACTGGTGGCTCTGCTCGTTCTTGATCTCCCGGACGACCGAGGCCAGG
>MEYF01000115.1:0-114 GCA_001775755.1 Candidatus Aminicenantes bacterium RBG_19FT_COMBO_65_30 | reverse complement strand
CTCGAGGGCCTGCTCGGGGGTCGCCTGGCTGTCGTTCTCGATGCCGTCGGTGAGGAGGAGCAGGGCCCGCTTCTCGTTCTTGGCCCTCGTCGCGAACTCCGGCGAGACGGCCAC
>MEYF01000114.1:28878-34679 GCA_001775755.1 Candidatus Aminicenantes bacterium RBG_19FT_COMBO_65_30 | reverse complement strand
CCCTGGGGTTGAGGATGCGCATGTCTTCCCCGAAGTTGGCGGCGGTCATGCGGGTCTGCTGTTTCAACGCGTGCGCGGAGTTGCTGATGTTGAAGGCGTCGGCGGAGAGGGCGACGTAGGACCGCTCGCCGGTCTTGAAGATCTTCTCCAGCCGGAAATTGAGCAGCCAGAAATTGGGCAGTCTCTCGTCGCCGAACTTGCCTCCGCCGTCCGGGCTGCCAAAGATCGAAGCGGTGCCGACGCCCGGCCGGGTGGCAAGGGCATCCGTGCGCAGGATGTAGCCCTCCCGGGCGACGAGCGTCCCGCTGACGTTGATGCCCAAGGGCAACTGATAGAGACCGCTGAGCTTGTATTGCCACCGGGAGTTGACGTAGATCCCGGTCAAGCCGGAGCCGCCGCTCGCGGGCGCGACCACGCCGCCGTCAAAGTACTCGATGTTCTGCGGGTCGATGTAGTCGCCCTTATAGTATTCCTTCCAGTCGGACAGGGTGAACGAAGTGTCCATCATCCACTTCCGGGACAGCCGCTTCGTGAATACGAGCTGGACGGCCTTGTAGGTATCGTAGCGGTTCGGAAAGTTTGTGCGGTAATTGGAGGAGAGATATCTTGCCGTGCGGCCGTAGACGTTATAGCCGGTGATGGGTTCGACGCTCGCGACATAATAGTTGGCCTGGGAATCCAGGGTGCCCGCGGCGTTTCGGCCGATCGTCCAGGTGTTGTTGGTACTCTTCTTGTAGATCAGTTCGACGCGGCCGGCGAAGTCGGCAAAGATTTCCCTCTCGAAGGACAGGTTGAGCTCGTCCAGGCGAGGGCTCTTGTACTTGGAATCGAACTCGTTGCGGACGGTGAGGCTGGTGGGGTTGTCCGGGTCGAAGTAGCCGTACCAGAGCCAGTAGTCCGGGTCTTCGGGATCTTGGAGTTCATAGGTGTCCCAATCGAGACCGTAGAGCTCGCCGGCCTGGACAATGCCGTCCTCCGTCCCGCCGTATCCGTCCTGCCAGATGACGTCGATCTCGGTCCATGCTACGGGGTTGATGAAGCTGGCCAGGCCGAATCCGTTCTGGGAGCCGTAGCGGGACGCCGAGAGCTTGATCAAGTTCTTGCCGTTTCCGGTGATGTCATAGACCAAGCTGAGTCGAGGTGAAAAGGTCTTCCAGTTGATGGGGGACTTGATCGCGGGGACGTCGAGCGCGGGCATGTACGCGGGGAGCCAGGGGGAAGCCGGGATGGAATTCTCGGCGACGCCGGACGTTTCATAATCGTAGCGGAGACCGAGGTTCAAGGTCAGTCTGCCGAAGGTCGCGGTGTCCTGGAAGAAGAGAGAGTAGCGTTTGAAGTCGTAGTTGATGTAATAATCTCTGAGGAGCCAGGCTTCCCACCACTCGCCCGTGGGAAAGGCGGCTTCAGGGCCCCAGTAGTGGAGGGTGAGGTTGCCCTCGTAGAGGTCGAAGGTGGTGACCGTGGCGGTCACGTAATCGGCCCCGAACTTGAACTCGTGGTCGCCGCCGAGGACGTTCTCCGCGAAGTAATTGCCGCTGAGGCTGAGGTTCAACTGGTTGCGGTCCGTCCCGTAATCGTCGATGTTCCCCGTGGCGTAGTGGGTCGGATAATGATACCGGGTCAGGTAAGGGCCCTCGGTGTTGCCAGGTGTAGGCCTGCCGTTGACGGGAACCAGCTCGAAACCGCCGTCGGTGTAGATTCCCTTGAGGTTCAGGTACAGATTGCCGATTACCTGGTCGAGTTCGCCCTTGAAGATGCCGCCCGGCCCGATCTGATTCCAGTAGGTCTCGGGAGCTTGCTCCTCAGCGCCCCAGTTCGTTCTTCCCCATTTTTGCTTGTTGTCATACTCGTAGAAGAAGTTGAACCGGGTGCTCGAGGTGACCTGGAGGTCCAGCCTGGCGTATCCGGAGACGAGCCAGGTCTTATCCGTGGTCCCGACCAGGGTCCTGGAGGCGATGTCCTGGATACCCCAGGAGCCGTAGAACCAGAGCTTCTCTTTGAGGATCGGGCCGCCGAAGTTGGCGCCGTAGAGGTAGACGCGGTCGATCCCCGCGGCCGTGTAGCCGATGTCTTTCAGGGCCTGGGAAACGTTGTCGGCTTGCCAGGCCTTGTCCTCGACGTCCATATAGAAGGTTCCGGAGTAGGCGTTGCCGCCTCTCTTGGACACCAGGTTGAGCTGGACGCCGCCCGTCTGCGACTTGACGTCGTTGTTGCCGTAGTTGATCTGCATCTCGTCGTAGCTGGCGATGTTGACGTAGGCTGGCGCCGCGCCCAGGGCCGAGTTGTCGGTGATGTTGCCGCCGTCTATGCTCCAGGTGGCGTCCCCGCCCTTGCCGCCGTGGCCGTAGTAAGAGGACTGCTGTCCGCCCTCGTTGCCGCCGACGTCCTCCCGGTCGACCAGCATGCCGGGCATGAGGGTCATGAGGACCCAGGGATTGCGGGCCGTGGGCAGGCTCATCAGCGTCTCTGAGCTGATGTTGACCCCGACCTGGGTTCTCTTGGTGTCGATGATCGGGCTTTGGCCGATGACCGTCACCGTCTCCTCGATCGCGGCCGCCTCCATGGCGATGTCCATGTTGACGTCGCGGCCGAAGGAAACGCCGATCCTTTCCTGGACGTGCGTCTTGAATCCGGCGAGCTCCAGCTTCAGAGCGTAGTCGGTACCCACGGGAAGTATGAGGAAGCGGACGGACCCGCCCTCGGAACTCACCGTGGACATGGGAGCGATCTTGGCGCCGGTGAGGGTCGCGCTCACACCGGGAAGCGGATTGCCTTCCGTATCGCGGACCGTAACTTTGATGCTGCCGAATTCCTGGGCGTAGGCGAAAGCGCCCACTAGGATCAGCAGGCTCATGATTCCTATGATTTTTTTCAAATTGCCTCCTTAGTTCACTTGCCCTAGATTGGAGTAACCCAACCCCTGAGCGATACGAACGCTCATGTTTAGGACTCTTTGTTTAGTAAGATCACTTCATCCATCACCTCTTCTTCAAGATATTAATCCGATTTCTACTTATTTTATGCAGAATATGTGCCAAATAATGGCCGCTTGGAAAAATTGCTAAGTAATTGATTTTAATAGATAATTATGGATTGGGATTCGCTTATGTGGGGGTAAACAGTATCCATAAAGTTGAATTCATCCAATAAAATGGATATGGTGGCTCCCTAACAGTCAGCTTCCTCTTGCCGTCAGAAGGACATCCACCCAGAATTCGTGTTTCTGAGTTGTCCGCTGCAGCTGAGCCATCCGGCTGCCGAACGAGGAACCTCCCCCGCCCCCTTCAAGGCCGATATCCTCGGTGAGGATTTCGAAGGAAGAGGCCTCGGCCCCGGCCTGGCCTCCGGCATATCCGCTCTGCTTGGCTATGGCGTCTCTCATTTCGGGGGTGACCCCACCCCAGGAAAATCCGACCTTGAGGGCCGTACCCGGCTTGGCCTCTATCCCCGCCGGCTGGATCTCGGTTTTGGCCAGGGGAACACGGAATTCGTAAACGATCGAACCCTCCGTTTTGGCCAGGTTAAAGGATGGAGGATTGGAGGAGATCCTCCCGACGTTCTCGGTCAGGACCCGGCCCTTCTTGTTGACCAGGCTGCACTCGAAGATCGTATAGCCCAGTTTGGAAAGGATTTCCTGTTTCCTTTCTTCGGTCAGCTGTTGACCCTCCTTCTCAAAAAGGGCGATTAGCTCCTGGGACGTCAGGGCCTTCCTTGTGAAGCGGAGGCCGTGGTCCGCGCCTTTATTATTTTCGGCGGCGAAATAAAGCGTCATTCCCGTGGCCTCTATGGAGCTGAGAGAACGGGGGTCGTTGAAGATGAACAAGACATAGAGATCGGCGCCGTCGTTCTTGAAGGCGTAATCGATCTTGAGTTTCTTCATGGTTTGCAGCGTCGCCCCGGCCCAGTCCGTCTTGTGCCCGTCGATCGTGACGGCGGTCTCCGCCCAAGGGCTGACGACGACCCGGTCCTTGCCCATCCCCGTGACGGCGGAAATCAGAATCCAGACGATGAGGGCGGATACCGTTGCCGGCTGCTTATTCATCGGACCTCCCAGCTTTCCGGGGCCTGCGAAACCCCATCTCGGCGAGAACGATACTCCCTTTGATCGTCGAGAGCGAAACGCAAGCTTCCGGCCTCTTAAATGAAAAGCGCTCGCTTTCATATTAGGCTTAATGATGACGTTTGGCAAGGTTTCGAGGATCGCTATCCGGGGAAGTCCCGTCTATCCCGGGCGCGACGGGCTTTTCCGGGCCTCGACTTGGCCAAAGGCCAGCCCGATTAAAAAATGTTATAATTGTCGTGCGGCATCATGAAGAAAGCGCTGAAGAAAACCCTAAAAATATCGGGCATCGTCCTCGGCGCGCTCATCCTCATCGTCGTCGCCGCGACTCTCCTCGTCCTGTTCGACAAGCCGCTCGTCAGGAACATCATCCAGAGCCGCCTCGGGAAGAGCATGGGGATGACCGCGCGCTTCGGCCGGCTTGACTACTCGCTCTTCCCCTTTCACCTCACGGCCGACTCGCTCGAGCTCGGCCAGGAGACCGCCTTTCAAAAGATGACTGTCTTCTTGACGCGCCTCGAGGCCAGGGGGGAATTCTGGAAGCTCGTCCGCGGCGTCAAGCCGGCCCTCGAAACGATCGAAGCCGACGGCCTCGTCTTCCGCTTGGAGCAGAAGGCCGTCTCCGAGGCGCCGCTGGATATCGAAGCGATCCTCCTCCAGGCCTCGGATGCCCTGGCCTGGGCCAAGCGCATAGCGGTCACGAACGCCCGCCTGTCGGTCTCCCTCATCTCCCGGGAAGCGAGCCTGGAAAATCTCGATATCACGCTGAAGCCGGGAGAGGCGAGGGATGTCGTCGCCTATTCCATCGGACGCGGCGACCTCAGAATCAAGGACAAGGACGGGTCCTTCCTCCTGACGAGCGGCCTGAACTCGTCGGGCACCCTCGGTTTGGCGTCGCCCTTCAGCATCGACGGGCAGTTCGATTTCAGCTCGCCCCGCGTCGCGGCGGCCGGAGTCGAGGATTCGCTCGCCGCTGTCAGCGTCGCGATGACCGGCCGGTACGACAAGACCGCCAATGAACTCGCGGTCTCCCGGCTCGAAATCGGCGTCCCCGGCCTCGTCGCCCTCGACGGCACGGCCACTGGGAGGTTCGGCCACAGCGTCTTCCTCGAGGCCGAAGCCAGAGCCCGGTTCGAAAGCCTCGAGAACGCGGCCGCGCTCCTCAAGCCCCGGCTGCCCGCCGGGTTCCGCGCCGCCAGGCTCCGCGGCAGTGTCGAGCTTTCTGGAAAATACGGCCTCCGCCGCTCGAGCCAGGAATCTAAGGACAATCTCTCCGCCTCCCTCTCGCTCGAAAACGTGGAATTCGATCACGTCGTCGGCGGGCTTCCCCTTCACGTCCGCGCCGGCGGCCGGATCGACGCGGCCGGCCCGTCTCGGGACCCGCGCTTCTCGGCCGACATCCGCTTCTCCATCGGGAGGCTCGCTCTGGCCGGTTTCGCCGTCGCCAGCTCCGACGTCCACATCGTCGCCACGGCCGCGAAGTCGGGCGCGGACATCTCCCGGCTCGACGCCCGGCTCGCGGGTCTCGTTTTCGACGCCGCCGGGGGGAAAAAGATCTCCTTCGACAAGGCGACTCTCATGGGAAAGGGGAGTCTCGACCTCGTCCGGAAAAACGCCGCCCTGACGTCGCTCGAAGTCCGGCTCCCCGGCCTCTCTCCTCTTCTCCTCTCCGGCCGGCTCGGGCTGGGAAAGACGGGCGTAGCCCAGGTCAAGCTCGAGAGCCGCGGCCTCGATGTCCCCG
>MEYF01000114.1:1939-28857 GCA_001775755.1 Candidatus Aminicenantes bacterium RBG_19FT_COMBO_65_30 | reverse complement strand
CGTTCATCCCGGCAAGCTTCGCAGGTTGGGACCTCGGCGGCACGGCCGACCTCTCGCTCGCGGCCCGCCGCCCGGCCGCTTCGGGGCAGGCCTGGTCGTTTTCGGGGACGATTTCCCTCGCCGGGGTCAGGTTCAACGACCCGTCGTTCTCGATCGCCGGGGAGGGGCTCGACCCCATGATCAAGGTCGAAGGAACCCTCGCCGCTTCCAAGGGGATCCCGTTCACGGCCGCCCTCGACATCGGCCAGGGCGAATCGCTGTGGAAGGCGGTCTACGTCTCCTGGAGCAAGCACCCGCTCAAGATGACGGTCGCCGGCCGCTACGACCCCGGCTCGGGCGGAGTCGACGGCCTGGCGGCCCGCTTCCTCCTTCCGACGATCGGCGAGGTCGGCCTTGCCGGCTCGGTCAGGACACGTCCCCGGCCGTCGTTCGACCTGCGAACGGAAGCGCGCCTGAGCCTCGGGCCGCTCTATTCGCTTTATGCGCAGGCCGGCGCCTCCGAAGAAACTCGGATGAAACTCGACGGAACGCTCGGGACGAACGTCCTCATCCGCGGGGAAGGCGACGCGCTCTCGGTCGCGGGCCGGGTCACGCTCGACGACACGAACGTCGAGCGCCCCTTGTCCAAAACCCTCCTTCTCGGCATCACCGCCGACCTCCCGATCCATTACAAGGCCGCGAAGACCGACGCGGCCCCGTCGGACGGCCCGCTTCCCGAGGAAGGCTTTCTCCGTATTGGGGAATTCCAGCATCCCTTCCTGACGCTGAAGCCCGTCGACATCTCGTTGCGCGCCGGGACGAACGCCCTCGGCATTGAGCCCCTCTCCCTGGATCTCTACGGCGGCCGGCTCGAGCTCGGCCGGACGACCTTCCGTTTCGACCCACAGAACGGCTCTTTCCAGGGCATCGGCTCTCTCGCCCTCCGGGAGGTCGACATCTCCCTCTTCCCCATCCAGTCGGCCCAGTTCAAGCTGACCGGGAAGGTCCGGGCCGAGTTCCCGCGCCTCGACATCGGCTCCAAGATGATCGCCATCTCCGGCCGGGGCGAGGCCGACGTCTTCGGCGGCAAGGTCGTCCTGCGGGACCTCGCCGTGGCCAATCCCTTCACGCCCGGCCGCTCGATCTCGCTCAACGTCGACCTCCTCGACCTCGACCTGAAGAAGCTCACCGACGAGGTCCCCTTCGGCGAGGTGACCGGGATCGTCAGCGGCGAGATCCGCGGCCTGGTCATCACCTATAAACAGCCGGAGCGGTTCGATTTCCGCCTCGAATCCGTGCCGCGGAAGGGCGTCCCACAGACTTTCAGCCTCAAGGCCGTGGACAACCTGACGGTCCTCAGTACCGGCCGGCAGGCGTCCGGCGGGATGGGCGGCTTCTGGCTGAGCCTCATCCGGGGCTTCCGCTATCAGAAGCTGGGCGTCGTCAGCACGCTCCGCAACGACACGTTCTCCCTCAACGGCACGATCCACGAAGGCGGCGTCGAATACCTGGTGAAGAAACCGGCGCTTTTTGGTATAAGTGTCATTAATAGAGAGCCCGACAAGGTGATCAGCTTCAAGGAAATGACGAACCGGCTCAAACGGGTCGGCCAATCCGAAAAATAACACCGCATCGCAAGGAGGATGATGACATGAAAAAAAGATACGCCGTGGGAACGATCGCCGCCGCGGGCCTCGTCTTCGTCCTGGCCTGCATCACGGTCAACATCTATTTCCCCGAAGCGACGGTCAAGCAGGCCGCCGCGGAGATCGTCGACGAGATCCGCAAGAAAGACGCGGACAAGACCGGGCTGGAAGCCGCCCCGCGGCTGCCGGCCCTTCGCCAAGCCGCGCCCTTCTCCTTGGTCCCGGCGGCCTACGCCCAGGAGGCGACGAACGTCTCGACGCCGGCCATCCGGGCCCTCAAAGAATCCATGAAGACGCGCTTCGCCGTTCTCAAGCCCTACTACGACGGCGGCAACGTCGGCGAGTCGAAGATGGGGATGGTCGAAATCCGCGACGAAGCCGGCCTCAACCTCCAGGCCAAGGCGGCCCTGAGGAACCTGGTCAAGGACGAGAACAACGACCGGACGGAACTCTACGCCGAAGTGGCCAAGGCCCTCGGTATCGAGGCCAGCCAGATCGAGCGCATCCAGAAGATCTTCGCCGAGGAATGGATCAAGAACGCCTCCGTCGGCTGGTGGATCCAGCAGGAGGACGGCGCCTGGGTCAAGAAGGCCTGACCTCTTAGGCCGCCTTCTCCAGGCCGCTATGTTATGGTTCCGGCCTCTTAGCTCATACGGGGAGAGGGATCAGGGCCATAGGCGTGACGATCGGCTACAACTTCTGACCGGGCCCGAGCGGCAGGCCGATGCGTTTGAGCAAGGCCTCATAGCGGGGATCGGACCGCAGCCCATCGAACCGCCGGTCGCACTTGATGTAAACCAGAAAGCCCGACCGCTCCTCCAAGGCTTTTGACAGCCATTCAAAAGCCTGGTCCTTTTCCCCAAGTCCAACTTGAACGGCGGCGATATCGTAGGCCGGAACGAAGATCCGCTTCGAATTCTCAAGGAGTTTCTCTAAAATCTCCTGGGCGTCCTTCTTTTTTCCGGCCATCCCGTAGGCATGGCCAAGGGCGGCCAGTGGCAGAGGGCCGTCTTTCCATTGGCCGAGGGCGTTTTGGAATTCGATGATGGCCTCCGGAATCATGGATTTCTGTTCATAGGCCCAGCCCAGAATGACTCGAGCCCAGGCGTTGCCGGGGCTCGTCTGGAGTCCCTTGCGGGCCAGCTCGATCGCATCATCATCATCCGCCGTGGCCAGGCAGTGCCAGCCGAAGCATAAATGCATGTCCGATGAAAAGGGATCGAGTTCCGAGGCGAGTTTGACCTCGGCCATGGACTCCTCCATTCGGTCCATGGCCATCAGGTAATGCGCATAGAGATGGTGAGTATAGGCGAGGCTGGGGTTGAGCTCGAGGGCTCGTCTGAATTCTTTCTCGGCCTCTGGCCAATCCAGATCATAATGGAGCCGGGCCAGAGCCAGAAAGCTGTGGGCCTCTCCGAGGCTATCATCCTTCTCCAGTCCCTTCAGGGCTGCCTGTTTCATTTTCAAAAAGGCCTCCCGAGGCGGAACATCGCCGAAAAGACCACTAAAAAAATAACCGTTGGCGATTTTCGTGTACGCCAGGGCAAAATCCGGGTCGAGCTTGACCGCTTGATTGAAATATTCATTATCGCCTGAATAAACCCCCTTGAGATAGGCGTCAAGGGCTTGGGGATTCACAGCCTTTTTCTTAGCCAACCGGAACCTCTCCTCCTCACCGAGCCTGATGCCGACTTGCCTCGTGATATCCCGGGCAATTTCGCCTTGGAGAACCAGAAAACCGCCGACATCGCGTTCGTAGCTATTGACCCAGAGCTGCCGGTCGTTGGCCGGATTGATCAGCCTGGCCGTGATCCGCACTTTCTCCCCCGACCTCAAGACAGAGCCTTCAACCACCATGTCGGCATTCAGCTCTTTGGCGATCTGCGGCAGAGATTTATCTGTTTTTTGATATTTTATAACAGAGGTCCGCGATATGATCCGCAGGGTGCTGATCTGTCCCAATTCCGTGATGAGAGCATCTGTTATTCCCCCGGCGAAATATTCTTGCTCAGGATCATGGGAGAGATTCTCCAGGGGCAGGACCGCCAGCGACTGCACCAGAGAGGTTCTTGCCCGGCCTGTCAAAAAGTTCCGCATTCCCCCGATGTTAAGGGCGAACAAAAGAGCCGCTACTCCGACGAGGGTTAAAAGACTCATAGGCAGGGGTCTTTGCCACAAGCCTCGCTTTGCCCAGCGCCGGGGCTTTCCGGCGATCAGCGCCGACAGATCACCGCTCTCAACCTGGTTCAAATCAGCGATGAGCTCCTTTGCCGATGCGTACCGGTTGGCCGGTTCTTTCTCCAGGCACTTGAAGATGATCCGCTCCAGCCCCTCGGAGATGGGGGCTCCCAGCGGTTCGGGCTGCTCGTGGAGGATCGCGTGAATGACCTCAGGGGCGGTTTCCTGAGGAGCCGGCCTCTGGCCCGAGGCCAGCTCATAGAGAATGGCGCCCAGGGCATAGATATCGGTTCGCTCGTCGACCACGCGGCCTTCGAGCTGTTCGGGCGCCATGTAGGGAAGAGTGCCCGTCAACCCTTCTGTGCCGGTGAGGGTGAGGGTCCTGTCGATCGTTTCTGAGGGCCGGAGAAGCTTGGACAGGCCGAAGTCGAGCACTTTGAGCAGGCCCTTCGGCGTGACCATGATGTTTCCGGGCTTGAGGTCCCGGTGGATGATCCCCTGCTCGTGGGCCGCTTCGAGCGCCCCCGCCGCTTGCTTTCCCAGCTGGACGACCTCCGCTTCCGGCAGAGCTCCCGAGATCGACCTCTCCTTCAGGGTGACTCCGGATATGAATTCCATCGCCAGAAAGTCGAGGTCCTTTTCGGTGTCAAAATCGTGGATCGTGGCGATATTGGGGTGGTTGAGCTTGGAGAGAGCCATGGCTTCCCTGCGGAAGCGCTTTCGCGTCTCCTCGTCGGCAAGAGCCCCGGCGGGCAGGATTTTCAGGGCGACGTCCCTTTCCAGGCGTTCGTCTCTGGCCCGATAGACAACGCCCATGCCGCCGGCCCCGATTTTTTCGATAATGCGATAATGTCCGAGCGTCCGACCTATCATGAGAGCTGACTCCTTTTCCGATCGAAGACAATACGAGCGCGGGTCTTCGCGATCCCAACCGGCCGCGGCCGTTCAAATCCGAGAAATCATACTGAAATTATAGGAATATTATATTACCCTCTGTGAGGGGTGTCAAGCTATCGAAGTTGATTCCAAAGCGGAGGTCCGGGACTAGGCTTAATTTATCGGCCTTGACTCCGGCCGGACGCTGTACTATCAACGGAAACGATCAGGAGAGTGCCCCATGTCTTCCGGCCGGCTGACGTTCGCGACCTGGAGACACTTCACCAAGGACTCCCCCTTGCTGCCCTCTGGACTCCTCGGCCCGGTAAAGATCCTTGAAGATTAGCGAGGATTCCGCATCATGAGCCTTTTGCCTTGCCGCCAGGTTCTGGAGCGATCTTCTCACGCCTTTCGAGACCGCTCCTAGGCCGGGATTGCGGGCTTAGTGTTTTCCGGGCGAAAGGCGGCGGAGGCGGAGCAGGAAAAGAAAGGCGACCGCGTTGAGCAAGGCGGCGGCCAGAGCGACGGCCGGAAAGCCGAGGCCGTAGAGCCGGGGAGACGCCAACGACCCGACCGCCCGGCCGAGCGAGAACGCGGCCGCGTAGAAGGCCAGGAGGGTCGCCCGCGACCCGGGCAGGATCTCGCTCACGACCGGGATGATGCTGACCACCGTGTATTCGAAGGTGAGGTAGAACAGGGTCAGGCCGGCGAGCGCCGTCGCCGTCGTCCGGCCGGCGAGGGGGAGGAGGAGAGCCGCCCCGGCGTTGGCCGTGAGGCCGATCATCAGGGCCTTCATCTTGCCGATACGGTCGACGGTGGCCGCGACGAGGCTCTCTCCGCCGAACTCCGCGACGCCGATGACGGCAGCCGCCACGCCCAGGGCGGCGATCTTCAGCCCGAACGAGTCCTCGAGCCAAACGCCGAAGACCACGTTGACGACCTCGTTGGCCATGCTGGCCGCCAGGACAGCGCCCAGCGCAGCCCAGGCGGCCGCGGAGCGGAAGACGGCCCTATAGCTCTCGATGTGGCCCGGCCGGCGGCTGCCGGGCGCCGCGTTGGCCGGGGCCGCGCCTGTCTCGCCGCTTTTCGGGAAGGACACCCGGACCGTGACCAGGCCCGCCAGCCCCAAACAGGCCAGGGCCAGAAACGGAGACCGCCAGCCGAAACGGCCGAGGAGGAATCCGGCCGCCGGGACCCCCAGGATGAAGGCCAGGGCCCAGCTCATCTCGGTCAGGGCCACGGCCCGGCCGCGCCGCTCGTAGGGGATGAGATCGCCGAGGTGGGCCAGAACGGCCGGGTCGAAGACGTACTTACCCATGGTCATCAGGACGAGGGCCGCCGTGAAAGCGGCGAGGCCCGGTCCGAAGACCGCAACGAGCGCCCCCGTCGTGAATAGTCCGAACCCGAGGGACAGGCCGAATTTGCGGCCGTGGCGATCCGTGAGCGGGGCGAGCAGGGGCCCGAGCGCTCCGGACGCCGCCCGCGCCGACAGGGCCAGGGACATGGTCTTGAGATCGACGCCGAAGGCGCGGGCGAAGACGGGGAGAAAGGGGTAAACCATCCGGTAAGCCGTGTTCAGGGTCAGCCGGGAGGCGATGAAGAATAAGAGCTGAGTCCGGAGCCGGTTCATCGACGTGAGGCCTCTCCTGGCCCTGGCACTATATGCGCGTTCCAGGGCGATGACAAGACTTCAACGCCGGGGCCGATCCCCCCTCCGCTCAGGCCGTGGCCGTTCTCTTCTTGCCGAAGCGCAGCTTCATGGTCAGGATCTTGTCCGTCGAGAAGATCCGGGCGGCGAACACGACCAGGACGGTGAAGACGACCAGCATGTAAACAAGCCCGCCTATGATCATCCCGTAATTGCCGAGGTAGAGGTTCTGCGACACCAGGAACGGATGCGTGAAGGGGATGGCCAGGATGAAGATCCTGACGGGCAGGGGAACCGTGTTGATGTCGGCGAACAGGGAGATGAAATAGGGGATCATGACCATGAACATCAGGGGCATGATCATGGTCTGGGCGCTGCGGAAGTCCTCGGCCAGGACGCCGAGGATCATGGCCAGGGCCAACGCGACCAGGATGGCCAGGAAGAGGGACGCACCGAGGATGAGGTAGCCGGTTGTGTCGAAATACAGGCCCAGCTGGCGCATGACGGCGCCGGACTGCGACGTCGCCGCCTTGAGCTCGTCGCCGCCGATGCCGCCCATGAAACTCTTGAAACCGAACATGTAGACAACGGCCGAGATCAGGCCGACGAGCCCGGCCGCGAACATCTTGGCGGTAATGATCGAGGTCCGGCGGATGGGCACGGTCAGCAGGGTCTCCAGCGTCTTGTTCTGCTTCTCCATGGCCACGGCCGAGATGACCATCTGCGAGGAGTAGATGACGATCATCATCAGGACGATGGGGATGAGCATGGACTGGGACGAGACCATGCCGGCGATCTCGGAGGCCGAAGCCTCGGCCATCCGGTCGTGGACGATGACGAAGTCCTTGCTCTTGATCGGGTTCTTGAGGCTGGCCGGGTCGAGGTCGGGGAGGCGTGATTTGATGAATCTGTCGGACAGGACGTTGTTGAGGGCGGAGATGACGCCGCGGACGATGGCCGAGCCGCGGGCGCCGATGAGGGAGAAGCTCCGCATGTACGAGTAGGTCTCGATCTGGCTGGGCTTGAGGTCCTTGAGGGAGTCGCCGAAGCCGGCGGGGATGACCAGGAGGAGCTTCGAATCGCCGCCGCGGGCGATATCGATCGCCTGCTCCTTCGTCTTCCCCTCGATCCGCTCGATCTTGAAGCGGGCCGACGCGAGCCCCGTGAGGATGGCCCGGGAGGAGGCCGAGTCGTCCAGATCGAGCGAAGAGATCGTCTGGACACCGACGGCCTTCTGGACCTCCTTGCGGCTCATCTGGCCGATGAAGTTGAAGAGCATGATGGTGAAGGCCAGGGAGACGACCAGCTGGATGGTCACCAGCTCCTTGATCTCTTTCTTGAGAAGGTTGACGAATCTTTTCATCGGAGGGAACTCCTGAAGACTTCTTCCAGGTTCTTGGCCTGGTGTTTTTCCTTCAACTCCGCGGGCGTCCCGGAATCGAGGATCCGGCCCTTGTCGATCATGGCCACGCGGTCGGAGAGAAACTCGATCTCAAGCATGTTGTGGGAGGAGAGAAGGACGGACGTCCCCTCCTTGACGTAGCGGCGGACGATCTCCCGGACCTCCAGGGCGTTGATGACGTCGAGGCCCGAGGTCGGCTCGTCGAGGATGGCCAGGACGGGCTTGGTCATCAGGGCCCGGGCCAGGAGGATCTTCCGGGTCATGCCCTTGCTGTAGGTGCCGACCTTGGTCTTCAGCCGGTCGCCGAGCTCGGTGATGGCCACGGCCCGGTCGACGAAGGTCTTCTCCTCTTCGGAGTCCAGGGCGTAGAAGTTGGCCATGAAGTGGAGATAATCCAGGCCCTTCATGTTCTTGTAGGCGCCGGCCTCCTCGGGCAGGTAGCTGATCTTCTCCCGGACGAGGCCGGGCTCCTTGCGGAGGTCGTGGTCGAGGAAGGCAATGTCCCCTTCCGACGGCGTGAGGAGGGTGGCGATGATCCTCAGCGTCGTCGTCTTGCCGGCGCCGTTCGGACCGATCAAGGCGAAGACCTCTCCCGCGCGGACTTCGAAATCGATGCCGGCGAGGGCCATTTGGGTTCCGTAGGATTTTTTCAATCCCTTGACGGTCAAGACGTTAGTCATGGGCGACTCCCCTAGGTGGCGTAAAAAATATCGGGCTTATTCTAGTGGATACGCAAGGAGATGTATACGGTTCAGCGCTTATTCGAGGTTGATGTCCTCGTGGTAGTCGACGGAAACTCTGGCCCGCGATCCCGGCCGGGGTTTGAGGAGGGCGATGACGCGGAGGAAGGTCCGGTTGCGGCGCTTCCAGGTGCGGTTGAGGTTCCGGGCGTAGTGGGCGATGGCGACGCCGATCCACTGGCCGGCGAAGGCCTTCCGGACCGTCTCCTTCAGGGAGTAGAACTTGCGGTGGGCGAAGATCTGGGCCTTCTGGAGGTCGGGGAGCGAGAAGCGGGCCGGCTGGAAGACGGCGTGATGGGCGTCGTAAAGTGCCCAGTCGTGGAAGCGGATGCGGTCTTCGGCGGCGATCCGGTCGTAGAAGGCGGAACCGGGGAGAGGGGTCAGGATGAGGAATTGGGTCGAGGTCAGCCGCGCCCGCTTGGCGAAGCGGACCGTCTTGCGGACCGTCTTCCAGTCGTCCTGGTCGAAGCCGAGGACGAACATGCCGTGGATATGGATGCGGTGGCGGCGGAAGACCTTGACGGCCTGGACGATCTCGGCCACGGTCTGCTTTTTCTTCATGCCCTCGAGCGACTCCGGATTGACCGATTCGAAGCCGATGTAGACGGTGTGGCAACCGGACTTCTTCATGAGTCGGACGAGGTCCGGGTCGCGGGCGACGTCGGCCCGGACCTGGGTCGTCCACTTGAACTTGAAGCCCTCTCGGACCATGGCTTCGCAGAGGTCGCGCGTCCGTTTCGGGTCGGCGGCGAAATTGTCGTCGTAGAAAAAGATGAGGGCCTTGCGGTCGTTGTAAAGCCGGAGCTCCTCGATGATGTTTTCCGTCGAGCGGAAGCGGTATTTCCGGCCGAACATGCCCGTCACGGAGCAGAAGGAACAGTCGAAGGGACAGCCCCGCGAGGTCAGGACGGGGATGGACGGCATGTGCTTCGTGCCTTTCGCGTCGGGCCGGAGGAGCGAAAAATCGGGGAAGGGGATGCGGTCGAGGTCCGAGGCCCGGGGAGCCATGGGATTGTGGACGATATTCCCGGCCTCATCTTTGTAAGACAGGCTGGGGACTTCGGCGTAGTCGCCGCCGCGCTCCCGGGCGTCGATGAAGGCCGTCAGGGCCGCCTCGCCCTCGCCCCGGACGATGAAGTCGGCGTGTTCCAGCGCTTCCTCGGTGAGGTAGGTCACGTGGGGCCCGCCCATGAGGACGGGGATGCCCATCGCCCGGACGCGGTCGGCGATGGCGTAGGCGCGGGGCGCCGTCGAGGTGATGGTTGAAATGCCGACGAGGTCGGCCGAGGCGACGACGTCGAAATCGATCTTCCGGAAATCCTCGACGAAGACCTCGACCGTCCAGCCGCTCTTCTTCATCATCGTCCCCAGGATGAGCGTCCCCAGGCGGGGCAGGGGAAACTGCGAGAAAATGTGCAGGTTCGGCGCCTGCGGTTCGATGAAGACGATCTTAGCCATCGCTCGCCTCCCTGGCCTCTTTTCCCCGTTTGCTATTCTTGGCCTGGAGGGCCAGGATGTCCTTTTTCTTCTTCTTGAGCAGATCCTGCCAGCGCTCGACGCCGTCCTCGAGGAGCTTCATCTTATCGAAAAGGGCCTGGATGGCCTCGAGCATGGCCGCGAGCCGCTTCTCCACTTCGGCCTTGGGAAACGAGTCGGGTTCGGCCTCGATGGCCAGGAATGTCCGGACGTCGTCCGAGACGGCCTTGACCTCCTCGAGGGTGTATCCGAAAAGCTGGAGGTCGCGGATGAGCTGGCAGAGGAAGACGTAGGACTCCGAGTAAAGCCGGAAGCCGCCTTCCGTCCGCATGTCGGGCTCGATGATGCCCTTGTCCTCCCAGTGCTTGATCGTCCGGGGGCTGACGCCGGACCGCTCGGCCAGGTTCCCGACCGTGAGGAAATGGTCCTTGTCGGGCGCCCGCTTACGGCCGTGCCCGTCCCGGGGCAGGCCGACCTTCTTGATGATCTTCAGGACCTCCTCGGTCCCGTAGCCGAGGTCGGCCAGACTCCGGACGAGGGCGACGCGCTCGAGGCTTCCGGAGGCGAAAAGGGGGACCTTGTCGCCGGTGAAACCGTCGGGCTTGAGGAGCTTGGCCTTGGTCCATTCGGCGAGGCGGTCCGCGGGAACGCCGGCCTTGCCGGCCAGATCGTCGAGAGTGAGAACGTCTTTGTTCATCATGTACCTATGCGTTCGAATATAGTCATGGATTTATATAACATGAACGCATAGGAATATATTATCCGGGAAGGGGCTTGTCAAGCCCTAATTTGGCGATCTCGCTCTCGGCCCTCTTCATAAGGGCCCCGGGCCCGTCGGCGGGCGGGTCAGGCCAGGCGATGTTCTTGGTCCGTTTGGCGACGTCGTTCGAGTCCGTGACGGGAGGCGGAAAGGGACGGCGGCCGGCCGCCCATTCACTCCACTGGTCCAGGATCTCTTCGAGGAACCGGAGGGCGAGCTCGCTCTTTTGGATGGCAACTCCGGCCGCGGCGACGAAGCCCGCGGTGTCGCGAGCGAGCTTCGTCAGCAGGTCGTCGACTTCGGCGGGAGGCTCGGCTTTGATGTAGTCCTTCCGAAAGCTTTCGAGGAGGCCCCGCATGCGCCGGGCCGACTGCCAGACCTCGCGCATCCTCAGACGGACGAGGGCGGCGAAAACCCAGGCCTTGGCCCTGGTCTTTTCGAACCTCCTCTCGTCCGGCCCGGGACGAAGCCGGGGCCGTTTTCGCAGCGCTTCGAGCTCCCCGAGCAGATCTTTGACCTTACTCCAGCTCGCGGCGATGTCGCCTTCGGCCCACTTGCAGAAAGGCCCATGGCAGCCCATTTCGGCCATGAAGGCCCGCATCTCGTCCCATTGGACGGATCGCCCGCCCGACTTGAACTCGGCCTGGATGCGGGCGACGAGCGCGTCGTCCATCCCGGCGTGCATCCCCTCGTGCATCAGACCGCCGGCGAGCATGTGGTAATTCTCTTCGCGGAGCTCCTCGAGGAGCCGGAGGTAGAGGGCCTCGCCCAGCGCTTTCCGAAGGCTTCGATGAGCCGTTTCGTCGCGGAACAAGGGCTCGAGCCGGCCCGTCTTCTCCCGGAAGGCCGCCGCTTCGCGGCCGTCGGCCGCGCCGAGCATTCGGCCGTACTCGCCGACGATGGAGCCGGCCGTGAAAGTCCGCCGGTTCTCCACGCAGAGCGTGAGGTAGGCCGACTCGTGGACCTCCATGAACAGCCTGCCGTCGGGGCCGAATCCGTGGGTCATGAAGTACGTCCCCGGCCGGACGAAGTAGGTGTTATTCGGAAAGTAACGCCGGGCCCGCTCCCAAGCCTCGCCGTATCCTCCTCCGGCCCACTCCTTGGCCGCGAATCCGCCGCGCATGGAGAAGAACGGCGAGCCGAGGACGGCCTGGATGACCTCTCTCGTGGGGTCCGTCGCCGGAATGTCCTTGAAGAGGGCCCGTTCGAGGCCGCCTCCGCCGAGGACGGGCGCCGCCGCCAAGAGGAGCAGGATGCCCGGAAGGAACGCTCTCGCCGGGCGGACGGAGAACCTCATCGGGCCCTTATCGGAGTTGTCCGGCCCCCGGGATGTCCCCTGAGCGGGGTTTCGGGCCGGAGGGGAATGATCTCGTTCGTTCGCGAACGGCCTCAGGACGTTTCCCGTTCGGGATCGTTCGGGCTGGGCGGGGCCGCCGGCGCCTCGTCCGGCGTGAACTGCTCCTGGGACTCTCCCTCGGGGGCGGAGATCTTTCCCAGCCGCCGCAGCCGCTTTTCTTCCTGTTTCTTGAGGCGCCTCAGTTCCTTGCCTCTTTTTTCGCTTTTGAATGCTCTGTTGCCTCTACCCATCAGGCCTCCTTGTTTTTGGATTTTTCTTATCATACAGAGAAAGGCCGGTTCATTCAAGCCTCCCGAAGGCGGGCCGGCGCCTTGCCGCTTTCGCCGGTCGTGCCCTCTCTGCTATAATCCGGCCATGCCGGAGCTCCAAGGAACAGAGTTCCTCTTCCGCCGCTGGGACGCCGCGCCGTCGCCGGCGTCCCCCAAAGCCGTGTTTCTTCTCATCCACGGCCTTGGCGCCCATTCGGCCCGCTGGGATTTCCTGGCCGGCGATTTCGCCGGGCGCGGCTTCACCTCCTGCGCCGTCGAGCTCCGCGGCTTCGGCCGGACGCCGGAGCGGCCCCGAGGTCATATCGGATCTTTCCGGATCTGGTATCGTGATATCCTCGAACTGAGGGATATCATCGGAAGGGACTTTCCCGGCAAGAAGGTCTTTCTCCTCGGCGAGAGCATGGGCGGCCTGCTCGCCTTCAACTTGGCCTGCCTCCTGCCGGGACGATTCGCCGGCCAGGTCCTGATCGCGCCGTCCTTCAAGAACGGGATGAAATTCCCCATCAGCGCCTACGTCAAGCTCGCTTTGTTCGGGCTGTTCTACCCGACCCTGATGGTCGACGTTCCCTTCACTTCGGAGATGGTCTGCCGCGACCCTGAATATCTCAAGGTCATGAACACGAGCCCGGATGAGCTCCGTGTCGCCAGCCTGAGATGCCTGTTCAATTTTCTGCCCGATCAAGCCAGGTCCCGGAGGCTGGTCAAGAATCTCAAGGTCCCGACCCTCTTCCTCATCCCGGGCATCGACCTTCTCGTCGACGAGAGGGCCGGCAAGAAAATGTTCGGGAAGATCGCGCTCGCCGACAAGACGCTCCTCGAGTACACGGACATGCTCCACGCGCTCTCGATCGACCTCGGCCGCGAGAAGGTATTCCGGGATATCGTAGGCTGGACGGACAAGCGGGTTTGACGTGAGCCACGTTCTGGCCATAGACCAGGGCACGACCGGGAGCCGGGCCATCGTCTTCGACCGGCGCGGCCGGGCCGTCGCCTCCGCTTACGAAGAATTCCCCCAGTACTTTCCCCGCCCCGGCTGGGTCGAGCACGACCCCGAGGAGATCTGGCGGAGCGTTTGCCGCACCATCCAAAAGGCGCTGGCCTCGGTCCCCGGGCGGGCGATCGCCGCCGTCGGCATCACCAACCAGCGCGAGACGACCGTTATTTGGGACCGGAAAACGGGCCGGCCCGCGGCCAACGCGATCGTCTGGCAGTGCCGCCGCACGGCCGGGCGCTGCCGCGAGCTCGCGGCGCGGCCGGGGCTGAGCCGGCTCATCCGGAAGAAAACGGGATTGCCGATCGACGCCTACTTCTCGGCGACCAAGGCGGAATGGCTCCTCGACCGGGGCGGCCGGCGCGTTCGCGCAGCGCGCGGCCGGCTGGCCTTTGGCACGACAGACTCCTGGGTCCTCTGGAAGCTCAGCGGCGGCGCCAGCCACGCTACGGATCCGACCAACGCCTCGCGGACCATGCTCTTCAATATCCGGCGGCTCGACTGGGACGACGACCTCCTGCGCCTTTTCGGTATCCCCTCCGGCATCCTGCCCACGGTCCTGCCGTCCTCGGGGGAGTTCGGCCGGACGGTCCGCCTGGGACGGCTCCCCGCGGGCATCCCGATCATGGGCATCGCCGGAGACCAGCAGGCGGCGCTCTTCGGCCAGGCCGGATTCAAGCCGGGCGCGATCAAGAACACGTACGGCACCGGCTCGTTCATCCTTCTCAACACCGGACGGGAGCTCGTCGAATCCCGGCACGGCCTGATCACGACGGTTGCCTGCGGCCCCGGCGGCAGGGCCGTCTACGCCCTCGAGGGGTCCGTCTTCGTCGCCGGCGCGGCCCTCCAGTGGCTGCGCGACCAGCTCGGCCTCATCGGGTCGGCCTCGGAGTCGGAAGCCGCGGCCGGGGCGGTCGAAGACAACGCCGGCGTCTATTTCGTCCCGGCCTTCGTCGGGCTCGGCGCGCCCTACTGGGATGCCGAGGCGCGGGGCACGATCGTCGGATTGACGCGCGGCGCCGGCCGGAACCACCTGGTTCGGGCGGCCGTCGAAGCGATGGCCTATTCGACCCGGGACGTCCTCGAGACCATGCGGAAGGAGTCGGGGCTAAAAGTCCGCGAGCTCCGGGTCGACGGCGGCGCCTCGGTCAATGATTTCCTCTGCCGCTTCCAGGCCGACATCCTGGGCATCCCGGTCGTCCGCCCGAAGACGGTGGAAACGACCTCGCTCGGGGCCGCTTACCTGGCCGGCCTGGGCGCCGGATTGTGGGAAACGACGGCGGCGATCGAGCGGCTCTGGGTCGACGAACGGAAGTTCATGCCGGCCATGACGCGAGGCCGGGCCGACGGGCTTTACGCGGGTTGGCAGGCCGCCGTCCGTAAGGCCCGGGCCGTCTGAAGCGGAGTGAAACATCCGGGTTCCCGGTGCGTATTACAGGGCGTAGGAATCAGCCTCAAAGGAGATGCGGATGTTCAAGAAAAGCCTTCTGTTGATCGCGGCCCTCATGGCGGCCGCCCTGTTCTTTGTTCTCCCGGTCTGGCCGGGCGCCGTTCCGACGTCCATCGTCCCCGAGGGCGCCCGTTGGATCGCCCATCTGGACATGGAAAAATTCGTCGCCACCAAGCTCTACGAATACCTGGAAAAGGACGGCCGGTTCGAGATCAAAAGCCGGGATCTCAACCGCTGGCTCAAGATCGACGTGCCCAAGGACATCACCGGCCTGACCGTCTTCGGCTTGGAGCCCGGCGAGAAGCAGGCCGTTTTCGCCATTGCGGGGAAATTTGACAAGCCGGGCCTCCTGGCCTTCATCGCCCTCGACAAGGAGCACCAGGAAACTCCCTACGGCTCCTATACGCTTTACTCGACCGGCAGCGACGAATACGGCGCCTTCATCAACGACGGCCTGATCGTCTTTTCCGAGAGCCGGGAGGCCATCGAAAAGGTCCTGGACACGGCGGCTGGAAAGACGAAGACCTTCGCCGCGTCCAACTTGAACGCGGCGTTCAAGGACGTTCCCTCGAGCGCCTTTCTCAGCGGAGTTGTCGGGGACCTGGCCGGCCTGGGCAAGGAGATCAATCAGTCCAAGATCGTCGAGAAGGCCACCGGGATGTTCTTCCTGGCCCAGGAGAAACAGGACAACCTCCTGGTCCGGCTCCAGGTCACCGCGGATTCCCCCGAAAGCGCCAAGAACATGGCCGACGTCGTCCAGGGCCTTATCGCCATGGCCCGGCTCGGCGAAGGGCGGGGCGACATGGCCAGGATCGTGTCCCTCGTCGAGGGCGTCCAGGTTAAACTGGACGGGAAGACCGTCCGCCTGGAATTCAACCGGCCCTCGCGTGAGATCGCGGACCTGATGTCGCGCGGTCGTGGGCTCGACAGATTGTTCGACTGAGGACCGGTCTGGAAGCCGTCCTGGCCCCGGCCGGCCGGGGCCCCGGGGAGTGCATGGTCGACGTCGACCCGATCGAAGAGAAGACCGACGAAGAGCTGGCCCGGGAAGCGCGGGCCGGCTCGCGCCGCTCTTTCGAGGAGCTGGCGCGCCGCTACAAGCGCCGGCTTTTCGTCTATCTTCGCCCCCGCCTCGGGAGCGACCAGGATGCCGAGGACATGGTTCAGGAGACGTTCCTCAAGCTCTTCCGGAACATCCGGAGCTATGACCCCGCGTTCCGGTTCTCCACTTGGCTCTACACCTCGGCCAACCGGCTGGCCATCAGCTCCTATCGCAAGAAAGAGATCGCGGCGGGGAGACTCGACGCGGAGGTAGCGGGGAACCTGGCGGACCCGACGGTCGGAGCCTCAGGGGAGACCGGGACGAAGGGCCTCTGGGACACGGCCCGGACGCTCGGCGGGAACCAGTTCCGCGCGCTCTGGCTGCGCTACGGCGAGGACATGACCGTCGAGGAGATCGCCGGCGTGCTCGGCAGGAGCCGGCTGGCCGTGCGCCTGCTCCTGCACCGGGCCCGGACGAACCTCATGAAACGAGTCGGCCCCGCCCCGGCGCGGGCGGCGGCGGCGACGAAGACCGCGGCTGCAGAGGATACGACGCTCGGATGAGGCAAAGGAGAAAGACGATGTTCTGCCATCTGACCCGCTGGCTGATCTCGAGGGCTGAAGACCGGGGAAAAAGCAGGCCGCGCTTCGCCGAACGTCACGCCGCGCGGTGCGGAGCCTGTATCGAATACGACCGGTTCGCGGCCTCCCTTCCTTCGCGGCTCTCCGGAGAAAGGCCCGCGTTCCTCGCCGCGGTCCCGGACTTCCCTTTGATCGAGGCCAAATGGGTCGTGGACCGGGCCGACCGCAGGAAACGGGAAATCCCCCGTCGCCGGCTCCTCCTTCACCCCTTCCCGGCGGCTGCGGCGGTCCTGGTCGTTGTCGCCGCCGCGCTGCTCGTTTTCCAGGTCTTCCGGCGCGAACCTTCGCCGACGCCCGGGGAGAGAGCGGCGGCCTTGGCCACCCTCAAATCCATTACCGCGGCTCCGGACGGATTTCAGGGGGTCGTCAAAGAGGCGGAATCCCCGCTGGCCAGGGAGCGCCAGATCCTGGAAAAATCCGTGCTCTCGGCCGTCGAGTATCTCCAGGCCCGCCTTAACATCCGGATCGAGAGAAAAAAAGAAGCGCCGAAATCGCTCTAGGGCCCTTCGCTATTCCCTGGGACGCTCGCCGTTTTGCCCGCGTAGCTTTTCCGACAGCTCCCCCATGAGCTCGGTCTGGATCTCCTGGATCTCCAGGAGCCTCTGCCACTGCTTGAAGATAAGATGGTCGATCTTCTCGTGGAGGCCGCGGATCTCGATCTCGGCCTTGAGGTTGATCTGGTAGTCATGCTGGGCGCGCAGCCGGTCCTTGGCCTCCTGCCGGTTCTGGCTCATCATGATGACCGGCGCCTGGAGGGCGGCGAGGCAGGAGAGGATGAGATTGAGCAGGATGAATGGGAAGGGGTCGAAACGGTGGGTGATGAGGACGATGGAATTGAGAACGATCCAGCCGAAGAGGACGCTCATGAAGATGATGATGAACTTCCAGCTGCCGCCGAACGTCGCCAACCGGTCGGCGATGCGCTGCCCGACGGTCCGCTTTTCCTCGAACTCCATGTTTACGTTACGGGTCAGGACCTCTCCTTCACTCAGGCTCTCGATGACCTCGGCCTCGATCACAGACAGGTCGCCCTTCTCATCTTCGAGAACGCCCTGGACGTACTGGGCCCGGTAGCGGTTCAGGTCGTCCCGGCAGATGGGGTTGTCAGGGTTCCAATCCGGGTGGTCCTTACGGATGAGATCCGCAATGGCGGCCCGCACGGCCTGGCCGGGCACAACCTCATCGGGATTCTTGGCGAGCTTACACACTCCGCAGATGACTTTCGCTTCTTCTCCCATGGGGCCTCCCTCCGCCGGAACTATAGCTTTTCGCCGGAGGGAACGTCAACTACGAGGAGCGGTTCGAGATGAGGCCGGGCAGGCGCCTCGGGGGTCGCCTTCGTTCGCTGCGGTGATTTTTCACGCCGGTCCCGGGCCGGATTCGATGAGAGGAGGTCCCTCTGCGGCCGACGGCGGGAATGCCCCGAGTGTTTGAGAGTGGGCTCGCTTCACCGCAGCGGGCGGAGACGGCCCCCAAGGATTTTCCTGGCATTGCTCCGAGGGAACCTTCGCGATCAACGCTGCGTATATTAAGGAGTGGTCTCGCCGCGTTGATTTTGTGCGCATATTTTGCGAGAATGACTGACTCCGGGCCTCCATCCGACCCGCGCCGAGTGCGGCCCGGCACAACCCTCTCAGGGAGGTATCCGCAAGTGATCATTCGCCGAATCTCATACTTCATCCCGCTCATCCTTCTCTGCTTGGTCCTGGCGCCGCTCGTCGCGGCCGACCCGTCGTTCGACCGCTACCGCCGGCCTGAGGAGCTGACGGCGGCCCTCCAGGACCTGGCCCGGGCCAACCCCGGCTTCGCCAAGGTCCACATCCTGGCCAAGAGCCCCGGCGGCCGCGAGCTCGCTGTGCTCGAGGTCGGCCCGGAGACGGGGAAAACCGCTAAGACTCTTCCCGCGGTCTTCGTCGCGGCCAACATGGAGGGGACGGTCCCTATCTCCGGCGAAGCGGCCCTGTACCTGGCTAAGCTCGTCTGCGAGAAGGCCGACATGCGCTCCGACCGGACGTGGTACATCCTCGCCTGCGGCAATCCGGACGCCGCGGCGGCCTATTTCGGCAAGCCCCAGCGCCGTGACTCGCGCAACGCCCGGCCCCGCAACGACGACCAGGACGACCAGACCGACGAGGACGGAGCCGAAGACCTCGACGGCGACGGCCTCATCACCCAGATGCGGGCCAAGGACCCCGAGGGTGTCTGGATCGCCGTCCCCGGCGAGCCCCGCTTGATGAAGAAGGCCGACGGGGCCAAGGGCGAGAAGGGCGTCTGGAAGCTCTATCCCGAGGGTCTCGACAACGACGGCGACGGCCAGTACAACGAGGACGGGCCCGGCGGCGTCAACGTCGGCACGGCCTTCCCCCACCTCTTCAAATACCATGCTCCGGACTCGGGCCCCTGGCCGGGCAGCGAGGCGGAGACCTTCGCCCTGCTCAAGTTCTTCGACCTCCACCGCGAGGTCGGCCTGGCCTTCGTCTTCGGCGAGGCGAATTTCTGCCTGGCCCCGCCGCGCGCCGGCCGGAAGGGGGACGCCGACCTCAACCAGATCAAGGTTCCCGAGCGGGTGGCCGGCTTCATCAACGCCGACCCCACCCGGACCTATACGCTCGCCGAGATCATGGACCTCGTCCGGCCTCTCGTCCCGCCCGGCATCGAACTCTCCGAGTCGGATGTCGCCGGCTTTCTCGAGCTCGGGGCCGCGGTCAACCCCCTCGAGGACGACCTCAAATTCTACAAGGAGCTCTCCGAGAAATACAAGGAATTCCTGAAGGCCGCGAAGCTTGACGGCAAGCGGCTCGACCCGGCGCCCGACAAGGACGGCTCGCTGGAGCTCTATGCCTACTACCACCTCGGCCTGCCGTCCTTCGCCCTGGACTTCTGGACCCTGCCCGAGGTCAAGGAGGAGAAAGCGGCCGACGAGATCACGCCCGAAAAGCTCGAGAAGATGACCAACGACGAGTTCATCGCCCTGGGCGAGGAGAAGATCGACGCCTTCCTCAAGGCCTCCGGCGCGCCCGACCAGTTCAAGGCCAAGCAGGTCATCGAAGGGCTCAAGGGCGGCATGATGGACACCAAGAAGATGGCCGAGATGATGAAGCAGATGCCCAAGAAGCCGAGCGCGGAGGGGATGGACCCCAAGGAGAAAGCCCTCCTGGCCTGGAGCGACAAGGAGCTCGGCAAGACGGGCTTCGTCGAATGGAAGCCGTTCAAGCACCCGACCCTCGGCGACGTCGAGATCGGCGGCGCCGTGCCCTTCACCGACAACACGCCGCCGGCGAAGATGATCGACGGCCTCGTCAAAGGCCAGGTCCCGTGGGCGCTCGAGGTGGCCAAGAAGATGGCCCGCATCAAGATCGCCGACACCGCGGTGAAAAAGCTGGGCGGCGGCGTCTATGAAGTCAAGGTCTGGATCGAGAACACGGGCGACCTGCCCTACCCGACGGCGATGGGCCGGCGCAACGGGCGCGTCCTCCCCGTCATCGTCAGCTTGGGCGGGCAGGGGTTCGACATCGTCGAAGGCAAGAAACGGAGCCTCGTCCCGGCCGTGCCGGCCCACGGCGCCCAACTCGTGACCTGGATCGTCCGGGCGGCCAAGCCCGTCAAGCTCGAGGTCAAAGCGGAGACGAAGATCGCTTGGGGCGATTCCCGAGCGGTCGACCTGGGAGGTGCAAAATGAAAAAGCTCGCCGGTTTCGCACTTTTGATCATGCTTTTCGCGTCGACCCTCCCCGCGCAGAAATCCGAGATCACCGTTCCCCTGAGGTTCGATCAGTATTACACCCTGGACCAGGTTTACGAAGCCCTCCGCGCTCTCAACAAAGCCTATCCCCAGCTGACAACGCTCGAAACGGTCGGCCAGAGCGAGGAAGGCCGGCCCATCATGGCCCTGACCGTCAACAACCCCAAGACGGGCGCCGCGCTGGACAAGCCCGGCCTCTACGTCGACGGCAACATGCACGGCAACGAGATCCAAGGCGGGGACATCTCGCTGTACCTTCTTGATTACATCCTCGGCGGCTACGGCAAGAACCCGGAGATGACCCAGCTCGTGGACAAGGCCGCGCTCTACGTCGTCCCCGTCGTCAACGTCGACGGCCGCTACCACTTCATGGCCGACGCCAACAGCCCCGACAGCAACCGCAGCCTGCGCATCCCCGTCGACGACGACAAGGACGGCCTCTTCGACGAGGATAACGCCGACGACCTCGACGGCGACGGCAACATCTGCACGATGCGCAAGAAAGACCCGTTCGGACAGTTCAAGACCGACCCCGAGGACCCGCGGCTGATGGTCCGCATCAAGCCGGGGGAGAAGGGCGAGTGGTCCATGCTCGGCGAAGAGGGTCTCGACAACGACGGCGACGGCCGGGTGAACGAGGACGGCGAGGGCTACGTCGACCCCAACCGGAACTGGGGCTTCGACTGGGCGCCGTCGTACGTCCAGAGCGGCTCCGGGGAATACCCGTTCTCCGGGGTCGGGCTCAAGGGCCTGGCCGAGTGGACGATGACCAAAACCAACATCGCCTTCGTCTGGTCCTTCCACAACAACGGGGGCATGATCCTCCGCGGCCCCAGCCGCAAGGGGCTCGGCGAATACCCGCCGCAGGACGTCGCGGTCTACGATTATCTCGGCAAGCAGGGCGAGCGCATCATGCCCGGTTACCGCTATATGATCTCCTGGAAGGACCTCTACACGACCTACGGCGACTCCGGCGAGTGGGCCACCCAGACGATGGGCGCCTATTTCTACTGCGCCGAGGTCTTCGCAGGCGATTCGGAGGCCTTCAAGGGCGTCTCGGAAAGGCCCGAGCCCGGAACTCCCCGGGAGGAGGCCGTGCGCGACATCTTCTCGGAAAGAATCTCCGACCGCGAACGGATCAAGTTCAGCGACAACGTCGTCCAGGGCGAGCTCTACAAGCCCTGGAAGCCCTTCAAGCACCCCGACTACGGCGACATCGAGATCGGCGGCTGGGTCAAGATGAGCTCCCGGCTCGGCGCGCCCTTCATGATCAAGGACCTCGTCCACCGTAACGCCATGGCCGTCCTGTTCACGGCCAAGCACCTGCCCGAGGTCGGCCTCGAAACGATCGAGGTCAAGGCGCTGGGCGGGAACCTCTTCCGTATCCGGACGCGTCTCGCCAACACCAAGGCCATGCCGACGATGAGCTATCTCGCCCAAAAGACCAACCTCTATCCCAAGGACATGCTCAAGGTCAGTGGGACAGGCGCCAAGGTCGTCGCCGGCGGCCTCCTCCTCGACCCCTACCGCGATCAGGTCGCCTATAGAAAGGACAGGCCCGAGGTCCAGTTCCTGGTCGTTCCCGGCTTCGGCAAGGTCGAGCACCAGTTCCTGGTCGAAGGGAAGGGCGAGGTCACCCTCCGGTACGAATCGCGGCACGGCGGCAAGATCGTCAAGACGGTCAAGCTCGAATAGGCGCGGGCGGAAAAAAAGACGGATCCGCTTGTCATCTTCCGGCCGGCGGGAGCGGCGGGGAGCGGAGTCCCCGGAGCGACCGTCAGAAGTACGGCGGAGCGGCTCGGAGCCGTACTTCTGGAAATATCTGAAATGAGTCCTGGGTTTCTGCTTGCCATTTCCCGCCCGGCGGAAGCATAATCCTTGATAGGACGTTTGAATCTTGCCGAAAGGAGTCCGTCGATGCTCAGACGCTACCAGATCGAAAACTCCAAGATCGTCGAGACGGCCGATGAAAAAGCCCCCGTCCTGCTCTATGTCAATCCCGACGAGGCCGAGAAGCGCCGCCTCGTCGAGACGTACCAGATCGACGAGCACACCCTCAATTCCGCCCTCGACCCCGACGAGCAGGCCCGCCTCGAGTGCGAGCCGAACCACATCGCCTTCATCTACAAGCGGCCGAAGAACTATTCTGGCGACGACCAGCTCCTCTTCAAGGCCTCGACGATGGGCGTCTTCTATTTCGGCGAGCTCCTCATCCTCGTCGTGGCCGAAGACACCAACCTGTTCGAGGGGAAACAGCTGGCCAAGGTCGCAAGTGTCCGCGAGCTCATGATCCGGCTCATCTACCGGTCCATCTTCCACTTCATGGAGCACCTGCGGGTCATCAACACGATCGCCGACGACGTCGAGCAGAAGATCAACAAGGCCATGGAGAACAAGTATCTCATCAACCTCTTCGCCCTCCAGAAAAGCCTCGTCTACTACCAGAACGCCGTCAACTCGAACGGCGCCCTCATCGAGAAGATCCGCCACAACGCGGCGCGGTTCGACTTCACCCAGGAAGAGCTGGAGCTCCTCGACGACATCGTCATCGAGAACAACCAGTGCTACCGGCAGGCCGAGGTCTACTCCAACATCCTGGCCAGCCTGATGGACGCCCGGGCTTCCATCGTCAGCAACAACCTCAACGTCCTGATGAAGACCCTCAACATCATCACCATCTCGATCATGGTGCCGACGCTCGTCGTCTCGATCTTCTCCATGAACGTGACGCTGCCCTTCGGCCTCAAGGAGCACCCGGCCTTCTGGCTCATCATGGGCCTGGGCGCCGTCTCCATGGTGGGGTTCCTCATTTTTTGGAAATACAAGAAGTGGTGACGCGGGCCGGGCGCCCCGGACGCGCCGCCGCGTCTGTTTTTCCGCCATGATCCATGAATGCCGGTCTTCGCGGCTTTTCGTGGTTATTGACAGTGCCCCCCGGCCGGCGATACAGTATCGGCATGGTTAGCAGGGGGGATTCGGCGTCGAGAGAGGGAATGCGCCTGTCTTGACTAAAGCTAATTCATTGAACTAGAATTAGTTGAAAGGAGAGAAAGGTGGTCCTGGACTCCGGCAGGGAAATTCTCGGTTCTTGGAAGCAAATCGCTCAATATCTCCATCGCGAAGTCCGGACGTGTTATCGCTGGGCGAGAGAGCTTGGCCTGCCGGTATATCGTATCGACGACAAATCTCCCAAGTCGAAGGTTTTTGCCTATAAAGACGAAATCGATAAATGGCTGGAGGAGAAAGCGCGGTATCAGGCTCTGCTCAAGAACGGAGTCCATATGAAAAGGCGTCTGATCTACGGCGGCCTTTCCTTATTTGCCATGTTGTCGGTAATCGCGATCGCCAAGTGGCAACCGTTCACTTCCAGCGGAAGGACCATTTCGGTCGCCGTCGCTTCGCTGAAAAGTCTCGATTCCTCGGAGAACGACGAATATATTTCCGAAGTACTCACTCGCGCAATTGCTGAAAATCTCCCGGTTCCGGATAAGCTGAGAGTCATTCCGGCGTTTAGCATCCGCCGGTCCCCCGAGAATTTCGGGGACGCAGAAAAGCTCGGTGATGAATTGAATGCCGACTACGTTTTAAGGGGAGAGGTCAAGAAGGGGAATCCCAAGATCCAGGTCTCCGTCGAGCTTGTCCGGGCCAACGGCGGTTCGATCATCTGGGCGGCGCCGTTCTTGGAACCGGTCGAAAGAGCGTTGGCCATCCCGCCGAGCATTTGTGCGGCGATCCACAAGGTCCTGAAGATAAGCGGCGGGACCTTGGCCAGGAATAATATTTATACCAAGGATTACCGAGCACTGGACAGCTATCTCAAGGGCGATTTTATCCTCGGCCGTCTTAACTCGGGAAGTGATGACCCCTGGCAGCTCTACCACCAAGGGGAATATTATACCGGGCGGTTCACGCCCGAGGCCAATGAGCTGGCGATAAAGCTGTTTTCTCAAGCTAAGGAGATCGACCCCACTTTTGTCCTAGCCTATATCGGGCTCGCTTCTTGTTATGCGAACTATGTGAACTTCAACTGGCAATTCGATATTTCCTGGCTCAACAAGGCCGAAGAGCTTCTTGTAAAAGCCCGGGTCCTTGCTCCTGACCTGCCGGAATACTATGGCGCTCTCATTACGGTAAGAATCCTCAAAGAAGCCGGGTTTTCCGAAGACGTTTGGACCTCGGTCGAGGAGCTCGTCGCGGAGGCGGTCAAGAGATGCGGCAGTCATGCCCGGCTTGATTCGATCATCGGCTATTTTTATTACAAAAAGTTCGGCAGAGAAGGGGACACCGGGGATTTCCGAATGGCCCTGGAATACAAGGAGCGGAGTTTTTGGCTTGATCCCTATGACATTGGGAATGTTATCTATGCCGGCATCTTGCTGCTCGACAAGGAGTTCGCCAAGGCATTGGAAGTATGCGATATTCTTGAAAAAGTGGATGAAACCCGCATGTCGCGGTTTCTCAGAGGAGAGATTTATTATTACATGGGGGATTTCGATCGAAGCAGGTCGGTTTTTGAGCAACTTTTGGATGATTCTCTTGAGTACAAGATAGGCGCCCTGTATTATTTGGCGATGATCTCGGCCGGGCAAGGCGAGGCTTCCAAGGCTAAAAAGAACATTGAAGAGATCGAGTACTTATCGCCCGCTGAATTCGTCTATTTCGAGAAGGAGCTCAAGCTGGCATCGATTTGGGCCGGACTGGGCGAGAACGTCCTCGCCCAGGCGACACTCGAGGCTTTCCTGCAGAATTCCGGAAACCAAAAAGATTTTTATATTTTTAAAAAATATATCGACCTCGATGACAACTTCCGTCAGATGAGGCAGGATAATGCCTTCAAGGAAATATTCAACTTCAAGGGAGAGACCAATGGCAAAAAGCAAAACAATTAGAGCCACGCCCAATGTCCTGAAGTGCGCGCGAGTCCTTCGAGAGGCTCTGAAATCGCTTCCTGTCGGAGAGACTAAAACCAGGGCGGCGCGTGCCCTTGATTATCTGGACCGGACGTTCTCGGGAGAGCCGCAGCCGAATAGGGGGATCTTCTGCCCTGTCGACAAGGCGATCGTGAGGGAGCCATAGCGGATCCTTTCCGGTCCAAATAGCAGTCTGGCAAGCTCGTCCGTGAAATGAGAATCCGAGGCCTGTCTTTTATTCTCACGAATCGATGCAATTTCCGCTGCCGATACTGTTACGCAGCCAAAAGCGATGAAACGATGGACTTTTCCACCTTCCGAAAAGCTCTTGTTTTTTTTTGCCTCGATTGGGCAAAGAATATTCCCTCAATTTCTACGGAGGGGAGCCGCTCCTGTGCTTCGGCCTCGTAAAGAAGGCCGTTTATTTCGCCGAGAAGCTCGGCCGAGAATCCGGCTCCAGGCCGCGATACTCGCTCACGACAAACGGAAGCCTGATCACGGACGAGGCAATCCGGCTTTTCAATAAATACCGTTTTGCCCTGGAAATCAGTTTCGACGGAACCGCCCAGGAAACTTGCCGGCAGGAGGGGAGTTCCGCAAGAATCATCAGAAACATCCAGAGACTGCTGGCCTGCCCGGATATCCAGCTCGAGGTCAACAGCGTCTTTACGCCCGGCACGGTCCAACATCTCAGCGAGTCAGCCCGGATCATCCTCGACCTGGGAGTTCCAAGCGTTCAAGTCTCAATCTCGGCGATAGAGCGCTGGCCCAAGGTTTCCCTGAGAAGACTGAGGGCGGAAATGAAAGCCCTGAGGGAGGTCGCCATAGAGAATTTCCGGAGAACGGGGAACGTGGGCATCGCCAATTTCAAGGGCTCCCGGGGAAAAGGCTTTTTTTTCTGCGCGGGGGGGCAAGACAGGTTCGCCATCGCCCCTGATGGCGGGCTTTGGGGCTGTTTCTTATTTCCCGGATTCTTCCGCGGCAAGGAGAAGACCGCCGAATTCCGGAAGTATTATTTCGGCCGGGTAAACGACTTGGCGGTCAGCCTGAAAAAAACCATCCCCAGGGTAGCGGCGAAATATGCCCGGCTCTCGCTGGACAATTTTTCCACCAGTCTTGGTCCTTGTCTTTTTTGCCCTGAATTCGAGACCTGCGCCGTATGCCCCGTCGCCGCGGCCCTCTCAGGCTCTCCCCTGGGGAAGATCCCGGATGACGTCTGCGAGATCCAGCGTATCCAGCTCCGCGAACGCCGGAAACTCGATAAAGAGCTGACCGGAGCAAGCTGATCCGGACAGGGCGGTCCTTTTCCCGCGGCCGTCCTCATCGCCGGGTCCGGAGCGCACGCCCGCGCCCACCGGGTCACTTCTCCGCGCGCTTGTAGCTGACGGATAGTCCCGACCAACTTCCTTCCGCGAAGGTCGTCTCCATGAAGGGCAGCTAATATTTTGTGATCACGGGGAGCGGGAGTCTATAGAAGGCGTGGTTCGAAAAATCCGCTCAATCAGGGGCGAGGCCGCGCCACAGGCGTTCCACAGCGCCCTGGATGAACGTATCAGGGAACCGGGCGTTGTGCGCGCCGAGCCGCTCGAACACCGCGATCGTGTGGCCGAGAGAGATAAGCAGGATGGCCATGGGTCCCACCGGCCCCGCGCCGATATTACCGCACCGCTGTTCCTGGGTTAGCCGCTGGGTGAGTTCCTGGCGGAGTACGACAAGTGAGGATTTCGGATGACGCCGCGCGAACTCCTCGAAGCAAAATTTTGGGTGTGTCAGGAGCGGTCCCAGAACCGGCGCCGTCTCGCGAAAATACTC
>MEYF01000114.1:1504-1921 GCA_001775755.1 Candidatus Aminicenantes bacterium RBG_19FT_COMBO_65_30 | reverse complement strand
CGACGCCAGCCGTCGGCGCGATTGGAGAGCTAAGCAGAGAGACGAACAACAGAAGCCAAAATCCAGCCACCCTCCGATCATGAAAACTGACAACTCATGGCGAAAGGGGAAGTCAAATTAGAGAGGCCCGGGATTGGTTCCCCAGGGTTTTGTTGACATTGCTCCTCGGCCGGGAATATCATCATTACGTGAGGGGCGGTGACATTTCCAGGCCTGGTGCGAAAGCCGGTTGCCCGGCGTGTCATGCAAATTCTTCCGGTTCTTAGTTCTCATCTTCCATTGAGAAAAGGGGGAGCATGAAATTCAGAGTCTGGGGAGCAATCAGTCTCGGGTTGTTTCTTCTTGCCGGCCTGGCCGTCGGTTCTCGTCCGAGTTCGGCCGCCGGGCAGAAGATACTGATCAAAACCAAGGACGGCG
>MEYF01000114.1:0-1498 GCA_001775755.1 Candidatus Aminicenantes bacterium RBG_19FT_COMBO_65_30 | reverse complement strand
TTGTCTATAACCCGAAAAGGCCGATCCCGTCCGCAGGAGTGCCGTCCTCGCTGACCCTGAAGAACGACCTCACGATAGGGCGGGAGTCGGGCGACGAGAACTACATGTTTTCCCAGCTCCGGTCCATCCAGGTCGACGATCAGGAGACGATCTACGCACTGGACATGAAAGAGATCAAGGTCAGGGTGTACGACAAGAGAGGGAAGCATCTCCGGACATTCGGAAAGAAGGGGAAAGGCCCCGGCGAGATCGATACTCCCCTGAGAATGGAAATGACCCCGGGGAAAAACCTGGTCATCGAGGACTTCGCGAGCGCCAAATTCGTCTTCTTTTCGCTCGACGGCGCTTGTGTCAAGGAAATCCCCCTGGGAAAATACCAATTCCTCATCCGCTTCAAATTCGATTCCCAGAACAATATCTACGCCGACGCCCGTACCTTTGACGAAACGAAATCGGTTTCGGAGCTGATCAGATTCAGCCCCGACTTCAAGCCTCTGGCGACGATGACCTCGTTCGAGGATCGGCGCGCGCCTCGGGTTCTCACGGCTTTTTCGCGGTCGTTCTCCATTCAGGTGACGGGGAAGGACAACTTGATCTGGACGATCGCGCAGACGGACAAATATGAGTTCACGGTCATGAACGCGGACGGGAAGACGATCCGGAGGATCGTCAAGGATTATGCCCCGATCAAGACCACGGGGGCCATGAAAGACAAACTCATCGAGGATTCTTTCGGCGAGCAGGGCCTCCCCGCCGGCTACACGTTCGACGTTCCCAGCCATCTCCCGGCAGTCTATTATTTCATCATCGATGACCAGGATAGGCTGTTTGTCCGCACTTATGAGTTTGAAGAGAAAGACGACGGCCCCTGGTTCTATTATGACGTCTTCGACGCCGATGGCCGGTACGTCACGAGATTCTGTCTCCCCGAGAGGGAGATGATCTTTGTCTCAAAGAAGAACAAGCTCTACTGCATGGTCCAGGAAAACGAAGAGGGCATCCCCCAGGTCAAGCGTTACGACATGACCTGGAAATAGGATCTCAGCCGGAGCGCGAATAAAATAATTCCTATCCTTGAAGGAGACACGATGGAACTCGTCAGCATTTTACGCGTCGTCCACATCATCACCGCGATTTTGATGTCGTGGCCCTTTTACGCGCTTGTCGCAGTGAACCAGCGCGCGCGCTTGGGACCGCCGCTCGGTGATCGCGTGGACGTGTATTTGGAAAATGTCGTCAAGAGCCGCGTCGTCCCTTGCTACGTTTTCCAAGCGACCGCGCTGGTCAGCGGGCTGTGGCTGATCTTCGCGGCGGGTTTGGGGCTGGGCGCGCTCGTGACGGATTGGGCCTTGGGTTTGAAATTCGTTTTGCTCGTCGTAGTCGCGGCTCTGCTGTCCGTCGTCAACTTTAATCTCCAGCCGCGCATAGATGCGCTCTTCGCGAAAGCCGGTAATGGCAAGATCGAGGAAGCCGATGCCGCGCAAATCATCGCGCTGCG
>MEYF01000113.1:2331-8988 GCA_001775755.1 Candidatus Aminicenantes bacterium RBG_19FT_COMBO_65_30 | reverse complement strand
CGAAGCCCAGACGTCGATGTTATACAGGACGTGAACAGAGGCCTCGAACCCAAACAGGTTCCTCTGGGAGTGGCGGAAGAAGGTGGTCAGGTTCTTATCGTTGAGCATGGCTCCTTCGAAGTAGACGCCGAGCCGGAACCTGGGCTGTTCCGTTTCCTGTGCCCGGAGAGCGGCCGTCGTTCCGGCAGTCATGAAAATGAGAGCCAACACGATGAGCTTCGTAGCGTGCTTTTTCATGGATGTCCTCGTTTTTTTCTTTCTCTGGATTGGGCTTCTTTAAACCGTCACTTTCCACCAATTGATCATCATACAGGATTCTATCCGATTCGTCCTGTCCGAGTTTAACACGGGCAGCCCCTTTTTGACAAGTCTAAGATAGTATCTTATTAATAATCAACCACATGGCCTCTGGGAGATGGATAATCGGCTTGGCATCAAGCCGTGTCAAACTCGGGTCATGGAGATAAACCGGAATCACCCCCGGGTTCACCCCAAAAGGTGATTGACACTTTTTGCCCGGACAGGTAAAAAGAAAATGAAGATAAAGGGAGAGATATGAGTGATTCGAAAAAAAACGAGATTAGAGGGAGAAACATGAGTGATTCGAAAAAAACCGGTTTGCGATTAATCCTGACGACTCTGGCGATCTTGTCCGTGATGGCGATCCCGGCGGCGGCCCAATACCTGATTTACGACCTCGGCCCCGACGTGACCGTGGTGACCCAGGATATCCGGGCGGACAATACGAACGCCGTTCATCTTGTTTGGACGAACAAGGGTGTTCTCTATTACGGGCGCATCGTCAACAACGCCGTGACCGGAAAGGTGCAGGTGGCCACGGGCGTCAGCACGCGATTCTGGCGTCCCTATGTCTCGGTCCGGCCCGACGGGAAATCGGTCAATGTCGCCTGGTGCCAGGGAGGAGGGAATGGGAATAAGCTGATGCATTCCTGGCGAGACAGCACCGGGAGATGGCGCACCCAGACCGTTTATCAGGCCTCTTCGACCAAGCAATTATCCATGCCGGCCTGCGCGGTGGACGGTGCCGGCCAGGTCCATGTCCTATTCGGTGTTTTCAACAACGTGAAAAACGACATGTGGTTCACGATCTACTACAAGAAAAGGGCAGCCGGCGGGGCGTGGGGAGCGCTGCAGGCCTTTGCGCCCAAGTTCCCGGAACACACGTTTCCGATGATGTTCACGGACTCCACAGGCCGCGTCCATGCCACCTGGTGCATCGTCGGAAAAATGGGGGCTGACAAAAACGACGCTTACTACTGCACCGCTCCGAGCGGGGGCAAGCTGAGCTATGCTTCCAAGGTCAAGATTCCCAAGGGCCCCGAGCTCACCCTCAACGGGTTCGGCGAAATCTATGTCGATCGCAACGGGGTCGTCCACCGGTCGATCGGAGGATGGAGCGGCCCTCTGCAGAAGATGTGCATCGACCACTCGAAGAAACTCCCCGGAGGGTCGTTCTCCGTGCCCACCCGTGCCAGTATCGACTTCCTTGACCTGGGGCATTGCGATCCCGTCCCCGCCGTCGTGGCGGCGGAAGACGGAACGGCGGTCGTGGCCTGGGGACAGGTCGGAACCGACGGGTCCAACGAGGTCAAAGCCTCCTTCTATGATCCCGTCCGAAGGACATGGACTCTGAACACCGTTGATCCGGCCGCGGGCATTCCCGAGCAAGAGGGGGCTTATCGGGTCGCCATGACTCGCACGGATACGGATCTATACGGCGTCTGGCGGGCCAGCACCGGGCATCTCATGCTCTTCGTCATGCCGGTGATACAATAAGATTTACTCGGAACTCGGGATAGTTCAGGTTTTTTCTATCGGAACACAAAGACAGGCGCCTGGGTGCTCTTGAGCTTCCCGGCGGCTTCTTGGCTCACTTCCCGGTTTGCTTTGACATCCATTCACGTCATGATTTATCATCCCTGACGAAGGGATGAGGAAAAATCGCCGCAGGAATGCTCATTCTGGCCGTGCAGCGGAAAAGGAACTTCTTATCCACCCTCCAAAAGGCCTGCGAGGCCGCCAACATCTATGGGGAAGACTAAAGGCCGCCACATGAAAGGAAACGAAGGAACGCGGAAGGCTTGGGCGAAGGGCCTGGGGCTCGCCTGCCTCCTCGTCGTCGCCGCGGCCCTGAGGCTCCAGCACATCAAAGCTGACCCGCCGGTCCTCCTCCCTACGATCTCCGGGAGCGCGGGCATCTACTTCGACGAGGGCATCTACTGCCACAACGCGCGCAATAAGATCCTTTTCGGCCGGTGGATAACGGACGAATGGAACCCCGTCGTCTACAACGCTCCCCTGACGCTCGTCTACTTCCTGGCCTTCAAGATGTTCGGCATCTCCATCCTGACGGTTAAGGCCCTCAGCGTCCTTATGGGGCTCGCCGGGATCCTATTCTTCGCCCTGGGGACGCGGGCCTACCTGAACTCCGCCCGGAGCCTCGGCATAGCGGCGCTGTTCGCGCTGGACTTTTACGGAGTGATGTACAACAGGATCGGGCTCCTCGAGAACTTTTCGAGCCTCTGCTTCCTGGCGAGCTTCTTCCTGTTCGTCAGGGCGCGGGGGCGCCTGGGGCCGGTGTTTTTCCTGGGCATGACGACAGCGGTGGCAGTCCTTTCTAAGTATCTCTTCGCCTATTTCCTCATCTCGACGGCCCTGGCCGTCGCCTACGAGGCCTGGAGGCGTTCGGACCGCCGGCTTCTCCTCTCGTTTCTGGCCGGGGGTCTGGCCGTGGGCCTGCCCTGGTTCTTCGGGATCTACCTGGCGTTCCGACCGACTTTCGGCAAGATCGGGGCCGGATGGGGGATCCTCTCCCTTCCCCGTTCAGTGGGCCAGGCCTGGTCCAACCTCGTTTACAATCCTCTGCCGCGCTACCTTCAGCTGGCGCCGGCGGCCACCTTCTTCCTCATCCTTTTCGGGGGCCTCGTTCTGCTGAAGCTCGTCCGGCCGAAACGCGTCCCGCTTGAGCCGGTCGACGTCTTCGTCCTCTTCTGGATCATCGGCGGGGTCCTCTCCATGGGGCTCCTGAACTATCGTCCCCTGAGATATTACGTACCCCTTCTCCCGGCCCTCTTCTTGGCCGGCTCGCTGCTCCTCAGGGACCGGGACGCCGTCCGGAGGGAAGCCCGAAGCTTCTGGCTGCTGACGCTCGTGCCCGCGGCGCTTCTTTTCCCCGTCCTTAGGATGATGACCTCGCGACCGTCGGCCTTCTTCACGTTCCCGCCCGGCCTCCGCGTGCTCATCTATCTGTCGCTCGCCGGGACGATCCTCTATCTCACCCTGCGCAAGGGCTCTCGGAGACCCGTTCTGGAGGTCGTGCTCGCGGGACTGATGCTGGCTGGTCCGCTGTTCCTCTACGAACGGCATTTCTTCCGCGCCCCGACATACGACCTCGAAAGGGCCTCCCGTTTTCTGCAGACTCTGCCGCCGGGCTCGGTGGTGATGGGCCAGGAGGCGCCGCGCCTGACCCTGGGGACGCCGTTCAGGTCCCTCCTGGCCTACGAGAACTGGTTCAACGACCGGGATCCGTTCACCCGGTTCAAGCCGACGCATCTCATCGTGCTCGACAGGTTCGGCGATGCCGAGGCGGGCTGGATCCGCCGGCGGTTTCCGGAAAAGGCGGCACGCCTTGAGCCGGTCCGGAAATTCAAGGTCTGGGACACGACCATGACCCTGTATCGCGTCCCGGATTAGGGCCGGTAGTATCGTTGCGGAACCCTCTGGGGCGGCAGCGCCGCCGCGGCGAAACGCGTCCTTCTCATGGAGATGTCAGACTCCATCCGTGATCATTTGATATATCCCAGGGACCGGAGGTTCTCCAGTTCGTTCTTGGGAAGCGACCGGAGGTCGACGGTTACGGGACGGTCATCGGCCTCGGCGAACCGGCCGAGCCAATCAAGAAACCTGACCTTGAACAGGAGCCGGACGTCGTCCTCCGCTCCGGCCCTGATCTCCTTGAAGACAGGCTTAGCGCGCCCGTAGAGGGTCTCCATGCCCGAAGCCAGGTTCACGACGGCATACCAGTCGCGCCACCGGAGCCCGAAGTCGCCGGCCTTGGAGAACGAGCGGGCCACGGCCATGGCGTCGTCCGGCCCCGCGGCGGCGATCGCCGGGAGCCAGCTCTTCCCGTCCAGCCCGACCTCTTGGCCGAGGAGGTCCAGCAGAGTGGGGAACACGCCGGCCAGCTCGACGACGGCCTCGACCCGCCCCTTCAGGCCCATCGAGGCAGGGAACTTGACGATGAGCGGCACGCGGGCCGTCTCCTCGTAGACCTTGGCCCCGTGCCCCCAGTATTCCCTCTCGTAGAGGGATTCGCCGTGGTCGGATAGGACGATGATCAGGCTCTCGTCGTAGATCCCCCGGTCCTTCAGGCTCTTCATAAGCTTCCCGAGCTCGGCGTCGACATAGGCGATCGCCGCATCATAATTGTCGACGACCGCCCGGACCTCGTCGGGGCCGAAAGGGCGTTCGGCGTGGATCTTCCTCTGGAACTCTTCCAGGACGCCGTGGTCGAAGGCCCGGTCCTTCGGGGCGGAGAACATATCCTGGAACGGGGGCGGGGGGACGATGGGAAGGTGCGGTTCCTTGAAGTGGAAGTAGCTGAAAAGGGGGCCTTCGCGGTCGAGCCAGCCCACGAAGCGGCGGGGCAGGGTCCCGCCCTCCGCCCGGCGCCATTCCCCGATATTGGGGAAATAGTCGTCCACCCCGCGCGCGAAGCCCATGTTCTCCGAGATGTTACCCGCGGCCGTGAAGAGGGACGTCCTGTAGCCCTTGGCCTTCAGATAGACGGGGATGGTCAGGAGCCGGTTGGAGAGCTTGTTCGTCATGACCCGGACCATGTGGCTCTCGGGGTACAGGCCCGTGAACAGCGTGGCCACGCTGGAGCGTGTGAACGACGCGTTGGCGTAGGCCTTCTCGAAGACGACGGCGTCCGCGGCGAATCGGTCGAGGTTCGGCGACGTCGGCCGCGCGTAGCCGTAGACCGCCAGATGGTCCGGGCGGCAGCCGTCGAGCAGAAAGATGAAGACGTTCGGCGAGCCCGTGAACCGCGGGACCTTCCCCGGGAAAGGGGCGGCCGGGATCCGGACGACCGAATTCTCGACGACGTCGAAGCTCCCGGACCTCGCCGTGAACGTAACGAACCCGGGCGACGGATCGTCGAACGCGTGGACAATCCTCCGCGAAAGGAGGCTGGTTCTCCGGTCGAACGTCCGGGCGGTTCTGCGGCCCTCGTGGAACAGGACCTCGGCGATCCCGAGGACCCCGCGCCCCCGGAACACGAGGCGGCTGGAGGCCCCTTCAGTACCCACAGTCAGGGTTTCGCCTTCCTCGAGGTGGCGGCGCCGGCGGGGCTCCCGCGGGCCCGCGAGGACCGCGTGGACTGTCAGGACATCTTTGCTCGTCTTGTCGAATTCCAGGAAATTAAAGCCGGCGTTCAGCCGGACGCCGAACTCGGCGGCAGTGCGTCGCGGCGATGGCGCGAGCTCGCCGACGGCAGCCTTATTGACCAGGAGGCGGCAGGGCTTCCCCAGAAGGGCGTACTCGAGCGAGATCCGGCTCTCGACCGCAGCCGTCCTCCAGAGGATGAAACGAGCCGTGTTCCGGACGGCGAAAAAGGCCCCATCCTTGACCTCGAAGCCGCCCCAGACGTTGGTCCGGCCGGAGGCGGGATCGATCACGGACTGGTCCTTGGCCCAGACGAAAGTCGCCGGCAGGTCCCGCGAGGGAGCCGGGTTCCCACAGCCGTTCACGCCCAGGAGGATCGAGGCGAGCGCAAGTGTAGCGCAGGCTCTTCTCACGTCTACGATTATATCGGACGCATCCCGCCCCGGCAAGCGGAAAGACGACTAAAAATTGGAGTTGGACCTGTGTTCCGATATAATACTTTTATGACTGCGTTGAGCGTGGGCCGAGGCGCCCTCCTCCTGCTCGTCCTGACGACTGCCGCCTATCCACAAACAGAGCCATGGGACCCCGTCTCGTTCAAATCCGGCGGAAAGGACTATCGGCTGGTCGTCCGCTGCGTGCCGTCCGGAGAAAGCTTCGTCGTCCTTTCTGACGGGAAGAGCGAGATCGTCCTGGGCGGGGCGGGGGGCGAAAACCTGTTCCCCATCGTCCAGGTCTCCGGAGACCGGTTCTATATCCTCTGGGTCAACTACCAGGACGGGCATACGGGCCTCGGATTTTACGACTCCGAGACGAGCTCGTCTCTCCTCTTTCCCCTCCCGGGATTGAAATTCGCCGGATCGCCTGTCCTCGTCGAACAGGCAGGAAGGCCCGCCGGATTGGTCTTCCTAGGGAATGAATCCGACAACGACGATGTCTTCTTCTTCGACTTGGTGGCGGATAGCCTCACGAACGTCACCCGGACGGCCTGGTCCGAGAAAGGGTTCACGACGGAGGCCGGTCCGGGCGGGATCCTCCTCCGGGCCATCAGCCTCAGGGACCGAGCCCGATACCTGCTGGGCCACGGCGAGAGGGCTTTCCGCCTGCTGGGCCGCGAGCCCCTCAGGGGCCAAGAGCCGAGGGCAGACGTCCCGACTCCCGACGAGCAGGACTGCCAGCCGGCGAACACCTATGTCGCGTTCGGCGACAGCATCACCTACGGGGAAATGCGCATGGTGGACCTGGAAGGAG
>MEYF01000113.1:2193-2325 GCA_001775755.1 Candidatus Aminicenantes bacterium RBG_19FT_COMBO_65_30 | reverse complement strand
ACCCCGAGTTGGCCTACCCGGAACGCATGAGGGAGGAGCTGGCGACGTTCTACGGCCCGGCATTTCCCCTCAACCTGGGGGTTCCCGGAGATTCGACCTATGACGGGGCCCTGCGGGTCGATCCTGACCTCG
>MEYF01000113.1:1573-2172 GCA_001775755.1 Candidatus Aminicenantes bacterium RBG_19FT_COMBO_65_30 | reverse complement strand
TCGTCCTGATGTTGGGCACGAACGACTGCATCAGCGGCCGGTTCTCTGTCGATTCCAGCCTGGAGAACCTCGCCTACATCATCGATGCCGCCGCGGAACGGGGCATGAGGGTCATCGTTTCAACCATCCCGCCGCGCAAGGACGTCTTCGGAGACCGTCCGTTCGTCCGGAACAACATCGCCGCGTTCAACCTGGGGACCGCCGGGCTCGCGGCCGAGAAAGGGATCGGGTTCATCGACACGCACGGGACCTTCATGACGGCCAATCCCCCGGACGGGTGGAAGGCCCTCCTCGAGGACATCGGGGGCAATCATCCGAGCCCGGCCGGTCACATCGTCATCGCCGGCCTGTTCGCGGGCGTCTTGGCCGCCTATCCCCCGCTCGTCCCGACCGGCGTCGAGAACGCCTCAACGGAGTGGACCCTCGTCCGGCGGTTCCGCTGGGACCCGGGCTGCGAATCCGACCTTTCGGGCTATCGGGTGGAATATGGGCCCTCTCCGACGTCCCTCAGGCATGTCGCCGTCACCAGCACAAACGGAATCGACTTCTCAGGATTCCCCTTGGAGGATGTCTATTTCCGGGTCCAGGCGCTCGACACA
>MEYF01000113.1:1287-1501 GCA_001775755.1 Candidatus Aminicenantes bacterium RBG_19FT_COMBO_65_30 | reverse complement strand
CGCCCCGATATCGACCGCCGGCCGTCTGTCGGCAGGTCCCTGGTGCCGCGATGAGAACCCTCGGCTTCCCGGGCATCGTTTCGACGGCCATGATCCTGTTCGCGACGGTGTCCGTGACCGGATGCCGGGACGCGCCGGACTCACGGCTCCTCGAGACGCCCTACGCCGTGACCGACGACTCGGGCAATCCCCGGGAATACCGCCTGTTCCTCCC
>MEYF01000113.1:301-1194 GCA_001775755.1 Candidatus Aminicenantes bacterium RBG_19FT_COMBO_65_30 | reverse complement strand
GAGCCCGGTGGAAGAGACGGGCCTCATCCCCTTCTGCCGCGACCACGGCATCGCCCTGCTCGTGCCCACGGCCCTGTACGAGTACACATTCCTGAAATGCCCCTCCAAGGGATGGCTCACCGGGAAGGAGATCGACGGGGTCGAGAAGATCATCGATACGGTCGTCGAGCGCTATCCTCTGGACCGGGGCCGCATTTGCCTTGCTGGGATCTCGGCAGGGGCCGTCTTCAGCCATAACCTGGCCAACCGGCGGCCGCGCTTCTACAGCGCGGTCCTGTCCCACTCTCAGGCCTACGTAAGCCCCGAAGGTGTTGTCCTCCGGCCGGCCGAAAAGGGACCGCGGTTCGGCGTGGTCTTCTGTTACAACGCCGGCGACTACGAGAACCTCATCGCCTTCTGCGAGGAATCGGAGCGCGTCTACCGCGAGGACGGATACCGGACGATCCTTCTCCGGGACCTCCCGCCCCGCGGTCACGCCTGGTCGAGCCCGAATAACGCCCGCTTCTGGAAGCTCCTCCGGTCCCTCGGCCAAGAGCCCTGAACGCCCGCCCATCCGCGGCCGGTCCGTTTGACAGGCCTCGGCGCCAAATGCTATGTTATGCTGAGATATAGAGACCGTTTATGATGACTACGAAAAGGCGCTCCGTTAGCCGGAAGAGGGCCTTCGTCGGGATCATCGTGCTGGCCGTGGCGGCGATTTCGGGCGCGGCGCTATGGCGCCGTTTCGGCAGCCTCCCATCCTATGTCCGGGGGGAAAGCGACCGCGTCTCACCGGTCCTGAAGCCCTCGGGACTTGAGGGCAGGAGCTTCTTCCTGGCGCGCGAGCGCTATCTCCTGCGCCTCGAGCCTGAGAGCCCTTCCTTGCTCTGGAAAATCGATCGCCCTGTGGCCGG
>MEYF01000113.1:0-236 GCA_001775755.1 Candidatus Aminicenantes bacterium RBG_19FT_COMBO_65_30 | reverse complement strand
CCTCGGTGACCGAAAAGAACGGCAGCGTGCGGGAGCTGTTCTCGAACGCGTGGCCCCCCTCGCCGGGGAAGGAGGTCGAGAAGAGGTTCCTGGTGCCGGTCTCAATCGGCGAAGGTTCCGAGATCGAGTTCCGCCTCTCCCCGCCGGCCGCGGCCGATCCGTCCGTCATGGACGCGGGAATCACGATCCCGAGCATAGAAGCGGGGAGCTCCGGCCCTAAGCCCAGCAACCTGTTG
>MEYF01000112.1:5415-21166 GCA_001775755.1 Candidatus Aminicenantes bacterium RBG_19FT_COMBO_65_30 | reverse complement strand
GTCACCAGCCTCGGCCTCAAGGAAGCCAAGGACCTCGTCGACGGCGCCCCCAAGCCGCTCAAAGAGGGCGTGACCAAGGAAGAGGCCGAATCCATCAAGGCCAAGTTCGCTGAAGTCGGAGCCGTCATCGAGCTTCAGTAAGTGACCCGGTTGGCTGAGCGTCCGTTTGTCCGGTCTCGGAAACGAGGACACTCCATCTCTGCTTGAGAGTGAGACAGCATGCTCAAAGAACCTAGAAAACCTTACCGCGAGAGGGTCGACTTTTCGAAGATCAAGGCGGTCTTCCCCATGCCCGACCTTCTGGACATCCAAACCCAGTCCTACGCCGAGTTCCTCCAGATGGAGCTCCTGCCCGAAGAGCGCAAGGACACCGGCCTTCAGGCCGCGTTGAAGGATGTCTTCCCCATCTCCGACTTCAAGGAAACGACGGAGCTGGAGTTCCTCAGTTATTCGATCGGGACCTGGGAGTGCAAGTGCGGGCGGCTCAAGGGGGTCGAGAACTCCCGGGCCCGCTGCAACGCCTGCCAGACGCTCCTGCCCGCGGACATGGAGCTCTCCGAGAAAGAGGTCTGCCCGTTCTGCGGCGCGGCGAGAAAGATCGAGATCCCGCTCTGCGAGCACTGCGGGGACCGCGTCGGTCTCAAGATCAAGTACACGCCGATGGAGTGCATCCAGAAGGGCTACACCTACTCCATCCCTCTCAAGCTCAAGGTCCAGCTCGTGTCCTGGGAGAAGGACGCCGCGACCAAGGCCAAACGGCTCAAGCACATCAAGCAGCAGGAAGTCTATTTCGGCGACATCCCGCTTATGACCGAGAAGGGGACGTTCATCTTCAACGGCATCGAGCGGGTCGTCGTCAGCCAGCTCCAGCGCTCGCCGGGCGTGTTCTTCCGCCAGGCGGAGAACAAGGGCTTCTTCATCGCCAAGATCATCCCGTACCGCGGCGCCTGGGTCGAGTTCGAGCACGATGCGAAAAGCCTCATCTGGGTCCGGCTGGACCGGAAGAAGAAATTCCTGGCCACCGTCTTCCTGCGGGCCCTCGGTTTCGGCACCGACGAGGAGATCCTCAAGCTCTTCCATAAGACCACTAAGGTCATCCCCGAGGACGGGAAGCTGTTCTGGGAGGTTTCGGACGGCCTCGTCGGGAAATCCCCGGCGGAAGACGTCACCGACGCCAAAGGCCGGAAGGTCCTGGCCCCCGGCAAGAAGAAGATCACCCCGGAGGTCCTGGCCGCCCTCAAGGACGCCGGCGTCACCCGGGTCCCGCTCCTCAAGAAGTGGCTCCTCGGCGCCTACTCCCTCGTCGGGATCAAGGGCAAGGTCAGGATCAACGAGCCGATCGAGGACGCCCATCTCGACCTCCTCATCGGGCGGGGAGAGCCCTTCGAAGTCTTCGCCCCCGAGGAGGACCGGGCCGGACTTATCCTGAGCACGACCCTCAAGAAGGACCTCCGCAAGGACCAGCCGTCCGCCCTCGGCGAGATCTACCGGAAGCTGCGGCCGGGCGAGCCCCACACCCAGGAGAGCGCCCACAACCTCTTCCACAGCCTGTTCTTCAATCCCCAGAAGTACAACTTCTCCCGCATCGGCCGGCTCAAGTACAACATCAAACTCGGCCTCGAAACGCCGCTCGAAGAGAAGACGCTCTCCCCGCAGGACTACGTGGAAGTCCTCAAGTACCTGCTCAACCTCCGCTTCGGTGAAGGGGCCGTCGACGACATCGACCACCTCGGCAACCGGCGGGTCCGTTCCGTCGGCGAGCTCGTCGAGAACGCTTTCCGCATCGGCCTGACCCGGATGGAGCGGACGATCAAGGAGAAGATGACCATCACCGCCGACCTGGCGGCCGCCATGCCCCAGGACCTCATCAACTCCAAGCCGGTCATCGCCGCCCTCAAGGAGTTCTTCGGCAGCTCCCAGCTCTCCCAGTTCATGGATCAGATCAACAGCCTGGCTGAGATCACCCACAAGCGGCGCCTCTCGGCCCTCGGCCCCGGAGGCCTCAGCCGCGAACGGGCCGGCTTTGAGGTCCGCGACATCCAGACATCCCATTACGGCCGGATCTGCCCCGTCGAGACTCCGGAAGGCCCGAACATCGGCCTGATCTCCTCCCTCAGCTGCTTCGCCCGGGTCAACGAATACGGCTTCATCGAGACCCCCTACCGGAAGGTCGAGAACGGCCGGATCATCGATTTCGTCAAGGTCCTCCACCCCGGCAGCAGCGACTACAAGATCGGCGACATCCTCAAGAAGGACGAGATGCACAAGGCCGTCGAGCGCCTCAGGGACCAGAAGGCCCGCCAGCTGCCGGCGACCGAGCCCTACTGTTTCTACCTCACCGCCTGGGAGGAGGAGAAGCACAACATCGCCCAGGCCAACGCCCCCGTCGACGACCGCGGCCGGTTTCAGAACGAGCTCGTCAGCGCCCGCGAGCGCGGCAATTTCAAGAACATCCCCCGCGAGCAGATCCACTACATCGACGTCTCGCCGAAACAGCTCGTCTCCCTGTCCGCGGCGCTCATCCCGTTCCTCGAGCACGACGACGCCAACCGCGCCCTGATGGGCTCCAACATGCAGCGCCAGGCCGTCCCGCTCATCCGTCCGGAGGCCCCGCTCATCGGGACCGGGATCGAGGACCTGGTCGCCGTCGGCTCCCGCGACGTCGTCGTCTGCCGCCGGGCCGGGATCGTCGAGTTCGTCGACGCCGAACGGATCATCGTCCGGGTGGACGAGAAGGAAAGCGGCCGGAGCTACGACGTCGGCACGGACCTCTACACCCTGGTCAAGTTCCTCCGGACCAACCAGAACACCTCGACCAACCACCGGCCCATCGTCCGGAAGGGGGACCAGGTCGTCCGGGGGCAGGTCCTGGCCGACAGCTCCTGCACGGACGGCGGCGAGCTGGCCCTCGGCCGCAACGTCCTCTGCGCCTTCATGCCCTGGCGGGGCTACAACTTCGAGGACGCCATCATCGTCAGCGAGAAGCTCATCAAGGAGGACATCTTCACCTCCCTCCATATCGTCGAGGAGACGATCGAGGCCCGCGACACCAAGCTCGGCCCCGAGGAGATCACCCGTGACATCCCCAACGTCCCCGAGAACTTGCTCCGCAACCTCGACGAGAACGGCATCGTCCGCATCGGCGCCCATGTCAAGTCGGGCGACATCCTCGTCGGCAAGGTCGCCCCGAAAGGGGAGACCCAACTGTCGCCCGAGGAGAAGCTCCTCAAGGCGATCTTCGGCGAGAAGGCCCTCGACGTCAAGGACGCCTCCCTCTACTGCTCGCCCGGCGTCGAAGGGACCATCATCGACGTCCGCATCTTCTCCCGGCGGGGCATCGAGAAGGGGCCCCGGGCCAAGGCCATCGAGAAGGACGAGATCGCGACGCTCAAGCGTAACCTCGACGACGAGATCGTCATCATGGAGAACGAGAAATGGGAGAAAGTCCGGGCCCTCCTCAAGGGCTCGGTCGTCGAGAAGTCCCAGAAGGTCGGCGGCCAAATCCTCGAAAAAGGGACCAAGCTCAACGAGAAGGTCCTGGAGACCCTGGACTTCGACGACGCGATGAAGCTCAAGCTCAGCGACGACGAGGACCGGGACCGCGAGATCAAGGACATCGACAAGAAGGTCAAGCGCCAGATCGAGGCCCGCCGCTCCATCTTCAAGGAGAAGGTCGAAAGCCTGAAGAAGGGCGACGAGCTCGCGCCGGGCGTCATCCAATCGATCAAGGTCTTCATTGCCATGAAGCGGAAGCTGTCCGTAGGGGACAAGGTCTCCGGCCGCCACGGGAACAAGGGCATCGTCGCCAAGATCGTCCCCGAAGAGGACATGCCCCGGCTGCCCGACGGCCTGCCGGTCGAGATCGTCCTCAATCCGCTCGGCGTCCCCTCCCGAATGAACGTCGGCCAGATCCTGGAGACCCACGCCGGCTGGGCCGCCCGGGTTCTCGACATGTGGATGGCCACCCCCGTCTTCGACGGGGCCAGCGAGAAAGAGATCAAGCAGCTGCTGAAGAAGGCCGGCCTGCCGGAGAGCGGCAAGACGCCGCTCTTCGATGGCATGAGCGGCGAGCTTCTCGACCAGGAAGTGACCGTGGGCTACATCTACATGATGAAGCTCTACCATCTCGTCGACGACAAGATTCACGCCCGCTCGACCGGGCCGTACTCCCTCATCACCCAGCAGCCGCTCGGCGGCAAGGCCCAGTTCGGCGGTCAGCGGTTCGGCGAGATGGAAGTCTGGGCCCTCGAGGCCTATGGCGCGGCCTACTGCCTCCAGGAGCTCCTGACGGTCAAGTCCGACGACGTCGAAGGACGGGCCAAGATCTACGAGGCCATCGTCAAGGGCGACCTCGAATTCACGCCCGGTCTGCCGGAATCGGTCAACGTCCTCATCCGGGAGCTCCAGAGCCTCTGCCTGAACGTCGAGCTCGAAAAGGGGGACAAGGAAGATGTGCTGCCCTGGGGCATCGCCATGCCCCAGCCCGGCAAAGGAGAAGCCTAATGGACATCAGGTCCCCGATCATAACGGCGCCTCGGCCGCGGCTCGAGTTCGACAGGGTCCGGATCAGCATCGCCTCTCCGGACAAAATCAAGAGCTGGTCCTGGGGCGAGGTGACCAAGCCCGAGACCATCAACTACCGGACGTTCAAGCCCGAGAAGGACGGCCTGTTCTGCGCCAAGATCTTCGGCCCCATCAACGACTACGAGTGCCTCTGCGGCAAGTACAAGCGGATGAAGTACCGGGGCATCATCTGCGAGCGCTGCGGCGTCGAGGTCACCAAGTCCAAGGTCCGCCGGGAGCGCATGGGCCACATCCAGCTGGCCTCTCCCGTCGCCCACATCTGGTTCTTCAAGAGCCCGCCGAGCCGCATCGGGCTCGTCATCGACCTGTCCATCAAGGACCTGGAAAAGGTCCTCTATTTCGAATCCTACATCGTCATCGACCCCGCCGACACGCCGCTCAAGGAGAAGCAGCTCCTCAACGAGGAGGAGCACAAGGACGCCCAGGAGAAGTACGGCGACAAGTTCGAGGCGTCGATCGGGGCCGAGGCCATCAAGGTCCTCCTGGACAAGATCAACATCCAGAAGGAGTCCGAGCGGCTGCGCAAGCTGATGAAGAAGGAGACGTCCCAGCAGCGCAAGCTCCGCTACGCCAAGCGGTTGCGCGTTTTCAAGGCCCTTAAACGGTCCGGCAACCGGCCGGAGTGGATGATCCTCGACGTCGTCCCGGTCATCCCGCCCGACCTGCGCCCTCTCGTCCGCCTCGACGGCGGCCGTTTCGCCACGTCCGACCTCAACGACCTCTACCGCCGGGTCATCAACCGCAACAACAGGCTCAAGAAGCTCATCGAGCTCAAGGCCCCCGAGCTCATCATCCGCAACGAGAAGCGGATGCTCCAGGAGGCCGTCGACGCCCTCTTCGACAACGGCAAGCGCGGCCGCGTCCACCTCGGCGCCAACCGCCGGCCCCTCAAGTCCCTCAGCGAGGCGTTGCGCGGCAAGCAGGGGCGCTTCCGCCAGAACCTCCTCGGCAAGCGCGTCGATTACTCGGGGCGCTCCGTCATCGTCGTCGGCCCTGAGCTCAAGCTCAACCAGTGCGGCCTGCCCAAGAAGATGGCTTTGGAGCTCTTCAAGCCGTTCATCTTCAACAAGCTCGAGAAAGAGGGCCTCGTCCCGAGTGTCAAAGTCGCCCGGGAGTGGCACGAGCAGGAGCGGCCGGAGGTCTGGGACTACCTCGAAGAGGTCGTCCGCGAACACCCCATCTTCCTCAACCGCGCGCCCACCCTGCACCGCCTGGGTATCCAGGCCTTCGAGCCCCTCCTCGTCGAGGGCAAGGCCATCCAGATCCACCCGCTCGTCTGCGCCGCGTTCAACGCCGACTTCGACGGCGACCAGATGGCCGTCCACATCCCCCTCTCTGTCGAGGCCCAGATCGAGGCCCAGACCCTGATGCTGTCGACGAACAACATCCTCTCGCCCGCCCACGGCCGGCCCCTGACCATCCCCAGCCAGGACATGGTCCTCGGCTGCTACTACCTGACCCTGGAGAAGAAGGGGCTGAAGGGGGAGGGCCGGATGTTCGGGACGCCCGAGGAAGCCCTCCTGGCCATGGAAAGCAAAGAGATCTCGCTCCAGAGCATCATCAAACTGCGGTTCAGCGGGCCGTTCATGAACCTGGCGACCTATTACGACGACCAGGGCGTCATGACCTGCCCCATCCAGGAGTTCAAGAACGAGCTCGTCGAGACGACCCCCGGCCGGATCATCTTCAACAGCGTTCTGCCCAAGGGCTTCCCCTATGTCAACGGGATGATCCGGAAAAAGGGCATGGAAAACCTCGTTTTCTACACCTACCTCAAGGTCGGTCTCCAGCCGACGGTCCAGATCCTCGACGCCATGAAGGAGCTCGGCTTCACCTACGCCACCCGGGCCGGGTTCTCCCTGGGCATCGACGATTTCGTCATCCCCGGGGAGAAGAAGTTGCTCGTCGACAAGGCCCAGAAAGATGTCCAGGACATCGAAAACCTCTACCGGGACGGCACCATCTCCTCGGGCGAGCGGTTCAACCGGGTCATCGAGATCTGGAGCATGGTCACGGACAGGGTTTCGAGCGCCATGATCGACGAAATGAAGAGGATCAGCCTCGAAGGCAAGGAGCTCAACCCGCTCTACGTCATGGCCGACTCCGGCTCCCGCGGCAACAAGCAGCAGATCCGTCAGCTGGCCGGGATGCGCGGCCTCATGTCCAAGCCGTCGGGCGAGATCCTGGAGACGCCCATCGTCTCCAACCTCCGGGAGGGCCTGAACGTCCTCCAGTACTTCATCTCGACCCACGGCGCCCGCAAGGGTCTGGCCGATACGGCCCTTAAGACGGCCAATTCCGGCTACTTGACCCGCAAGCTCGTGGACGTCTGCCAGGAAGTCATCGTCGACGAGAACGACTGCGGCACGCTCAAGGGCATCAACGTCTCGGCCATCGTCGAGAACGGCGAGATCATCGAGCCCTTCATCGACCGGATCGTCGGCCGGGTCGCCCTCGAGCGCATCGTCCACCCCGACTCCGGCGAGACCATCGTCGACATGAACGCCGAGATCACCGAGAAGGTCGCCCAGGAATTCCAGAACCTGGGCATCGAGCGGGCCAAGATCCGCTCGGTCCTGGCCTGCGAGGCCAAGCGGGGCATCTGCCAGCTCTGTTACGGTCGGAGCCCGGCCTCGGGCAAGTTGGTCGAGCTCGGCGAGGCCGTGGGCATCGTCGCCGCCCAGTCCATCGGCGAGCCCGGCACCCAGCTGACGATGCGGACATTCCACGTCGGCGGCATCGCCATGGGCGGCGCCGAGAAGTCCAAGCTCGAGGCCAAGAACGAGGGCGTCCTCAAGTTCAAAAATCTCAAGACCGTCGTCAACAAGGACGGGACCTCCATCGTCGTCAACCGGAACGCCAACATCGCCATCCTCGACCACCGCGGCCGCGAGGTCGAGCACTACCAGGTCCCCTACGGCGCCCGGATCCTCGTCCCCGAGCGCGGGGGGATCAAAGCCCGGCAGGCGTTCGCCGAGTGGGACGCCTATAACACGTTCATCTTGACCGAAGAGACAGGCATCGTTCGCTACCGCGACGTCGTCCTAGAGGTCAGCATGGAAGAGGTCCAGGACGAGTTCACCGGGCTCCGCAAGCAGGTCATCATCGACCCCAAGGACGAGAAGCTCCAGCCCCAGATCGAGATCCTCGATCCTCTATGGAATGTGGTCATCGACGCTGGAGCCACGAGTCACAAAAAAGGATCTCGGGTCGAAAGGGCTTCTCTAAGAACTGAAAACGATAAGATTAAAAAAAGCGCCGGAAAAGAAGCGAAATCCGAACCTGTCGTCCTGCGCAAGTACTTCCTCCCCTCGGGGGCGAACCTCGAGATCAAGGACGAGGAGAAGGTCTTCGCCGGCGATGTTCTGGCCAAGATCCCGCGCGAGGCGGCCCGCACGAAGGACATCACGGGCGGCCTGCCCCGGGCCGAGGAGCTCTTCGAGGCCCGGCGGCCCAAGCTCCCGGCCGTGATCTCCGAGATCGACGGGACCGTCCAGATCGGCGGCCTCGTCCGCGGCTACCGCAAGATCGTCGTCCGCAACGAGCGCGGCGGCGAGAAGGAATACCTCATCCCCAAGGGCGCCCACCTCAGCGTCTCTGACGGGGAACGCATCCGGGCCGGAGACGCTCTCATGGACGGTCCGGTCAATCCCCACGACATCCTCAAGGTCCTTGGGGAGAAGGAGCTGGCCGAATACCTCCTCAAGGAGGTCCAGGCCGTCTACCGCCTCCAGGGGGTGTCCATCAACGACAAGCACATCGAGACGATCATCCGGATGATGCTGCGCTGGGTCAAGGTCGAGGAGGTCGGGGACACCGAGTTCCTTGTCGACGAGCAGGTCGACAAGTTCATCTTCCAGGCGGAGAACGAAAAGGTCATGAAGAAAGGCGGCAAGCCGGCCAAGGCCCGTCCGCTCCTCCTGGGCATTACCAAGAGCGCCCTGAGCACCGACAGCTTCATCTCGGCCGCCTCCTTCCAGGAGACGACCAGGGTCCTGACGGAGGCCAGCCTGTACGGGAAGGTCGACTACCTCAGGCGGCTGAAGGAGAACATCATCATGGGGCGGCTCATCCCGGCCGGCACGGGCTACAAGCACTACCGGAACGTCGAACTGAAGGAGGACATGCAGCCGGTCCTCCCCGAGAAGGACAAGGAGATCCTCCCGGACGTCTGAGCCCGCCGGAGCGGCAGGAAAGACGTCAAATTTCTTGACAGAGAGGCCGAATTTTGCTATTATCCGTCCATTCGTCTCGGGTTATCCCCCTGGGGATGAATAAAGCTCACATTTGGAATTTAATGTAGAGGAGTATTTTTCATTGCCGACCGTCAATCAACTCGTCAGAAAAGGCAGAACGCCCAAGAAATATAAGAGCAAATCTCCGGCCCTCGACGCCTGTCCCCAGAAGAGGGGCGTCTGCACCCGGGTCTTCACGACCACGCCCAAGAAGCCGAACTCGGCCATGCGCAAGGTCGCCCGGGTCAGGCTGACCAACAACATCGAGGTCACGGGATACATCCCCGGCATCGGCCACAACCTCCAGGAGCACTCGATCGTGATGATCCGGGGAGGCCGCGTCAAGGACCTGCCCGGCGTCCGCTACCATATCATTCGGGGCACGCTCGACTCGGAAGGCGTGCAGAACCGCTTCAAGGCGCGGTCCCGGTATGGGGCGAAGAGGCCGAAAGAGAAACGGGCGGCGGCCTAGACAGGAGCATTCCCATGCCGAGACGCGGAACGATCAAGAAACGCAAAGCGCCGGTCGACTCCCTGTACGGGAGCACCGTGGTCGCCCGGTTCATCAACCTCTTCCTCCGGAAGGGGAAAAAGACGACGGCCGAGAGGGTCGTCTACGGCACGATGGACATCATCAAGGCCAAGACCAAGGAAGACCCCCTCAAGGTCCTGGAGAAGGCCCTGGAGAACATCCGGCCCTTCCTCGAGACGAAGTCGCGGCGGGTCGGCGGCGCGAACTACCAGGTCCCCATCGAGGTCCCGCCGGGGCGGTCTTATTCGCTGGGGTTCCGCTGGATGGTCAAGTACGCCAAGGAGCGCGGCGGCAAGAGCATGCAGGAGAAGCTCTCCGCCGAGATCATCGACGCCATCAACAACCGCGGCGGCGCGGTCAAGAAGCGCGAGGATACGCATAAGATGGCGGAGGCCAACCGGGCCTTCGCTCACTATAAATGGTAGTCTCCGCCGAAAGAGCTTCAAGAGTGTACCGGGTCGATATGGAGAGACGAGGATATGCGGTCATACCCGATCGAGAGAGTCCGAAACATCGGTATCATGGCCCATATCGACGCCGGCAAGACGACCACGACGGAGCGGATACTTTTTTACACGGGTATGACCTACAAGATGGGCGAGGTGGACGACGGGACGGCGGTGATGGATTGGATGGTCCAGGAGCAGGAGCGCGGGATCACCATCACCTCGGCCGCGACGACGTGCGCCTGGCGTGACCACCGTATCAATATCATCGATACGCCGGGTCACGTGGATTTTACCGCGGAGGTCGAGCGCTCCTTACGAGTGCTCGACGGCGCAATAGCCATACTGTGTGGAGTTGGCGGCGTCGAACCGCAGTCCGAGACAGTATGGCGCCAGGCCGACAAGTATCGGGTCCCCCGCATCGTGTTCATCAACAAGATGGACCGGATCGGGGCCGACCCGGAACGGGCGGTCCTCCAGTTGAGGACGCGGGTGGCGGCCAAGCCCCTGCCGATCCAGATTCCCCTGGGACGGGAAGACGGATTCCGCGGTGTCGTCGACCTCATCGACCGCAAGGTGTACGACTGGGGTCAGGACATCCTCGGGACGGATTACGTCGTCCGGGAGGTCGCGGAGGAAAACCGCGAGGAAGTCGAAAAGAAGCGACAGGACATGCTGGAAATGCTGAGCGAACATGACGACGGCCTGATGCAGAAGTACCTCGACGGGGTCGAGGTCTCCGCGCCGGAGCTGCGGAGCGCCGTCCGCCGGGCGACCCTGGCCCTGGAGGTCGTTCCCGTCCTTTACGGAGCCTCCTTCCGGAACAAGGGCGTCCACCCTCTCCTCGACGCCATCATCGACTACCTGCCGTCCCCGGCCGACGTCCGTCCGGTCACCGGCCACCACCCCCGGACCCAGGCCGAGGAGACGCGGCCCGCCTCGGACGAAGCGCCGTTCTCCGGTCTGGTGTTCAAGATCGCCAACGACCCCTTCCTCGGCAACCTGGCCTACTTCCGGGTCTATTCCGGCAAGGCCAAGGTCGGCCAGGCGGTCTATAATTCGACCAAGGGCGAGGAAGAGAAGCTCTCCCGGCTCCTCGAGATGCACTCCAACAAGCGCAAGGAGGTCAAGGAGATCTACGCCGGGGACATCGCCGCCATGGGCTCGACCAAGGCCATCTCGACGGGCGACACGCTCTGCCTCAAGAGCCACCCCATCGTCCTCGAGTCCATCCGCTTCCCCGAGCCGGTCATCGCCGCGACGATCGAGCCCAAAACGAAGGCCGACCATCCCAAGCTCGCCACCACGCTGGCCAAGCTGACCCGCGAAGACCCCACCCTCAAGGTCACCCAGGACCCGATGACGGGACAGACCCTGCTCCGGGGGATGGGGGAGCTCCACCTCGAGATCATCATGGACCGGATGGAGCGCGAGTTCGGCGTCCGGGCCAATCTGGGCAAGCCCCAGGTCGCCTACAAGGAAACCATCCAGAACGCGGCCGAAGGCGAGGGAAAGTACCTCCGCCAGGCGGGGGGCAAGGGCCTTTACGGTCATTGCGTCCTTTTTCTCGAGCCCCTCGACCGCGGCCGGGGCTTCGAGTTCGTCGACGCCACCCGGGGCGGCGTCATTCCCCGGGAGTTCATCGGAGACGTCGAGAACGGCGTGCGCGAGGCCCTGGAAGCGGGCGTCGTGGCCGGTTATCCGGTCACGGACCTCCGGGCGGCCTTCATCGGCGGCTCGTACCACGAGGTCGACTCGACGCCCGTCGCCTACAAGATCGCGGCGTCCCTGGCCTTCCGGGAGGCCGCCAAGAAAGGGAGCCCCGCCCTCCTCGAGCCGCTCATGAAGCTCGAGATCGTCGCCCCGGACGACTACCTCGGCGACATCGTCGGCGACATCAACGCCCGGCGGGGGAAGATCGAGGGCATGGAGATGCGCAGCGGCTCCCGGGTCATTACCATCCATGTCCCCCTGGCCGAGATGTTCGGCTACGCGACGACGCTCAGGACCCTGACCCAGGGCCGGGGCGTGTTCGCCATGGAGTTCTCCAGGTACGAACGGACGCCCCGCGACGTCCAGGAAGAGATCGTCGCCCGGATCGAGGGACGGATCCCGTTCCGGGCCGACGCCTAACACGAGTCTTTTAGCAACGAATGCCATACAGGAGGTGAGCGATGGCGAAAGAAAAGTATGCGAGGACGAAACCCCATGTCAACGTCGGCACGATCGGACACATCGATCACGGCAAGACGACGCTGACGGCCGCCATTACGAAGATTCTGGCGACCAAAGGCCTGGCTCAGGCGAAGAGCTATGACGAGGTCGCCAAAGCCGACGCCAAGATGTTCCGCCGGGACGCGACCAAGATCCTGACGGTCGCCCTGAGCCACGTCGAGTACGAGAGCGAAAAGCGGCACTACGCCCACATCGACTGCCCCGGCCACGCCGACTACATCAAGAACATGATCTCCGGCGCGGCCCAGATGGACGGCGCCGTGCTGGTCGTGTCCGCGGCCGACGGCCCCATGCCCCAGACGCGGGAGCACATCCTGCTCGCCCGTCAGGTCAACGTGCCGGCCATCGTCGTGTTCATGAACAAGTGCGACCTCGTCGACGACCCGGAGATCCTGGACCTCGTCGAGCTCGAGGTGCGCGAGCTGCTCTCGAAGTATGAATTCCCCGGGGACAAGCTCCCGGTCATCCGCGGCAGCGCGACCAAGGCCATGGAAGACATCAACGGCGAAGCCGCCAAGCCCATTTGGGACCTGGTCAAGGCCATGGACGATTTCATCCCCGAGCCCCTGCGCGAGGTCGACAAGCCCTTCCAGATGGCCATCGAGGACGTCTTCTCGATCACCGGCCGCGGCACGGTCGTGACGGGCCGGGTCGAGCGCGGCGTCGTCAAGGTCGGCGACGAGTGCGAGATCGTCGGGCTGCGCGAGACGCGCAAGACCGTCGTGACGGGCGTCGAGATGTTCCGCAAGCTTCTCGACCAGGCCCAGGCCGGCGACAACATCGGGGCCCTGCTCCGCGGCGTCGGCAAGGACGAGGTCGAGCGCGGCCAGGTCCTGGCCAAGCCCGGCTCGATCACTCCGCACCGGAAGTTCCGGGCCCAGATCGTCGCCCTGACCAAGGAAGAGGGCGGCCGGCACACGCCGTTCTTCAAGGGCTACCGGCCCCAGTTCTACTTCCGGACGACCGACGTGACGGGCTCCGTTAAACTCCCCGACAACGTCGAGATGGTCATGCCCGGCGACTCCATCAACCTGGAGATCGAGCTGATCACCGACGTCGCCATGGAGAAGGCCCTGCGTTTCGCCATCCGCGAAGGCGGCCGGACGGTCGGCGCCGGAACGGTCACCGAGATCATCGAATAGCCGGGAACGCCGCCGAGGGTCCGCCGGGTCGAGGGGCCCGGGAGAGCAATTCGGAGAACAGAGGAACGAACGATGGAAAAGATCAGAATCCGCTTACAGTCCTTCGACCACCGCCTGCTGGACCAGTCCGTCAAGGACATCGTCGTGAAGGCGAAACGCACGGGCGCCAGCGTCGCCGGTCCCATCCCCCTGCCGACGCGCATCCACAAGTTCTGCGTTCTCCGTTCTCCGCACGTCGACAAGAAGTCGCGCGAGCACTTCGAAATGCGGATCCACAAGCGGCTCATCGACATCAGCGAATACAACAACGAGACGATCGAAGAGCTCCAGAAGCTCGACCTGCCGGCCGGGATCGACGTCGAGATCCAGGCCTTCGGGCAAGGAGAGTGACCATGGTCGAAGGATTGATCGGCAAGAAGATCGGCATGAGCCAGCAGTTCGACGACGCCGGCAACGTCGTCCCGGTCACCATCCTCAAGGCCGGGCCGTGCACGGTCATCCAGAAGAAGACCATCGAGAAGGACGGCTACATCGCGGTCCAGCTCGGGTTCGTCGAGGAGCGGGCCGTCCGCAAGCCGCGGAAGCCGCAGGTCGGCCATTTCAAGAAGGCGGGCGTCCCCGTCCTCAAGAAGCTCCAGGAAGTCGGCTGCTCCGACCCCGCCGCAGTCAAGGAAGGCGACCAGGTCCTCGTCGATATCTTCGAGGTCGGCGAGACGATCCACGTCGTCGGGACGAGCAAAGGCAAGGGCTTCGCCGGCGTCGTCAAGAGGCACCATTTTCGGGGCGGCGGCGCCTCCCACGGTTCGATGTTCCACCGGGCGCCGGGTTCGATCGGCGCCTCGTCCTACCCGTCGCGCGTCGTCAAGGGCATGCGCATGGGCGGCCACATGGGCGATGACCGGGTCACAGTCCGGAAGCTCAAGGTCGTGGCCACGGACAAGGACAACAACCTCCTCCTGGTCAAGGGCGCGGTGCCCGGCGCCAAGGGGGGATACGTCCTGATCAAAAAAGGGACGTTCGTTTCCCCGCGGGCGAAGTGAACGGAGAAGAGGGCACCATGGCGAAACTCGACGTCATCGACAGAAGCGGCCATAGCGCCGCCCAGGTGGACCTGCCGGAGGGCCTGTTCTCCCCGGCAGGGAACGACCATCTGATCTATGAGGCCGTCGTCAACTACCGGGCCAACCAGCGCCAGGGGACGGCGGCGACGAAAACTCGGGCCTTCGTCAGCGGCGGCGGCAGGAAGCCCTGGCGGCAGAAGGGCACGGGCCGGGCCCGCGCCGGCAGCACGCGCTCGCCTCTTTGGAAAAAGGGCGGCACGGTCTTCGGACCCCAGCCCCGCGATTATTCCTATGAGCTGCCGAAGAAGGCCAAGCGGAGCGCCCTGCGCGCGGCGCTGGCCAAGAAGCACGCATCCCAGGAGCTCATCGTCGCGAGCGAGCTCGAGGTCAAGGAGCCCAAGACCAAGGAGGCCGTCGCCCTGCTCAAGGCGTTCAAACTCGACTCCGTCCTTCTCGTCGACCTGCACGACAACGCCAACCTGTTCCTGGCGGTCCGGAACCTGCCCCGGGTCAAAGCGGTCGACGTCTCCGGCCTCAACATCTACGACGTCCTCGCCCACAAGGCGCTGGTCTTCAGCCGGCGGGCGTTCGAGGCCGTCCTGGAGAGATTGAAGTGATCAAAGACCCCCATAAAATCATCATCCGTCCGGTCATCACGGAAAAGACGACCCGGCTCAAGGGGACGAGCGGGGTCATCTGCTTCGAGGTCGCCCGGAGCGCCAACAAGATCGAGATCAAGAGGGCCATCGAGCATCTGTTCAAGACCAAGGTCGCCGAGGTCCGGACCCAGACGAAGGCGGGCAAGGTCCGCCGCGTCGGCCGGAACTCGGGGAAGACGAAGGACTGGAAGAAGGCCTTCGTCAGGCTCCGCGACGGAGAGAAACCGATCGAATATTTCGAGGCGGCGTAACATGGGCATCAAAACATACCGACCAATGACACCCGGCCTGCGCCACAGGACGGGCAACCGGTACGAAGAGCTGAGCGGGGACGGCCCCTACAAGCCCCTGCTCGTGTCCCTGCCCAAGTCGGGCGGGCGCGACAGCCGCGGGCACCTGTCCATGCGGAACCGGGGCGGCGGGCACAAGAAGCTCTACCGGGTCATCGATTTCAAGAGGGACAAGATCGACATCCCGGGCACCGTGGAGACCGTCGAGTACGACCCCAACCGCTCGTCCTTCATCTCCCTCGTGAAGTACAAGGACGGCGAGAGGCGCTACATCATCTACCCCGCGGGACTGCAGGTCGGGCAGGAGGTCGTCTCGACCGACCGCCAGGCCGACATCCTGCCGGGCAATGCCATGCCCCTCCGCTTCATCCCGCTCGGGACCGTCATCCACAACATCGAGCTGCGGAAGGACAAGGGCGGCCAGGTCGCCAAGTCCGCCGGGGCGGGCGCCCAGATCCTGGCCAAGGAAGGGAGTTACGCCCAAGTCCGGCTTCCTTCGTCGGAGATCCGGAAGGTCCACCTCGATTGCCGGGCGACGATCGGCCAGATCGGCAACCTCGACCACTC
>MEYF01000112.1:0-5392 GCA_001775755.1 Candidatus Aminicenantes bacterium RBG_19FT_COMBO_65_30 | reverse complement strand
GCCGGAGCCGCTGGAAAGGCATCCGGCCGCACGTCCGCGGCACGGCCATGAACCCGATCGACCATCCGCACGGCGGCGGCGAAGGCCGCTCCAAGGGCGGCCGCCATCCGGTCAGCCCGACGGGCATCCCGACCAAGGGCTACAAGACCCGCCAGAACAAGCGGACCCAGGCCTTCATCGTCCGGCGCAGGAGCAAGTAACCATGAGCAGATCGCTTCGAAAGGGCCCCTTCATCGACGGCCATCTCCTGGAGAAAATCCAGGCCTTGGCGACGCCCGCGGGCAAGCGCCAGGTCGTCAAGACCTGGTCCCGCCGGTCGACGATCATCCCCGAGATGGTCGGCATGACCATCGGCGTCCACAACGGCCGGAAGTTCATCCCGGTCTTCGTCACCGAGAACATGGTCGGGCACAAGCTCGGGGAATTCTCCCCGACCCGGCATTTCAAGGGCCACACCTCCAAGACCGCCAAGCAGCTCAAAATGGGGAAGACATGAGCGCGCCGGCCCCCCTCTCCCACGCCGTCGCCCGTTTCGTGCGGATGAGCCCCCAGAAGGGCCGCCTCGTGGCCGACCTCGTCCGGGACCGGTTCGTCGGCGAGGCCCTGACGATCCTGCGCTTCAGCGAGAGGAAGAAGATCGCCGCCATCCTCGAGAAAGTCCTCCGCTCGGCCATCGCCAACGCCCAGCAGAAGTCGTCGAACGTCGACGTCGACACTCTTTATATCTCGCGAATCCAGATCAACGGCGGCCCCGTGGCCAAGCGGATCCGGCCGGCGCCCATGGGCCGGGCCTACCGCGTCCAGAAGCGGACGAGTCATGTCCATATCTATTTGAACGAAAAGGGGAGCTGACGTGGGACAGAAAACGCATCCATACGGATTTCGGCTCGGCTTCAACAAGCCATGGACGTCCCGCTGGTTCGCCAAGGGCCCGGAATACGCCCGGCTCATCCATGAAGACCTGCGGATGAAGAAGGCCATCAAGGAGAAGTACTTCCATGCCGGCATCGCCGGGGTCGATGTCGAGCGCGTCGGCCCGAAGATCCGGGTCATCATCCACACGGCCCGCCCGGGGATCGTCATCGGCCGCGGCGGCAAGGAGATCGAGAGCTTGAAGGCCTACCTGGAGACGATCGCCAAGAGGGACGTCTACGTCGACATCCGGGAGGTCGACAAGCCCGAGCTTAACGCCCTCCTCGTCGGCGAGAGCATCGCCGTCCAGCTCGAGAAGCGCATCGCCTACCGCCGGGCCATGCGGAAGGCCGTCGAATTTGCCCTCAAGATGGGGGCCAAGGGCATCAAGGTCATGTGCGCCGGCCGCCTCGGCGGGGTGGAGATCGCCCGCTCCGAGTGGTACCTCAAGGGCCAGCTCCCCCTGCAGACGCTCAGGGCGGACATCGACTTCGCCTTCACCGAGGCCTTCACGACATACGGTCAGATCGGCATCAAGGTCTGGGTCTACCGGGGCGACGTCGAGAAGCCCAAGATGACCTCCCAGACGGCCGAGATCGAGGAGATCTAGCCATGTTGATGCCCGCCAAAGTCAAATACCGCAAGCAGCAGCGCGGCCGCATGCGGGGCAAGGCCCTGCGCGGCGGCACGCTGACGTTTGGGGAGTTCGGCCTCCAGGCCCTCGAGCCCGGTTGGCTGTCCTCCCGCCAGATCGAAGCCGGCCGCATCACTATCTCCCGGCACATGAAGAGAAAGGGCAAGCTGTGGATCCGGACTTTCCCCTGGAAGTCGGTCACCAAGAAGCCGACCGAGGTCCGCATGGGCAAGGGCAAGGGCGACCCCGAGTTCTGGGTCGACGTCATCCGCCCGGGCAAGATCCTCTTCGAGCTCGAGGGCATCGGCCTCGAGGAGGCCCAGGAGGCCATGCGCCTGGCCGCCCACAAGCTCCCCATCAAGACACGGTTCATCTCCCGGGAAGCGAGGGAGCTCAGATGAAGATCAAAGAACTGAATGAAATGTCGCCGGACGAGCTGAAGCACAAGGAGGCGGAGCTCGTCGACCAACTCTTCAAGCTCCGGTTCCAGAAGTCCCTCGGACAGCTCGAGAGCCCGATGAAGGTCAAGAACATCAGGAGGGACATCGCCCGCATTAAGACGCTCTTGAACCGAACGCCGAAGGCAACGGAGTAGCCCATGGACACCCAAGGACAAGCACGGAAGACGACCAAGGTCGGGACCGTCGTCGCCAAGAAGATGAAGAAGACGGTCACGGTCCAGGTGGAGCGTCAGATCCGGCACCCCCTCTATCGGAAGACCGTCCGCAGGAAGCAGACGTTCCTCGTTCATGATGAGACCGAGAAGTGCAAGCTCGGCGACGTCGTCCGCATCATCGAAACGCGGCCTATCAGCAAGACGAAGCGCTGGCGCGTCCTCGAGATCGTCAGCCTGTCGCCGACCGCGGCGGCGACCGAGATCGAGAGCGGAGAGCCCCGATGATCCAGATGCGAACGATGCTCAAGGTGGCCGACAACTCCGGCGCCCGGCGGATCATGGCCATCACGCCGCTCGGCGGCGGCGTCGGCCGGGTGGCCCGCATCGGCGACGTCATCTCCGCGACCGTCAAGGAAGCCGACCCGGAGAGCAAGGTCCGGAAGGGCACCGTCATCCGGGCCGTCGTCGTCCGCACCCGCAAGGAGCTCCGCCGCAAGGACGGCTCCTATATCCGGTTCGAGGACAACGCCGCGGTCATCATCGACAAGGCGGGGGAGCCCGTGGGGACGCGCGTCTTCGGCCCCGTCGGGCGCGAGCTCAGGGAACGGAAGTTCATGAAGATCATCTCCCTCGCGCCGGAGGTCCTGTGATGCCCAAGATCCAGCTCAAAAAAAACGACCTCGTCGTTGTCATCCGCGGCAAGGACAAGGGGAAGACGGGCAAGGTCCTGAAGCTCTTCCCCGAGACCAACCGGGTCATTGTTGAGAGGATCAATTTCAGCAAGCACTTCGTCAAGGCCGACCGCAGCCGCAACACCCAGGGCGGGGTCATGGAGAAGGAAGCCCCGATCGCCGTGGCCAACGTCATGCTTTACTGCTCGGAGTGCGGCCAGGGCGTGCGCACCCGGACGCGGCGGCTCGAGGACGGCAGCAAGATCCGGCTCTGCCACCGCTGTGAGACCCTGATCGAGAAACAGAAGTGAGGATGCGCCAATGAGCCGCTTATATGATAAGTTCCGGAAGGACGTGGTCCCCGAGCTCGAGAAAGAGCTCGGCGTCACGAATATCATGGCCGTGCCCCGCCTGGAGAAGATCATCGTCAACGTCGGCGTCGGCGACGCCATCCAGAACATCAAGCTCCTGGACGCGGCTAAGGCCGAGCTGGCCCTCATCACCGGACAGCTGCCCGGCGTCGGGCGGGCTAAGAAGTCCATCTCGGCTTTCAAGCTGAGGAAGGGCCAGCCTATCGCCTGCTACGTCACCCTCCGGAACCGGAGGATGTACGAGTTCTTCGACCGGCTGGTCAACATCGTCCTGCCGCGGGTCCGTGATTTCCGCGGCGTCCCGGCGACGTCCTTTGACGGCCGGGGCAACTACACCCTGGGGATACGCGACCAGCTCGTGTTCCCCGAGATCGATTACACCAAGGTCGAGCGGCCCCGGGGGATGAACATCACCATCGTCACGACGGCGCGGACGAACAAGGAAGCCCTGGCTCTTCTCAAGAGGCTGGGCATGCCTTTCCGGGAATCCTGAGGAGCGAGGTCAACATGGCAACTACAGCGCGCATGGCCAAAATGGTCAAGACGCCGAAATACGCGATACGGGTCCGCCACCGCTGCCGGCTCTGCGGACGCCCCCGGGCCTACTACAGGAAGTTCGACCTCTGCCGCCTGTGCTTCCGCGAGCTCGCCCTCAAGGGGGAGATCCCGGGCGTGACGAAGTCGTCCTGGTGACATCGGAGAAAGGAACAGACCATGGATTCGCTATCAGATCTGCTCACCCGGATCCGCAACGGCGTGAAGTCCAAGAAGAGGGAAGTCAACATCCCGTGCTTCCGGCTGGGGGTCGAGGTCGTCAAGATCCTCAAGGAAGAGGGCTACGTCAAGAACTACAAGGTCATCGACGACAGCAAGCAGGGGATCCTCAACGTAACGCTCAAGTACACCGAGGACAACACGAGCGTCATCAGCGGCCTCAAGCGGGTCAGCAAGCCGGGCTGCCGGATCTACTGCACCAAGGATTCCGTCCCCAAGGCCCTGGACGGCCTGGGCCTCGTCATCGTCTCGACGTCCCGCGGCGTCATGACGGGCCGGGCTTGCGAGGAGCTGGGGGCGGGCGGCGAAGTCCTCTGCAGCATCTGGTAGGCACGAGGAGAGGGTACCATGTCCAGAATCGGGAAAAAGCCCATCACGATACCGGCGGGCGTGACCGTCGCGGTGCATCCGGACAGGATCGATTTTGAGGGGAAGAAAGGCAAGCTCACGACACCGCTCCAGCCGGGCATCACGGCCGTCCTGGAGGGAGCGAATCTCGTCCTCTCCCGGTCCGACGACACCAAGGCCGGGCGGGCTAACCACGGCCTCGGCCGGGCCCTGGCCCACAACGCCGTCGTCGGCGTCACCGAGGGCTACGTCAAGCAACTGGAGATCGTCGGCGTCGGCTACAAGGCCAAGGTCGACAAGGGCAAGCTCGAGATCAGCCTGGGCTATTCCCGGCCGATCGTCTACGCCATCCCCGCGGGGATCGAGATCGTCGCGGAGAAGCCTACCCTGCTCACCGTCCGGGGCATCGACCGGCAGAAGGTGGGCCAGGTGGCCGACGACATCAAGAGCCTCCGCCTCCCGGACCCCTACAAGCAGAAGGGCGTCCGTTACCTCGGCGAGAAGCTCATCAAGAAGGAACGAAAGGCGGGTGTGACCGGTGCTTAAAGACAAGACATCCGAAAGAAAGGTCCGGAACGACCGTCTCCGGAAGCGGATCCGCGAGAGGGTCAAGGGGACGCCCGAGCGGCCCCGGCTTCACGTGTTCAAGAGCAACGCCTATATTTATACCCAGGTGGTCAATGACCGGGAGGGCGCCGTCCTCCTGACCGCTTCGACCCTGGAGAAGGAGTTCCGGGAGAAGGCCAAGAGCACCAAGAACAAGGACGCCTGCGGCCTCCTCGGCGAGATTCTGGGGAAGCGCCTCAAGGCGGCCAAGATCGAGAAGGTCGTCTTCGACCGGGGGACCCACGCCTACCACGGACGCATCAAGACCCTGGCGGACGCCATCCGCAAGGAAGGCATCCAGTTCTGAGCGGACGGCCGAACAAGGAGAGATACACGTGGACGATCGCAAACACAGGAAAGTCGGAGTTCTCGATGAAGACGGCATGGAGCTCAAGGACCAGGTCATTTCCATCCGCCGGGTCACCAAGGTCGTCAAGGGCGGCAAGAACCTGAGCTTCTC
>MEYF01000111.1 GCA_001775755.1 Candidatus Aminicenantes bacterium RBG_19FT_COMBO_65_30 | reverse complement strand
CTTAAAGAAGGTCTCCTGACTCCCGGATCACTCTCCTCCCAAGCCTTCCAGCCTCGAGGCCGTGGCGTCTCTTGGGATTCGTCCCCGGTTACAGTAGCGGGGGCTGTGTCCGCATCGGACGGACTTCCCTTCGGAATAAGCCTATGGCGATTATAGCAAAAAGATGGGGTCAAAAAAAGAAGGGGTCAAATCTTAAATCTTATAATTCACCTCTGATAGAGCTCGGACGACTCTGAAATCATCAGAAATTATAAGATTTAAGGTTTGACCCCTTCTTGGAAGCATGAGGGAGGCTGCCCTGATCCGGCCTTCAGAGCAGGGCAGCCTCTTGTGGGGGTTGGGTTGTATAGGAAAAACTAAAAAGGAGGTCGATGTCGTCCATTTCGGTCGCTCACAAAGTAATACGAACGGGAGCGTAAAAGAGTTGCGTCCTGGATGGACTGGAGGACCGGCAGGCGGAAGCAGACGAACGGCTATTTTTTTTTAGGTTTTTCCGAAGACCCCTTGATGACCATTTTTAATTATACCACAACTTGGGGGGAGATACAACAAGTTTTCTTAACTTCCCAAAAATAACATCAAGCGTCCGCTTGGCGACAGGTTTTTTACTCGAAATAGCCCCCTTTTGCCGCTTTTCCGGAAATCGCGGCCGATGAGGCCTTTTTCTGGAGCTTTCCCCTGAAAAAAGGTATATTGAAGATGTCTTCTTGAGGCTGAAAAAGGCCCCCGATTGAGGAGAATGTCATGAAAAACGAGGATTTCCGGCGCGCCGGCCATCAATTCGTCGACTGGATCGCCGATTATTTCGAAAATATGGAGAAATACCCCGTCCTTTCCCGCCTCGAGCCGGGGGACATCAAAAAAATGATCCCCGCCGTCCCGCCCGCCAGGGGGGAGGCCATAGAGGGCATCTTCCGGGATTTCGAGAGGGTGCTTCTGCCCGGCGTCTCTCACTGGCAGCACCCGGGCTGGTTCGGCTACTTTCCGGCCAACAACAGCCCGGCATCGGTCTTGGGGGAGCTTCTGACCGCCGGACTCGGGGCCCAATGTATGGTCTGGCAGACCTCGCCGGCCGCCGCCGAGCTCGAGGAAGTCGTCCTCGACTGGCTGCGGCAGATGATCGGGCTCCCGGCCGGCTTATCCGGCGTCATCCAGGACACGGCCTCGACGGCCACCCTGTGCGCCCTCCTTTCGGCCAGGGAGAAGGCGACCGGCTTCGAATCGAACGAGACCGGCCTCAGAATTCCCCTGACCGTTTATGCTTCCGACGAGGTCCACTCGAGCGTCGATAAGGGCGTCAAGATCGCCGGCTTCGGCAAGAAGAGCTTCCGCCGCATCCCGACCGACGGTCGGTTCGCCCTTATCCCGGAAAAGCTCGAGGAAGCCCTGGTCAGGGATGGGGAAGCCGGTTTTGTCCCTGCGTGCGTCGTGGCCACGGTCGGCACGACGTCGTCGGGCGCCATCGACCCGTTGAGACCCATCGGCGAGATCTGCAGGAAGCACGGCGTTTGGCTCCACGTCGACGCGGCCTGGGCGGGAACGGCCGCCCTTCTCCCGGAGAAGCGTTGGATCCTGGACGGGGTCGAGCTGGCCGATTCGTTCGTCTTCAACCCCCACAAGTGGATGGTGACCAATTTTGACTGCTCGGCCTATTTCGTCAGGGACCCGGCGACGCTCGTCCGGACCTTCGAGATCCACCCCGAGTACCTCAAGACAGGCGTCGACGCCAAGGTGAAGAACTATCGCGATTGGGGCATCCAGCTGGGCCGGCGTTTCCGGGCCCTCAAGCTCTGGTTCGTCGTCCGGAGCTACGGTGTCGAGGGGCTCCAGGCCATGGTCCGCGAACACCTCCGGCTGGCTGCGCTCGTCAGGGACTGGGTCGAAGGGGACGGCCGATTCGAACTCCTGGCCCCGGTCGAGCTGGGTCTCGTCTGCTTCCGTCTCAACGACGGCCGCGACGAGGGCGCTCTCAACGAGCTCAACCTCAGATTGCTCGAGCGTATCAACGCCGCCGGGCCGGTCTTCCTGACCCATACGACGCTCCGGGGGAAGTATACGATCCGACTGGTCGTGGGACAGCGGACGACGGAAGAGCGCCACGTCCGGGGCGCCTGGGACGTCGTCACAGCGGCGGCCGCGGACGTCCTGAAGGCCTGATCCCACCGCCTATTCCGGCCTGAGCGCGAAGCGCAGCTCGCCCGCGGGATCCGCGAAACGGACATAGAAACCCCAGCCTCCGGCCCCCTGGAGGACCTTGAGGAGGATCTTGTTCCAGCCTTCCTTCAGGCGGACGGAGACCCGGTCCTGGTCGGCCTCCGCGGCCCTGTAGGCGGGGTTCGTGTGGACGAGCTCGCCATTGACCCAGACGCGGATCCCGTCGTCGCTGCCGAGAAGGAGGGGCGCGCTCCGGTCGTCCGGGGAAAGGACGTAGACGAGGCCGTAGACGATCGCCTGTTCGTTGGGCCGGATGATGTTGTCGAGCCGCACGTATCCGGTCCCGTCGGCCCGGACGGTCCGCCAACCGACGTCGGCGCCGTCCTTGCCCTTGTAGATCTTCGCCGGCGCGATTTCCGTTTCGGGGGGATAGGCCGTCTGCAGATCGTCCATGTCGGCGGCGTGGAAGGGCCCGACCAGACTCCATTCGCGGACGAACCGGCGGGCCGCGGGCCTGAGTCCGAAGCCGACGAAAAAGATGTCGGTGCCGGCGCTTCGCGCGTCCTTTCCCGCCACCTCGAAGGTCAGGGCGTTGGGTCCGGGCTCGAGGAGGATGTCCTCGAGGGCAACGGAAGCGAGGACTGTTTCCACGGCGTAGCCGTCGAAACGGCCGAGAACGCCGGATCCGGCGGCTTCGCCTCCGCCGCGGATTCCCAGGATGCGGAAATTCCCCGCGGCCGGCGTTTTTAAGAAATAGAGCTCGATCGCGTACAGGTCACGGATCTCGACCGGGAAGCGGAATTCGGCTCTCGCCCCGTCGGGTACGCCGTCGGTCCGGAGGAGTGGATAGCGGACCCCGGTCCCGTTGTAGTAAGAGGAGGGGGCCGCGGCCAGCCGCGGCGCCGTCATCCGGAGCCCGGCGGCGCGATCGACGAAGACGCCGGCCGCGCCCGGCTTCTCCTCTTCCCACTCCGGCAGGACGAAATTCTCCGGCGGCTCGAAGGCGAAGGGGAGCCTCTCTGCGGCCGGGGCGAGCGGCAAGAAGGGCCGGTGGGGTTCGTCCTGGTACCAGTAGGCGACCGAGGAGAGATAATCATTCCGGTCGTTCGCGTGTCCATGCTCGATTGTCACCTGAATGGATTTCTTGAACGGGACGGGATCCGGGATGTGGAAGCGGTAAACCGTGGCCTTGGACCCGGCCTGGAAGTCCTCCTCCTGAAGGGGACAGCCGTAAAAGGGGCTCTCGCCTTCGCGCATCCCCCAGGCGTCGGAGAAATAGTCCTCGGAGCCGGTGCCGTGAAGGGACGGCCGGGCTTCGTCGTCCACCTTGATCATGTCGTCGCCCTCTCCCCACCAGCCCATAGCCCGCTGGAGGACGCTCAGGTTGCAGCCCACGTAGTGTCCGGCCCCCTCGGCGGCGAGAAGGAGGTAGTTCCGTCCCTCGGCGGGCGGGAAATCCTGTCTGTACTGGGCGTGGAAATACGGCGTTCCGAGGGCGAGCTCGCCGAGCTCGCGGTAATCGATGTAATAGTAAAATGCGTCAACGGGCCGCGTCCCTTCGTTCGTCGCCGTAACCCGGCAGGAGCGGCGGAAGGGCATATACCAGTAGCAATTCCGGGCCCGTCCCTCCGACGAGCAGGTGATCGGGAGGGAGGTGAAATTCCTGTTCAGGCCGTGGCCGACGCCGAAGAAATCGCCGACCGGCGCTTCGACCGAGGGGGCTTTCTCCCCGTCCCAATAGATGCGGAGGACGATCTTCCGGCCGTAGAACGGTTCGGCGGCGATCGTCGTCCAGACGTGGTGGATGGCCGCGGGGCCCTCGATCTCGGCCAGGACGGCGGTTTTCCCCGGCTCGATGGCGATCGAGTCCCGGTTCCCGCCGCTCCGGTCGTAGGACGAAACGCGGCGGCTCCGGTAATCCTGCTCTTGGCCGAGATTTTTCAGAATGTCCTGACCGGCCAGGGCCGCGGCGGCCAGCAGGATGAGGATGACGGCCGGGCCGAGCCCCGCCTTTTCGGGCCTTCTCGGAACGTTCGGCGGATGAATGCGCATGTCCGGGACCTCCTTCACGGGGCCCCGCGGGATCCTAGCGCGCGGGGCGGCGGTTTTTTTGAAGCCAGCCCGTCCGGATGTGCGACTTCCGGTCCCGGCTGGTGTAGGGCTTGATGTCGAGGACAGGCGTTCCGTCGATGATGTCGAGGCCTGAGACCTTGAGGACCCGCCCATCTCTTCCGAGTAGCTTAAGGACGCTCAGGCCCAGGGGATTCGGGCGGTGCGGGGACCGGGTCGAGAAAATCCCCCGCGGCCGGGGCTCGCCCGGCGGGACGGCCTTGAGCTTGGCCCCTCCGGAACGGTGGAAATGGAAGAGGACGATGATGTGTGAGAAGCCCTCGATGTCGTCGAGGGCCTCGGCGAACTCGGGGTCAACCTCGATCTCTCCTGTGGAGCGTTCGAAGAAGCGGGGCGGAGCGAAGGCCGGGGGCGGCAGGTCGGCCGGCTCCTTGAAGCGCGAGCGGACGGTGCCTATCGGCCGGAACCGGAGTCCGCGCGTCAGCCCTTGACGTACGTCAGCCATTTCTCGTAGCGGGGGGAGCCGCCGGTCACGGCCTCGTGGTAGGCTTTAATCATCCTCTGGGCGATGGGCCCCGGCTTGTCCGTCCCGATGGCGTGCCGCGTTTTCCCGGCGGCCGGGTCGGACCCGTCCGTCACGGAAATGATGGGGATGATCTCGACCGCCGTTCCGCAGAAAAACGCCTCTTCCGCCCCGTAGAGATCCTCCTTGGTGATGGGCCCGACGGCCGTCTTGAAGCCGAGATCTCGGGCGATCTCGAGGAGACTCGTCCGGGTGATTCCTTCGAGAACGGATTCCTTCCGGTCGTTGGTGATGAGCGTGCCGCCCTTGACGATGAAGATGTTCTGGCCGGGCCCTTCGGCGATGCGGCCCTCGAAGTTCAGGAAGACGGCCTCGTCGAAACCCTCATCGCGGGCCTCCAGGCCGCAGATCGTCGACTGGACGTAAACGCCGCCGAGCTTGGCGGCCATGTTGAACTGGGTGTGGTGGACTCGGCGCCAGGGGACGATATAGACGCTGACGCCGCCGGCCGCCTTCTCGCCGAGGTAGGCCCCCCATTCCCAGGCGCTGATGGCCAGCTCGACCGGGCAGGCCTTGGGCACGAGCCCGAGGTTACCGTAGGAGAAAAAGAGCAGGGGCCGGATGTAGCAGCTCTCCAGCCCGTTCTCGCGAACTGTCAGCTTGATGAACTCGATGATCTCATCCTTGCCGTAGGGGAATTTCATTCTGGCCACGGCCGCGGAGAGAAGCATGCGGTCGATGTGCTCCGGCAGACGGAATATTGCGGTCCCTCGGGGCGTGCCGTAAGCCCGGATCCCTTCGAAGACCGAGGTCCCATAGTGGAGGGCGTGCATCATGGGATGAAGATCGCCCTCGGACCAGTCGTAAAATTTTCCTTGATACCAGTATTTTTGAGCCTTGGGAAAATGGGTGTTAAGGAACATGGCAATACCTCGTTTGACGATCGGGTTTTCGAATCAGGCCTTCGAAAGAAATCATGCTACCATAGCGGGACGGCCAAGTAAAGCTAGCCGCGGGCTTTGGCGAAATATGTCTTTCCCCCGCGGACGAGCTTCCGGACCCGGCCCCGTCCGAGGAGAGACGACAGGGCCTTGAGGACCTCGTCCCGGCGACGGCCGAGCGATACGGAGATGTCCTGCTGAGTCTGGGGCCTCCTCCCGACCGTGGCCAGGATGGCTCGTTCGAGGCCGCCGGCCGCGGGGGCCTGCTTCCTTTTGGCGAAGGAGGTGACGATCTCCGTCCGGGGACCCAACTGGTTCCGGATCTTGCGGAGCTCGGCGGCGCTGAGCGCCCCGGCCCGGAGTTCGGCGGGCGGCCGGACGACCGTGTTCAGCTCGATGCGATCCGGGCGGAT
>MEYF01000110.1:5969-6110 GCA_001775755.1 Candidatus Aminicenantes bacterium RBG_19FT_COMBO_65_30 | reverse complement strand
GCGTCATGGCCGCCGCGAAGAAGAAGATGATCGTCATGCACCCCCTGCCGCGGGTCACGGAGATCAACACCGACTTCGACGACGATCCCCGGGCCGCCTATTTCCGCCAGATGGAGTTCGGGCTCTACGTTCGGATGGCCC
>MEYF01000110.1:0-5935 GCA_001775755.1 Candidatus Aminicenantes bacterium RBG_19FT_COMBO_65_30 | reverse complement strand
CCGCCCGACGCTCAATGGAGTCGAATATGACGCTATCCGCCCGATCGCGATCGGTCCTTGCCATCGTCCTCCTGGCCGGCCTCCTCGCCCCAGGCCTCTTCGCCCAGAGGACCGGCTACACTCCTGAGGAATTCGCCCGCCGCCGCGCCGCCCTCATGGACCAGGTCAAGGACGGGGCGATCATCCTCTTCGGGGACGCTTCCGTGCCCGCGGGGGCCCACTTCCGCCAGGACAACGACTTCTTCTATTTCGCCGGGAACGAGGACCTCGGGGCCGTCCTCGTCCTCGTTCCGGCGTCCAAGGCGTCCTACCTCTTCCTGCCCCAGCGCTCGGCCCGCGAGATCCAGTACGACGGCCCCGGCCTGCTCGAGGACGCGGACGGCAAGGCCAAGGCCGGCTTCGCGGACGTCCTCGCCGTCGGCGACCTCGACGAGTTCCTGGCCCGGGCCTCTGGACGCGTGGCCGGGAAGCTCTACGTCCGGCTCTCGCCGCGGGACTCCCTCGATGACGCCCGCTCCGAGACCGCCCTGATGGAAGGCCGCCGGGCCCGGAGCCACTACAACGACCAGCTCTCGGTCGACCTCTACCGCATCGAGAAGCTCCGCCAGCGCTACCCGCAGATGGAGCTCCGGGACATCGCCCCGGCGATCGATGCGATGCGGGCGATCAAGACGGCCGAGGAGATCGAGATCCTGCGGCGGAACGGGGCGCTCTCGGCCGAGGCCGTCCGGCAGGCCATGCTGGCCACCCGCCCCGGCGTCTTTGAATACGAGCTCGAGGCCGCGGCCATGGCCGTCGTCCTCAGGGGCGGGGCCAAGGGCGCCGCCTACGCGCCCATCGTCGGCTCGGGCCCCAATTCCTGCATCTTCCACTACGAGAAGAACTTCCGCCGCGTCGAGGCCGGGGACGTCGTGCTCATGGATTTCGGGGCCGACCTCGACCACCTGGCCATGGACATCACCCGGACCTGGCCGGCCACGGGGCGGTTCACCGACGAGCAGAGGGAGGTCTACCGGATCGTCCTCGAGGTCGAGAAGGCCTGCATCGAGGCCTACAGGCCGGGCGCGACGCCGAAGGACGTCCGCGACCACGTCGCCCGGGTGATGAAAGCCAAGGGGATCGACCCCCGCGGCCAGATGGGCGGCTTCGGCCACGGCGTCGGCCTCGCGGTCCACGACGTCCCGCTCGGAGGCGTCCTCAAGGAGGGCATGGTCTTCGCCATCGAGCCGGCCCTTTATTATCCAGAGAAGAATTTCGGCGTCCGCATCGAAGACACCGTGCTCATCACCAAGACCGGCTGCGAGGTCCTGACCAGGGGAGTGCCCAAGGAGATCGACGAGATCGAGGCGCTCATGGCCGGCCGCGGCAAGTAAGAGCGGCGCGTCCCCGTGGAGCCCCCGGAGATCCTGAGACGGGTCGAAAAGGGCCTGTGGGCCCCGCTTCCCGGCATCCCCGCCCAGCTGCGTATGGTGCCCGAGCCGCGGCCGGGCCACAAGGCCTATTTCGAGGTCGAGGACACCTGCCGCAAAGCGGGGGTCCTCATCCTGCTTTATCCCAAGGACGGCAAGCTGCGGGTCCTGCTGACGCGGCGCACCGAGAGCGTCCTCCATCATCGCGGCCAGATCTCCCTTCCCGGAGGGGAGCAGCACGGCGGCGAGTCCGTCGAAGCCACGGCCTTGCGCGAGACCTCCGAGGAGCTGGGGCTCGACCTCGGGGCCGTCCGGGTTCTCGGGCGCCTGACGCCCCTCTACATCCCGCCGAGCAACTACTGCATCTACCCCACGGTGGCCTACGTCGCTTCTCCGCTCGAATTCCGCCCTCAGCCCGACGAGGTGGCCGAGGTCATCGAGCCGCCGGTCGACCACCTGGCCGACCCGGCGTGCCTCCGCCGGGAGACGTGGCATTACGGCGGCGAGGACGTCGAGGTCCCTTTCTACGAATTCGAGGGCCACAAGATCTGGGGCGCGACGGCCATGGTCCTGGCCGAGCTCCTGGCCCTCCTGGAAATATCCGGGACATAACCCTTTTCTCTTGAAAAGGGATTGTGTCCCATGGATTTTTTCATTTGATTGCCCCGCCGAAGGCCTATACAATACTCCCGGAATCGAAACGAGGTCCGGCCATGAGCAAACGCAAACGCGTCCTGAGCGGCATCCAGCCGAGCGGCACCATCCACATCGGCAACTACTTTGGGGCCGTCGAGAACTGGGTCCGCCTGATGAAGGAGTACGACTGCTTCTTCACCATCGTCGACCTCCACGCCATCACCGTCACCTACGACCCGGCCCTCCTGCCGAAGCGGATCTGGGACGCCGCCCTCGACAACATGGCGGCCGGCCTCGACCCGGACAGGTGCACGATCTTCGTCCAGAGCCACGTCCCCGAGCACACCGAGCTCTGCTGGCTCCTCAACTGCGTGACACCGCTCGGCGAGCTCGGCCGGATGACCCAGTTCAAGGAAAAATCGGAGAGGGAGCGGGAGAATGTGACGGCCGGGCTCCTCAACTACCCCATCCTCCAGGCGGCCGACATCCTCATCTACAAGGCCGATGCCGTGCCCGTGGGTGAGGACCAGGCCCAGCACCTCGAGTTCACTCGCGAGGTCGCCCGCCGCTTCAACGGCCGCTTCGGCGACTATTTCCCCGAGCCGGCCACCCTGATCGGCCGGGGCGCCCGGGTCATGGGGATCGACGGCGCGTCGAAAATGAGCAAGTCCGTGGACAACGTCATCGGCGTCGCCGAGGAGCCGGACGCGATCTGGGAGAAGCTCCGGCCGGCCAAGACCGACGAGGCCCGCAAGCGCCGCACCGACCCGGGCAATCCCGAGCGCTGCAACATCTTCAGCTACCACAAACTCGTGACGCCCGAGGGCGAGATCAAGGAGGTCGTCGAGGGCTGCGCCGGAGCGACGATCGGCTGCATCGACTGCAAGAAGATGTTCTTCAAGAACCTGATGCAGGTCCTCGACCCCATCCGTGAGCGGCGGCAGGCCCTCGAGCGGGCCCCGGACCGCGTCCGGGAGGCCCTCCGGGAAGGGGCCCGGAAAGCCCGGGCGATCGCCCGGGAGACGCTCGATGGCGCCAAGAAGCTCATGGGGCTTTTGAGCTAAAGGGGGACCGTCCCTCTTTTCTTTACAAAATAGGCAACTCTAGCGGCGGGATTTTCGTCTCTCCCTTTGAATGCCGATTTCTAGGAGGTTCCCATGTCCAGAATAAAGGTTTTCATCGTCCTGTGCGTCACCGCCCTCCTCCTGTCCGTGTCCCTGGCCTTCGCCGGGGCGGAGTACCGGGAGGATTTTTCGAAGACCCTGCCCCTCAAGGCGGGAGAGCGGTTCTCCCTGGAGAACGTCAACGGCGGGGTGACCGTGTCCACATGGAAAGAGGACAAAGTCGAGATCAAGGCCGTCAAGGTCGCCCGTAACGACGAGAAGGACCTGAAAGAGGTCGAGATCCGCGTCGCGGAGGGGGCCGGATCGGTTTCGGTCAAGGCCATTTGGCCCAAATTCCCGCGCCGGGCCAGGGTCAACGTCGACTTCGAGATCAAGGTTCCCGAGGGCGTCATCCTCGACCAAGTGGAGACGGTCAACGGCGGTGTCGAGATCACAGGACGCTACGGGCGGGCCGAGGCCGGGACGACGAATGGCTCGGTCACGGTGGAGGACGCGTCGGGCGAGCTCAAGGCCTACACGACGAACGGCGGCATCAAGGTCAGCCGCTTTGAAGGAAAGCTCCAGGCGCAAACGACCAACGGCAACATCCGTCTCGAAGGACTGGCGTTCAAGGACGGGATCTCGGCCGAGACGACCAACGGCTCCATCTCGCTCGGCATCACCTCGCCCGAAACCCTCAACGCCAATCTCTTGGCCAGGACGACGAACGGTCACATCACCGTGGATTTCCCCGTGACGCTCCAGAACCTCAGTCGGTCGAAACACCGCGTCGAAGCGAAGATCGGCCAGGGCGGACCCGAGATCTCTCTCGAGACAACCAACGGCTCGATCAAGATCACGAAGTAGGTCCGCAAAGCGGACCATGGATACACGCCGCGAAACTCCGTTCACGCGCAAGGCCAAGGAGGTCATCCGGGCGATTCCGAGCGGCCGGGTCGCGACTTACGGGCAGATCGCCGCCCTGTCCGGGCGCGAGCGGGCCGCGCGCGGCGTCGCCTGGCTCCTCCATTCCTCTTCGGACACGGCGGGGCTGCCCTGGCACCGCGTCATCAACGGCCGGGGAGCCATCTCTCTCGGACGCGGCCGGGGCTTTGAAGAGCAGAAAAAACGGCTCGTCGCCGAGGGCGTCGCGGTCGGCCGCGGCGGCCGCGTCGACCTGAAACGCTTTCAGTGGGAGCCGAAAGACGGCGCCGCCGGACGGTCACCCGCCGCCCGGAAGTTCCTGAGAGAACTGACGAAACGCCACTAGGGGAAAGATCGCGCCTCGCGGCGTGGCTCCCGAGCCCGAGAACCTCAGGGTCCAAGGTCAATGACAGATCGGACGGGGGCCCAGAGAACAGGTCAACAGGGAAGCCGATTGTCCCCTGATCCGGCGCGAAAGGACTCCGCCCGGCTTGAAATCCGGCGGCATCCAGTCGATGACGGTTCCCCCACTGTTGAAGTAATAGGGGCTCACGAGCATGTCCATGGCCGCCCCGCGCAGGACGCGAAAATCGCCGACCCGGAACGGTTTCTCTTCATGCAGGTCATACATCGTTTCGGTGAGCGCCGGGACGGGGTCAAACGGGTACAAACCATCAAGGACCTGAGCTTTCTCTCCGTTAGGAATGATGTACTCCTCGATCATCTCCGCGCCCGCCGGGACAAGGCGAGTAGGATATGACAGCCTCGGCAGGATTTCCCTATGTCTCTTAAACACCGCAGACCTCCTTTATCGATTTTTCGCCTGATTCTATGAATAGAGACGCTCAACCCGCGCGCGGTTTCTCGTTCCAAAGCACTTGAGGATCATGGAAAAGCTTGACATCTGCTTAATTCTATGTTAACTATAATTAACGTATAATCGATTATAGGTTAGCTTCATATGCCACAAATTAAAGCCATCCTCCCCGACTTCAATCCTTGGTGGAAGAAACCATTCCAAGCGAGCTTTAAAGATAGGGATGTCTACAGCAAGATCCAAAAATTCATGCCGCTTCGCCAGATTATCGCCTTCACCGGATTGAGACGAGTGGGGAAAACGACCCTTCTTTTCAAAGCCGTTGAGGACGCCATCGGCAGGGGCTTAGGCCCAAGGAATATTATCTATTTTTCGTTTGACGAATTCGCGGGCATAGAGCTTCGCGACGTCCTGCATGCGGCGGAGGAGCTGCACGAGAAAGAGTATGCCGGGGAGCCAATTCTCCTTCTCCTCGATGAGGTCCAAAAACTGAATGACTGGGAGAATCAAGCCAAGGCCTTATATGACGCTTTCCCCGCGATCAAGATGATGATTTCCGGTTCTGAATCGCTGTTTATCAAGAGAAAGTCCCGCGCGTTACTGGCTGGGAGGATTTTTGAATTCCGGGTGAGCCCACTGACCTTCAGAGAGTACCTGACGTTCAGCGGTGAAGAGGTCGGCCCCTCCGGGCTTTATTCGAGAGAATTCCGCAGGCTATATTTTGAATTCATCAAAACACAGGGGTTTCCTGAACTGGTCGGGATTAAAGACCCTGAGATTATCCGAAAGTACATCAAAGAGAGCATTGTCGAAAAGGTCATATATCGGGACATTCCCAGCTTGTTCAGGATCAAGGAGATCTCGATTCTCGAGAGTCTTCTGAATATTGTCATGGACGACCCGGGCCGGATGATCGATCTGGTTTCGTTGGGGAGCGACTTGAAGATCTCCCGGCAGACGCTCTCGCTCTATCTCAGCTATCTCGAGCAGTCCTTCCTCATCAGGAAGCTTTATAATTACTCAGGCAGCCGGAGAAAAGCCGAGCG
>MEYF01000109.1:13238-26589 GCA_001775755.1 Candidatus Aminicenantes bacterium RBG_19FT_COMBO_65_30 | reverse complement strand
AACGCCTACACCAAGAACTACTTCCGCTACTCCCAGAATGCCCCCCTGACGATGTACGACGAGAAGAACACGGCCACGAACCTGCCCGCCCAGATCGACATCAGCGCCGTCGACGGCGACGAATACGGCTTCCTATTCATCTCCAAGGGCGGCGGCTCGGCCAACAAGACCTATCTCTTCCAGGAGACCAAGGCCGTCCTCAACCCGGAGGCCCTGAAGAAGTTCCTCGTCGGTAAGATGAAGGGGATCGGCACGGCGGCCTGTCCGCCCTACCATCTGGCCGTCGTCGTCGGCGGCACGTCGGCCGAGCTCGTCCTCAAGACCGTGAAGCTCGCCTCGGCCCGCTATCTCGACCACCTGCCGACGTCGGGCGGTCCGGGCGGGCACGCCTTTCGCGACCTCGAGCTCGAGGGACAGCTCCTCGACGCCTCCCGGAAGCTCGGTCTCGGTGCCGGCTTCGGCGGGAAATATTTCTGTCTCGACGTCCGGGTTATCCGGCTTCCCCGCCACGGCGCTTCCTGCCCCATCGGGATGGGCGTAAGCTGCAACGCCGACCGGAACATCAAGGCTAAGATCACCCGCGACGGGATCTTCCTCGAAAAACTCGAGAAGGAACCGGCCAAGTACCTTCCCCAGCCGGCCGCGGCGGACGTCCCCGCCGTCCCGGTCGACCTCAACCGGCCGATGTCCGAGATCCGGGCGACGCTCAGCAAGTATCCCGTGGCCACGCTGCTCTTCCTCAACGGCCCGATCATCGTCGCCCGCGACATCGCCCACGCCAAGCTCAAGGAGAAGGTGGATCGGGGCGAGGGCCTGCCGGCCTTTTTCAAGGACCACATCATCTATTACGCCGGCCCGGCCAAGACGCCGCCCGGCTACGCCTCAGGTTCCTTCGGGCCGACGACGGCGGGACGGATGGACGATTACGTGCCCCTCTTCCAGAAAATGGGCGGCTCGCTGGTCATGCTGGCCAAGGGCAACCGCTCCAAGTGCGTGACCGAGTCGTGCAAGACGAACGGAGGCTTCTACCTGGGCTCGATCGGAGGGCCCGCCGCCCGGCTGGCCAAGGACTGCATCACCAGCCAGGAGGTCGTGGCCTACCCCGAGCTCGGGATGGAGGCCATCTTCAAGATCACGGTCAAGGATTTCCCGGCCTTCATCATCGTCGACGACAAGGGGAACGATTTCTTCGAAAAAATTCTCGCCTGACGGCGGCCCGGGACGGGTTCCCGCATGGGCATCATGATCTTCCTGCGGCCGAAATGTCCCGGGCGTCACCATAGCCCGTCTTCCAGGTAGGCGTCGATCGCTTGGGCCGCTTTTTTGCCCGCCCCCATGGCCAAGATGACCGTGGCCGCGCCCGTGACGATATCGCCGCCGGCAAAGACGCCCTTCTTCGAGGTCTTGCCCGTGGCCTCTTCGGCGACGATGTTGCCGGTCTTGGTGAGCTCCAAATCGGGTGTCGTCGAAGTCAGCAAGGGATTGGGGCCCTGGCCGATGGCCATGATGACCATATCGACATCGATGACGTGTTCCGAGCCTTTCTTGGGGATAGGCCGCCGGCGGCCTGATTCGTCGGGTTCGCCCAGCTCCATCTCCAGGCACTCGATCCCCTTGACCCAGCCCCGCTCGTTCCCCAGGATGCGCGTGGGTGTCGTCAGCAAACGCGGCTGGACGCCCTCCTCGAAGGCGTTCTCGATCTCCTCATCGCGGGCCGGCATCTGTTCTCTCGCCCGGCGGTAGATCAAATAGACGTTCTCGGCCCCCAGGCGGAGCGAGGTCCGGGCGGAATCCATGGCCACGTTCCCGCCGCCCACGACGGCGATCCTCCGCCCATAGTGGACGGGCGTATGGAATTCGGGAAAAAGATAGGCCTTCATGAGGTTCACCCGAGTGAGAAACTCGTTGGCCGAGTAAACCCCGTTGAGGTTCTCGCCGGGGATCTTCATGAAGTGCGGCAGGCCGGCGCCGGTTCCGATGAAGACGGCGTCATAGCCGTTCCGGAGGAGGTCATCAATGGAGAAGGATTTCCCGACGACCTGGCTGACCCGGATCTCGGCTCCCAGCTTGGCGATATATTCGCTCTCGCGCTGGACGATCCATTTGGGCAGACGGAACTCGGGGATCCCGTAGACCAGAACGCCGCCCGACCTGTGGAGGGCCTCGAAGACCGTGACGCCGTGCCCCATTTGGATGAGGTCGCTGGCCGCCGTCAGGCCCGCCGGGCCGGCCCCGATGACGGCGACCTTTTTTCCCGTCGGGCTCGGGGTCTTCGGCACGCGGACGTCGCCTTGCTGGAGCTCGTAGTCGGCTGCGAATCGCTCCAGCCGGCCGATGGCGACGGGCTGGCCTTTCTTGGACAGCACGCACGAGGCCTCGCACTGGACCTCCTGCGGACAGACGCGTCCGCAGATGGCCGGCAGGCTGTTCTTCTCCTTGATCTTGTGGATGGCCCCGATGAAATCGCCCTGCCGCATGAGCGCGATGAAACCCGGGATGTCGATATCGACGGGGCATCCGGCAACACAAGGCGATTTCTTGCAAGCGAGGCAGCGCGAGGCTTCACGCAGGGCCCGGTCCCTGGTGTAGCCCAGGGCGACCTCGTTGAAGTTCTGGACCCGGAGCTTGGGGTCCTGCTTCGGCATGGCCTCCCGCTTGTTGGCCTTTTCCAGCATTTTCTCGGCGGCCGAGAGCCGGCACTCATGGTCCCACATGGCCCGGTGCTCCTCGCGCTTATACATTTCCGAGCGCTTGAGGAGTTCCTGGAAATCGACACGGTGGCCGTCGAACTCGGGGCCGTCGACACAGACGAATTTCGTCTGGTCGCCCACGGTGATCCGGCAGCTACCGCACATGCCGGTCCCGTCGACCATCAGGGAGTTCAGGCTGACGATCGTCGGGATGCCGCTTTTCCTGGTCAAATCGCACACGGCCTTCATCATGATTCCGGGACCTACCGCGGCCACGAGGTCGATCGGCACCTGGGCGGCGATGATCCGCCGGAGCTCGTCGGTCACGAACCCATGCCGGCCGGCCGTGCCGTCGTCCGTCGTCACGAATAGCTCATCGCTCGCGGCCCGCATCTCCTTTTCCAGGATGATCATCTCTTTGTTTCGGGCGCCGATGATGGAGATGATCCGGTTCCCGGCCTCTCGGAAGGCCTTGGTGATGGGGTAGACGGGCGCGACGCCGACGCCCCCGCCGATGCAGACGACGGTCCCGGCCTTCCGGACTTCCGTCGGCCGGCCCAGGGGTCCGATGATGTCGAGAAACGCGTCGCCGACCTGAAACCGCTCCATTTTTCGCGTGGACAGGCCGACGATCTGGACGATGAGGGTGATCGTCCCGTTCTCGAGGTGGCGGTCGGCTACGGTCAACGGGATTCGCTCCGCATAATCATCGGCGCGAACGACGACGAACTGGCCGGCCAGAACGGTCCGGGCGATAAGGGGCGTATAGACCTCGAAAAGCGCGATGCCCGGCGCCAGATGTTCCTTTCTAAGGATCTCGTTCAACTGATGTTCTGCGGCGGGAATCATGGCCGTTCTATGCGCCTTTCGTTCATTTCTTGCGAGGAAGGTAGACGGAGAACGTGCTTCCTCGGTCCGGCTGGCTCTCGACCTCGATATGCCCGAAGTGGGAGTCCACGATCTTCTTGGCGATCGTCAACCCCAGGCCGGTCCCGCTGATTCTTTTCGTCCTCTTCGTCTCGGCCCGGAAGAAATCGTCGAAGATCCGCGGCAGGTCGGCCGGGGCAATCCCGACGCCCGTGTCGCGGATGTGGATGCCGACGAAATGGGCATCCAGGGACGTTTCGATCGTGACGGAACCGTTTTCCACGTTGTATTTGATGGCGTTGCTGACGAGGTTCGTGAAGAGCTTTTCCATATCCTGGATGTCGGCCTGAATGGCCGGCAGCGCGACGGACGGTTTCATCTCGAGCAAGACATGCTGCCGCTCGGCTTCGGGCTTGAAGAATTCGACGATCTTACCGATCATGTCGGTCAACTGGACAGATTCCATCTTCTGGGCGACCTTCCCGGCTTCGATCTTGTTGATCTCCAGGAGGTCCTGGACGAGGGCCAGCAGGGAATTGGCCCGCTCTTTCGCCCGCAGCAGCCATTTTCGCTTCTGCTCCTCGTCGCCGGCTGCTTCTCCGGAGAGCACGACACCCAGCCAGCCTTCGATCGCCGCCAGCGGCGAGCGGAGCTCGTGGGCGACCATCGAGACGAACTGGGATTTGATCGTCTCGATCTCCTTGAGATTCGTGATGTCCCGGATGACCGTGACGGCCCCCAGGAGCCTGCCGTGTTCGTCCCGGACGGGGGCCATCTGGGCCATCAGCACCGACTTCGGGTCATCCGTCCGGATCTCCTGGCCGATCATCGAGAAACTCTCGTCCTTTGAACCCAGGATCCGGTCAAGAGATTCGATGAGGGCGCGGTTCTTGAGGCAATGATCCATGAGCCTGCCGGGCTCGTCAGTATCGCTGAGCCTCAGCATCTTCACGGCCGCGGCGTTCCACAGGACTAATTGCCGCTGCAGGTTCGTGACCAGAACGCCGTCGGCCATACAGCCGATGATGCTTCGCAGCCGGCTCTTTTCGCCGGCCAGCTCGAGGAGCCGCTGCTCGCGCTCGTCGTGGAGTCTTTGAGCCTCGAGCCGCAGCTCACGTTTTTCGATCCCCCTCTTGACCAGGACGGCCAGGGCTTCCGGAGTGAAAGGCTTCGGCAGATAGTCGTAGGCCCCCCGCTTGGTCGCCTCGACGGCCGTCTCGATGGTCGCGTACCCGGTGATGACCACGAGGATGATCTCGGGATCGATCTCATGGATCTTTTTGATCAGGTCCAGGCCTCCGATGCCCGGCATCATGAGGTCGACGAGGATGAGGTCGTAAGCTTTCTCCTGGACCCTCCGGAGCCCGACCGTCCCGTCCTCGGCCAAGTCGATGTCGTATCCCTCCTCTCCGAGGACGCGGCGGCATCCCTCCCGGATCCCCATCTCATCGTCGACGACCAGAATTTTAGCTGGCGTGTTCAATGTCCCTATTCTCGCTTCCGCAGGAGTTTATCGACCCGCTCCAGCAGAACCTCGGGCATGACGGGCTTGTCCAGGAAATCGTCGGTCTTCATCCAATACCCGTCCTCTTCCAGGGAGAAGCGGAAGCCGGTGGCCTCGGCCACGGAGGTCACCATGAGGATGGGGATCTTCCTGAACAGCGGATCGGTCTTCACCGTCTTGCTGAAAGAGAAGCCGGCGTCGTGCTTCTCCATCATGAGGTCCAAGATGATGAGATCCGGCATCTCCGCCCGGACGCGCTCGAGCCCTTCCTGCCCGCTCGTCGCCGTGAGCACATCATAGCCATGGTTCTGCAGGACGGCCGTGTGCATCTCCAGAAAATCAGGATCATCATCAACCAATAAGATCTTTCCGCTGGCTTTCATAACTTTTTCCTTCGGGAACGTCCCTTAGCTCCCCGACCGGGCCCTCGCTCTTATTCCATTCGTCCTGGCCGAGGACGGGCAACAGGATGATGAGCGTGGTCCCTTTTCCCAGCTGGCTCTCCACAGAGACCGCCCCCTTATGCTTGGAGACGATGCTGTAGACCAGGGCCAGGCCGAGCCCCGTTCCCTTCTCCTTGGTCGTGAAGAACGGATCAAAGAGCCGGGGGATGTGCTTTTCGGGGATCCCCGTGCCCGTGTCCTCGATCCGGATCTCAATCCTTCGGCCATTGTCGGCCCTCAGGCTCTTGACGGTCAGGACTCCTCGGCCGTCCATGGCCTGGGCGCCGTTCAGGATGATATTGAATAAGACCTGCTTCAGAAGGTCCGGATCGGCGAAGGTCGTCGGGAGCGAGGGGTCCAGATGGGTGACCACTTCGATATTGTGGAAGAGAGACTGTTTGACCAGGAGGGAGAGGGCTTCTTCGATGACCCTGTTGATGCTGACGAGTCCCGGCCGGACCTTGGTCTCCTTGGCGAAACTCAGCAGGTCCTTGACGATCTTGGCCGCCCGGTCCGCTTCCTGGACGACGAGGTTGATATCCTTCTGCCATTTCTCATTCTGATCCATCTCCCGTTGCAGGACGCGGCTGAACATCATGATCGTTCCGATGGGATTGTTCAGCTCGTGGGCGACGCCGGCCGCCAGCTGCCCGAGAGACGCCATTTTTTCGGTCTGGATGAGCTGCCGCTGGGCTTTCTCCAGCTCTTCATGGGAGATCTTGAGCTGGGCGTGGGACTTTTCCAGGCGGGAATAAAGGCCCTGGAGGCTCTCCAGAAGATAGTGATAGCACATCTCCGTCTCGGCCAGGCCCTGGACGACGGCCCTGGCCTTCTCCCAGCAGGAACTATAACCGCAAGCCCCGCAGTCTAAGTTCTGAAGGGGATAGGCTTTCCCGATCTGGTCCAGGATGGCCTCGATCTCGGCGGCCGCGGGGTCCGGCACGGAAACGTCGCGGGCCGCGAATTTCCTGGAGAAATCCAAATGCTCCACCGCCTTGAGGGCATTTTCTTCCTCGGCCGGAACCGGCTTATCCTGAGCGTTGATGTAGTTCACGAGGATCTGCTTACGGCTGGGGCCCGAGATCTTTTTGTCCGTCACGGGGCCGTTGATGCAGCCTTGGCAAAACAACAGGTCCAGGAAATGGGAGCGGATCTTTCCCTCCTGGAACTGCCTCACGGCCTGCATGGCCTCATCGGCCCCCGATTCGACCACGTGGTCCAGGCTCAGGAGGTCTTGATCAAAGCCGGCGCACCTGCTCATTCCTCCGGAAACACTCAGGACTCGGCCCAGGCTGCTCGCCGGTCCGTCGAAATCCGACGGCTCTTGCGCTTCGCGGTCGATCCCCTTCGCCTCGAGGAGGCTCGTGATGTCGTGGTAGATCAGGACATAATCGATGGCCTTTTTCCCAAAGCGGTCCATGCGCTCCCAGATCCTGGAAATGCAAGATCCGACAAAGACAACTTTCGTATCGGCCCCCCTGAGGTGTTTGATCGCCAGGCCGCAGGCGATCATCGGGGATACGATCGGCACGAGCCGGTCGACCAGATGGGGCGCGAACTTCTCGATATAGTAAACCAACGACGGGCAGAACGACGAGATCCAGGAAGACTCCGGGTTCCGGGCGAGCCAGGAACGGTAAGCCCCAGCCACGAGGTCGCCACCGACCGCCGACTCCCAGACCTCGGAGAAGCCGAGCTTCTTGAGGGCCGTGACGAGTTGGCCCGGAGTGCCCCGGTCCAGGATCGCCGGAAACGTGGGGTCCAGACAGACGACGACATTCTGACCGGATTCGAGAAGCGCCTGGACATGCTTGACGCCGGTGTGGGCGCTCACCGCATCGTGGGGACAATGCCGATAGCAGATCCCGCAAAGAATGCACCGGCTCCAGCTGCGCTTGACCGTCCCCCGGTCGATCTTCAGGGCATTGGTCGGGCACTCCCGGACGCAACGGTAGCACTTGCGGCATCTCGTCTCGGAGATGCTGAGGATGTCCATGGAATTCCGGGATCTCTGTCCGCTAGTCCTTGGCCGCGGTCAATTTTTCGATCTCGGCGACGAAGACTTCGGGGCTGACCGGCTTATCGAGAAGAAGATCGGCTCCGGTGACCTCCAAGACGTCGGCGTTGGAAGAGAATTCCAGGCCCGTTTGAATCCCGATGGACGTCAGGAGTATCACGGGCAGGTCGCGGTACTTCTTCTTGATCTTCTTGCTCACTTCGAAGCCGGCGTCGAACTGTTCCATCATGACGTCCAAAACGACCACGTCGGGCCGGCCCTTCTCCAACTTTTCCAGGCATTCTTTTGAGCTCTGGGCCGTAACGACCTCGTAGCCTCGGTTCTTCAGGACAGTGGAGTGGATCTCCAGAAAATCGGGGTCGTCGTCGACGATGAAAACTCTCTTCGCCCTTTTGTCGTCGGGCTTTTTCGCCTGTTTCATCACCACGGAGAGGATTCGCCGCAGGCCCTCCTGGTCCTCGACGGACTCCTCGACCTTCTGGATGAGCTTGCCCCCGTCGTAGTATTGATAGAGGATTTTGCAGTCGCACTGAACGTGACAGCGGAAGATCTGCTTGAGGGCCTCTTCCGTGTTCGAGAGATCGAGCTTCTGGCCACGATAAAAAGGACAATCCGTCCATTCTCCCGGTGTGATCGTGTCCATCAATTCCGGACAGTAGACCCGGATGAAGGAATCCTTCTTCTTCTCCATGATCATGCGCTCCGAGGTCCGTCTTGTTCGTTACCGGCCATGCTTTTTCCGTACTTTCTGCCTCGCCACTCGAGCCTGGTCGGCGCCTCTTCTTGCCCGCGTAGAGAACTCAGTATAAGCCAAAATCCGGCAATTCGTCAACCCGGCCCCTGAGTTCGAACATGACGATTTCGCTTTCGCCCCCTTGACCACTTGGTTATGGTGCGCTCCCTTCGTGACGTGCGCCGGGAATCCGTCCTCCCCGGCGGCGCCGTTGTCGATGGAGGCCATCTTCAAGATCACGGTCAAGGATTCCCCAGCCTTCATGATCGTCGACGACCAGGGGAACGACTTCTACGAGAAGATCCTGGCCGGCTAAATCACTTCCAGTCTGAGATGATAGCAAGGATGAGGTCGGTGAGGGCCTCGAGGTCGCGGCGGTCGATCTTCTCGATGAGCGAGTGGGCGTAAGAGCCCGGCCAGGAGAGGGGGATGTCGACGGCGCCGCCGGGGAGGAAGACCGAGCCGTCGTTGCCGCCGCGGGAGTTTCCGACTTGAACCGGGATGCCGCGCTTTTTAGCGATGGCCATGACCTTGCGGATCTCCGTTTTGGGCGTGACGTTGCTCGAGTCGACGGCCCGGATGACCGCTCCTTTTCCCACGGGGAGGAAGGCGAAACGCTTGGATTCGAGCGGCGAGTCCGTCGAGACGAACGTATCGATAGCGAAGACGTAATCCGGTTTCATGGTCTTGGCCAGCTCGGTCGCGCCGAAGAGGCCGGTTTCCTCCTGGACGTCCCAGGCGAAGGTGACGGTCTTGCCTTTGACCGCGTCCGGCCTCAGGCGGAGGGCCGCGTCGAGCAGGGCGGCGCAGCCGGCCCGGTCGTCGACGGCCCGCGTGGCCATCAGGCCCGGGGCGAAGTCTGTGACCGTTTTTTTCGCCGTGACCGGGTCGCCCTCGGAGACGCCGAGCGCCCGGGCCTCGGCCTCGGTCGCGACGCCGAGATAGATGTCGAAGCTTTCGGTGGTGAAAGGCGCCTCCGGCTCCTCCACATTCGGCCGCCGCTCGTCGTAGCCCGGCCGCGGCGCCACGATCCCGGCGACGGGTCCGCGGCCCGCGTGGACGAGAACAGGCCGGGCTTCGACCGTCTGGGGCAGCAAGCCGCCGCCCGGCTTGACCCGCAGGCGGCCCCCCGGTGTTATCCGGTCGACGATCCAGCCGAGCTCGTCCGTGTGGGCCACGAAGAGGATGTGCGGTTTCCCCGAGCCGACGGTGAACCAGACGTTGTGCATCGCGTCGCGCTGGACCTTTAAATCTGCCGGCAGACGGCCCAGGATGAAGTCGGAGACGGGGCCCTCGTGACCCGAGACGCCGGGGACGAGGACGATCTCCCTGAGGATGTCCCAGGCCTTTGACTGGGCTCCGGCGGACGCGGTGGTAACGACAATGACCAGGGCGGCGACCATGATCCGCTTGTTCATCGGCCGCCTCCCTTCGCCAGGAACGCCGCGAGGAGATCGCGCAAGGCCTGGAGGTCCTTGAGGTCGACGATCTCCGAGGGGGTGTTGAGGAACCGGACCGGCAGGGCGACCGTCAGGACTTCGGACGACGGGCCGGCGAAGGGGAGGGCGAGCGGCGAGTCGGCCACGGTCAGGAACTGCAGGGAGATTTTCGTATCGGCTGCGAGCTTGACGAGGGCCTGCCGCAAGGACGAAGGCTCGTCCTTGGCCTGGATGAGGACGGGACCCCCTCCCGGGAACGGGAAACCGTCGCTTTTCCCGGCGGCGACGACGTCGACGATGACGGTCCTCCGCGGCTGCCACTTCGCCTTGGCCCGGGCGGCTCCCAGGGCTGGGCGCGCGCCCCGGCCGCGCGCCGCGAATTTGGTCTGGGCGGCCCAGGCGACAACGGTCTCTCCGCCTGGCGGTTCGGCGGCAGGCGCCGCCGCGATGTCGACGAGGACGGCTGCGACAGCCTTCATTCCGAGAGCCGGGCCGGCCCACTGGTCCCCGGCGAGCTCGGTCAAGACCGGCGGGCAGGTGACGGCGTCGAGAATTTCGACGCCCTTGGCTCGGGCCTCCTTCTCCGATCGGACGCCGATGTCGATGAAGGCGTTCTCAAGCGAGAAGCCCTCGACGAGCGCTTTCCGCCGCTCTTGGGTCAGGAGGTGGAGGGCGGGCTGGGAAACGACGCCCTGGACCGGGCTGCGCGCCGTCGAAACGACGACCGGCTGACCGAGGAGGTAGGCGTCAAACCGGGCGTGGGGCGGGGCGACCGGCCGGTCCACCGTCAGGTAGCCGTCGGGTGTAATGCCGCTGACCATGTGGCCGTAGCCGTCGAGCGCGGCCAGGACGAGCGTCGGCCCCTCCGGTCCGCGGAACCGGACGGCGATCGTGCCCAGGCCGTCCTCCTCGACCACAACGTTCTTGGGCAGAAGCCCGCGGATCTTCGCCGCCAACTGGTCCTCGTTCCCCGTCGTCGACGGAACCGCGAACAGCTCCTTCGTCAGGCTCTTGACGTCCGCCGCCCGGACCATCCCCGCGGTCAGGCAGGCGAGGGCCATGATCAACCCCAGTGTTTTAGTGGCGCGAACTGCCATCGTTCTCTCCCTTCTATCCGCATATCCCCGCGCGACACCGTATACCACAGCCCGCGAGACATCGTCAAACCCGTCCAACTAAGATCAGGGCCGAGGGGCATCGTCGACGGTAGCATAGAGCGGTGATTTAGCTTTCTCGGGACGGATACGCGGACTCCCCCCATCGGATCCGGACCGGGAAGGCGTTAAGAATCACCGCAGCGGACGGAGACGATACCCCGCGGCCCCTCCGCGGCCGACGGGGTGGCGCGCCCCGACCCTCATTCCTTTTTAATGCGGTTTTCGCTATGATGGAGGGACTGGAGGGCGCGTGGACAAGAACAGGTTCCTCAAGTTCGGTGTCGGGATCGTCGTCCTTTTCCTGTTGGGGGTTTTCCTGAAGCTGGCCAGGCCCGTCCTCATCCCGTTCAGCCTGGCCTTCCTGTTTTCCTTCGCCGTCTCGGCCGTCCTCGATTATCTGGTACGCTGCAAGGTCCCGAAGTCCGTCGCCCTGATCCTCATCCTGCTCGTGACCTTCACCATCTTCTACCTCATCGGGACCGTCTTCTATGCGGGCGGCAAGTCCCTAGCCGCCGAGCTCTCGTCCTACACCGAGATGGTTAAATCGTTGGTCGAGAGGATCGACCGGATCGTCCCCGACCCGCACTTCAGGGCCGGCCTGACGGACTGGATCAACTCCTTTAACGTGGACCGGTTGGGGGCATTTTTCGTCTCCGCCCTCGGGCCCTTCTTCTCGTTCATGTCCCAGCTGCTGCTCGTCTTCGTCTTCATGATCTTCATCCTGGCCGGGCGCGGCCGGATGGCGAAGAAGTTAGCCGAGGCCTTCCCGCCCGCCGAGGCCTCGACCCTGAGCCGGGCGGCGGTCCAAGTCCACTGCGAGATCCAGAAATACCTGGCCGTCAGGACCCTGGTCAACCTCCTCATCGGGACCCTGACCGCGGCCGTGCTGGCCGTCTTCGGGGTCCGCTTCGCCATCGTCTTCGGCGTCCTGGCCTTTCTCTTCAACTACATCCCCACCCTCGGCGCCATCGTTTCCGTCGCCCTGCCCGTCCTCCTGGCCTTTTTCCTCGAAGGGTCGTTCAGCCTGAGGGTCGGGCTCATCCTGGTGATCCTGGCCGCGATCCACTTGTCGCTTCACAACTTCCTCGAGCACCGGCTCATGGGAAAAGGGTTCGAGCTGCCTCCGCTCCTCCTCCTGTTCTCCCTCTTTTTCGGGGCCTGGCTATGGGGGATCCCGGGCATGATCCTGGCCGTTCCCATACTTACGGTCATGAGGATCGTTTTTGAGAACGTGCCGTCGCTGCGCATTCTCGGGACGATGATGGACAAGTAGGGCGGGGGAGGGGCTTCAGCCGTCGAGGCCGGCCGCGACCAGGAACTGTTCCAGCCGCCGTTCGATCTTGAGGGCCGACTCCTTGAACGTGTCGTAATCCGAACCCAGAGGGTCCTCGATGTCCCAGGCGTAGAGGACGGGCTCCGGGACCTCCCAGATGTCCCGGAGATGGTTGTAGATGGAGACGTCCATGGCGACGACGTGATCGAAGGTCCCGAGGTCGAAGATGCCGACGGGACGGGCGACGTGGGACGAGATATCCGTATTGTAGACGAGCTTCATGACCAGGACGGCCTCCTCCGCGGCCGGGCCGCCCGTCGCCCCGATCCCCGCGCTGGCGACCTCCGCGGCCGGGCCGAGGCGCTTGCGGGCGATCCCCTCGGCCATGGGGCTGCGGCAGATGTTGCCGTAGCAGACGAAGAGCAGGCGCTTTTTTTTCCTTTTCATGGTACGGGCCGTCAATCCCGTCCGGCCTGGGCGCTCTCGAGCGCGACCTCCTTGGCCTTTTCGTAGAGGAACGCGGCCAGGATGTACTGCTCGGCGGCCTGAGGGATAAGGTTGTCCTTGGCCATCACGCGGGCGCCGTCCTCTTCCGCCTTGGCCCGTTCGTAGAGCCAGGCCTGCTTCTCGGGCGCGAGAGCGGTCTCGGCCTCCCGGCGGATCGAGGTCGCCAGCTCCTGGAGGGCGGCCAGGGCCCGGTTCTCGTCGTCGACGTTCAGGCTCAGGACGTGGACCTTGGTCAGGATGACGTAGAGGATCCGGGCGCCGCCGAAATCGTTTTTAGCGAAGGCGTCGACGGCGTCCTTTTCCTTTTCCAGGGCGATCCAGTTGAGGAGGTTCGGCCGGTCCCGAAGCGCCGAGCCGGCGATCTTCTTTTTCGTGTCTTGCAGGTCCAGGAAGGCCTTCTCCGCCCGGTCGCGCTCGTTCACCTGCGTCAAGAGTTTGCGCATCTCGGTTTCGCCCCGGTCGTAGCTTTTCCTCGAGGCCTCGACGTTGCCCGCCTCCCGCTCTTTGTTGCCCTGCTGGATCCGTGTCTGGATGTTGTCGATGTAGTGGGAGAACGCGGCCGCTTCGGCGGGGTATTTCGCCTTGACCGCGGCCAGGACCTTCTCGACCTCCTGGGCGTCTTTCTCGCTGAGGAACTTCGCCGGATCTTTGAGCATGGGGGAGAGGAAGGTCATGATCCCGGATGGCGCGCCGCGCGCCGGCCCGGCGGACTGCGTTCCAT
>MEYF01000109.1:0-13181 GCA_001775755.1 Candidatus Aminicenantes bacterium RBG_19FT_COMBO_65_30 | reverse complement strand
GGCCGTCCTGTCCGCCGTCCCCGCCCCTGTTGATGAGCGAGACGATCCCGACGATGACCAGGGCGCCGACGAGGAGAGCCGGGACGAGGATTTTCTTGAGGCTGAATTTGACCGTGATCTCGCGCGTCGTGATGGGCTTGCTCTTCACCGTGACCTGGCGCGTCACCGGCAGGCCCTTCTCGACCGCGGTCAGGTCCTCGAGGACCTCGGCCGCGGTCTGGTAGCGGCGCACCCTGGATTTTTCGAGACACTTCAGGATGATCCGGCTCAGGCCCGCCGAGATCTGCGTGTTGATCGTTTGGGGATCGGCGGGCGGCTCGCTCCGGTGCTTGAGGACGATGCTGAGGGGCGTTTCGCCCTCGAAGGGGACGCGGCCCGTGACCATCTCGAACAGGATGGCGCCCAACGCGTAGATGTCGGCCCGGTGGTCGACATCGCGGGCCTCGGCCTGCTCCGGGGCCATGTACTCGGGCGTCCCGATGATGACGCCCGCGCCCGTGACGCCCTTGGTGTGGAGCGAGCGGGCGATGCCGAAATCCATGATCTTGGCGTTCCCCTCTTTATCGATCATGATGTTCTGCGGCTTGAGGTCCCGATGGACGACCCCGAGGCGATGGGCCTCGACGAGACCCTCGAGGATCTGCTTGGCCAGATCGAGGGCCTTGGCCTCGTTGAGGTGGCCCGACCGCCGGATGAAGCTCTTGAGGTCCTCGCCGGCGACGTATTCCATGGAGATGTAGATCAAGAGCCACTCCTCGCCGAGGTCGTACATCCGGCAGACGTGACGGTGGGAGACTTGGCGGGCCAGCTTGAGCTCGTTGCGGAAGCGCTCGATGACCTCGATGTCGGAGGCGATCTCGGGCTTGAGGAGCTTGAGGGCGACGACCTCCCGGATCTTGCTGTCGTAGGCCTTGTAGACGGTCCCCATGCCGCCCTTGCCGATCTCCTCGATGATCTCGAAGCGGCGGGCGAACGTCGTCCCCCGCTCGAGGCCCTTCGAGGGCGTTTGGAGGGTCGCCGTCCCCGAGGCGACGGTCTCGCCCGATCCCGGGAGCTCCCGGCCGCAGCGGCCGCAGAAACGGGTCCCCTCGGGATTTTCGTTCTGGCAGCGGGGGCATTTCATGGGTTTTTTCGGACTCTTATATCAAAGGATATCAATTCAGGTTGAATATATCAAACCCACCTAAAAGTACGTTCAGCCGCCGGAATTGGTTTCCCGGCCTCAGCGCGCCCCTCCGGCCGCGGCCGCGGGGTCGTCGCCCGGTTTGAGCGGTTGGAGACGGAAGGTGTAGCTGTAATCCTTGGCCGGCAGCGTATATTGGGGATGGACCCTCTCCCCCCAGGAGTCGTCCCCGCCGACGCCCATCTGGGCATGGTCGAGCGTCAGGCAGACGAAATCGCGCTTCTGGACTTCGGGCGGGTGCATCGAGCCGCGGCTCTCCTGGGTCAGGTCCTCCGGCCAGTATGGGTGGGCGGAGAATTCGAGGATGGGGTCTCCGGCGACGAGGAGGCCCCAGCCGGCGGCGTCGCGGACGGCCACCCAACGCGTGTCGGTCCGGTTGCCGTATTCCTGGGGGCTGACATAGGGAAAGGGCTCGCCCGCCGTCGTCTCGTAGAGGCCGACGAAGGCCGCGGACTTCCGGTCCCGATAGCTCTCGAACGGCCCGCGTCCGTACCACAGGAGCTTGTCGAAATCCCCGGGCATGGCCATTTTCAACCCGACCCGCGGCAGCTCCGGCAGCTTGGCGCCGGCTTGGATCGTCAGCTTGGCGGTCACGGCCACATGGCCGTCTCCGTCGATGGCGTATTCGAGGGTCTGCGCGGCGGCGCCGCGAGCGAGGCCGTATTCGACGGTGACCATCACCCGGCCGGGTCCGTTTCCCCGGGCTTCAAGCGACCTCAGGTTCCGGTAGAGGCCGGCCTGCCTCCAGACCGCTAAGCGTCGGGGCATGCCGTTCCCGAAGTCGTTGTCCGTCGGCGCGCGCCAGAAATTGGGCTCGAGGCCGGACGCGAGAAGCTCGCGGCCGCCGTAAACGAAGGAATCGAGAGATCCCGTCAGCCGGTCGAACCGGAGGACAAAGTCCCGGCCGACGACGCGGATGAACCGCGGCCCGTCGTCGACCGCGAGAGGCGAAGCCGGCACGGCTTCGCGGGAGGGCTCGGCCGCGGGCCGGAGCGGCAGTTGCTCCGCGGCGGCGACGTGTCCCTTGGGGAGGCCCGGCGAGGCCTCGCGGGTCCGGAGCGAGAGGTTGAGGAAGTACTCCGCGCCCGACTTGAGAAGGCCGGAGAGAGGGATGCGGACGACCGCCGCGGCGCGCGGCGCCCCGGCGAGCCTCTCGATCGTTCCCGAACCGACGGTCCTGCCGTCCGCGACGACCTGCCAGTCGAGGTCGAAGCGGTCGAGGGCGATGAAATCGTAGCGATTGCTGAGCTCGATCTTGCCGGCCGCGAGGTCGAGAGCACGGAACTTGACGTGCTGATAGACCTTCTTCACTTCGAACAAGGCGGGGTGGGGCGTCCGGTCGGGCGCGACAAGGCCGTTGCAGCAGAAATTCAGGTCGGACGGGACGTCGGCCGGGCCGTAGTCCCCGCCGAAAGCCCAAAAGAACTCGCCCTTCGCGTTTTTCGCCGCGTAGCCTTGGTCGACCCAGTCCCAGATGAACCCGCCCTGGAGCTGGTCGTGGGACTCGATGGCGTCCCAGTAATCCTGGAGGTTGCCCGTGGAATTGCCCATCGAGTGGGCGTATTCGCACTGGATGAGCGGACGGTCCTGTCGCTTGGACGCGTACTTGACCATGTTCTCGATCGACTCGTACATGGGACAATAGATGTCGGTGTGCGCCCTGAGATCGGCCCGCTCGTACTGGACCGGGCGCGTCGGGTCCCGCTTCTTGAGCCAGGCGTAAGCATTTTCGAAGTTGACGCCGTCCCCGGCTTCGTTACCCAGGGACCAGATGATGACCGACGGGTGGTTCTTGTCCCGCTCGACCATGCGGACGACGCGGTCGAGATGGGCCGGGCCCCACTCCGGGTCCTTGGCCAGGCTCTCGGGGCCGTAGCCCATGCCGTGGGATTCGATGTTGGCCTCGTCGACGAGGTAGAGACCGTATTCGTCGCAGAGCTCGTACCAGCGCGGGTCGTCCGGGTAGTGGCAGGTCCGGACGGCGTTGATGTTCGATTGCTTCATGAGCTCGATGTCGCGGCGCATGGACTCTTCCGAGATGACGTGGCCGGTGTAAGGATCGTGCTCGTGGCGGTTGACGCCCTTGAGAAGGATGGCCGCCCCGTTGACGAGGAGCTGCCCGTTCTTGATCTCGCTCGTCCGGAAGCCGACCTTCGAGGTGACGGCCTCGAGCGTCTTGCCGGAGGCGTCCCGGAGCTCGAGGACAAGCCGATAGAGGTCGGGCGTTTCCGCGCTCCAGCGGGCGACAGCCGCGAGGTCCGATTTGAAACGCACCCTGGCTGGGCCGGCATCGCCGAGGTTGGCCACTGCGAGATCCTTCGCGGCCAGGACTTTCTTGCCCGAGGGATCCCATAGGGTCAGGGTGACAGTCCCGATTGAGGAATCGGTCGAGGCGAGACCGGCCAGTTCGGCCGTCACCTCCAGCTCGCCCGTCCTGTAGGTGCCGTCGAGTCCGGCCCGCACTTCGAAGTCGCGGATGTGGACCTTCGGCGCGGCATAGAGATAGACATCACGCTCGATGCCGGCCAGCCGCCAGAAGTCCTGGCATTCGAGGTAGGAGCCGTCCGACCAGCGGTAGACCTCGGCCGCCAGGACGTTTTCGCCCGGCCTGAGGTAGGGGGTGATGTTCCACTCGGCGGGCGTCTTCGAGTCCTTGCTGAGGCCGACCTTCTCGCCGTTGACCCAGACGTAAAAGAACGATTTGACCGCGCCGAACTGGAGGTAGACGTCCATCCCCGCCCAGTCCTTCGGCAAGGTGAAGCTCCTGCGGTAGGAGCCGACCGGATTGTGATCGTGCGGGACGAAGGGCGGCCTGGGGTTGCGGGCGAATTCGTAGGACCCGTTGACATAGATCGGTATATCGAAGCCCTGGAACATCCAGTTCGAGGGGACGGGAATCTCTTTCCAGCCGCCGACGTCGGCCGAGAGTTTCCAGAAATCGAGAGGCCGGGTCGCCGGCCGGGGCGACCAATGGAATTTCCACGGTCCGTTGAGGGAGAGGTACCGGGGCGATTCCTTGGGGCCGAGCCGCAAGGCCGCGGCGGCGTCCGGAAAGGGGACGAACGTCGCCCGGGGAGCCTCCGTGTTGACGCCGAGGAGGCGCGGATTCTCCCAATCTTCCGGCCGCGTCTGCGATGGGGCCGTGGAGAAGGCCAGCAGGCCGAGGCAAACGATCGTGACCACCGTTTTTTTCATGGTTTTTCCCTTCGCGCCGTCGACGCTCCGGCCCAGAGGTCACGAGGGTAGATGCCCGCGTCGATGAGCTCGAGGATCGCCGACCGGAAGAGGGGCCGGTCCTCGGGATAAGTCACGCCGAACCAGCGTTCCCGCGTCGGAAGGATCTTGACCCGGGCCCGGTTCTCCCGGAGCAGGTCGCCGATGACCTCGGGGATGAGGAACTCCGCTTTGTGGATGTCCGCTGCCCGGGTCCGCAGGAACTCGGGGAAGCGGCGCTCGAGCTCGGCGAAAAGACCTGTGGTGAAGCCCCAGAAGTTCATGGACGTCCAGCTCTCCGGGTCGAGGGGCATCCAGTCGACGTCGTTCTCCGTGTGCTTGATGCCGTCCGGGAAGCTCCGGATCTTGAGGAGCTCGCGGATGCCGACGAGGTAGCCTTCGGCCGTGGCCGTGCAGACGCCCCGGGCGACCGTGCCGTGCTCGGACAGCGTGTTGGCCAGCCGGTAGCCGACCATGGCGAATTCGCAACCTTCCCCGCCGCCGGACTCCCGGCCGAGGTAGCCGGCCATGGCTTCGAAAGCCGTCCGGCCGTAATAGTCGTCGGCGTTGATGGCCAGGAACGGCGTATCGACGGCGTCCTTGCAGGCCAGGATGGCCTGGGCGGTCCCCCAGGGTTTCTTCCTCTCTTCCGGGACGCGGAAGCCCGGCGGGACCCGGTCGAGGGACTGGACGACGTAGGCCGTGTCCGCGGCCCGTTCGATGCGGCGGCCGATCCTCTCCCGAAAGGCCTCCTCGAGGTCCTTGCGGAGGATGAAGACGACCCGGCCGAACCCGGCCCGGAGGGCGTCGAACACGGAGTAATCGAGGACCACTTCGCCGCTCGGGCCGACGGGGTCGATCTGCTTCAGCCCGCCGTAGCGGCTGCCGATGCCCGCCGCCATAACCACCAGGGTCAGGGACGACATGGGGCCTCCTCTCGAGGATCGGTTTTCCCGTATCTTAATGAATCGGTCCGGCCAGGTCAAACACCCCGGGATGGAGGGGGAAGGTCGGCTTTACTTGTCCCCGCCTATCTTATATCATTATTCCCTATGAGGAAGGTGCGCCCATGATCCGTTCGACGACCGTCATCTGCGTCCGCCACAAGGGAAAAACGGCCATGGCCGCCGACGGCCAGGTGACCATGGGCCAGACCGTCCTCAAGCAGACCGCCCAGAAGATCCGGCGACTGGCCAAGGGGGACGTCCTGGCCGGTTTCGCCGGGGCCACGTCGGACGCCTTCGCCCTGTTCGCCCGCTTCGAGATCAAGCTCGAGGCGTACCGCGGCAACCTCGCCCGGGCGGCCATCGAGCTGGCCAAGGACTGGCGCATGGAAAAATCGCTCCGCCAGCTCGACGCCCTGCTCGTCGTGGCCAACGCCGAGACCTCGCTCCTCATCTCCGGCACCGGGGACGTCGTCGAACCCGACGACGGCATCATCGCCATCGGCTCCGGCGGATCCTACGCCCTGGCCGCGGCCCGGGCCCTCATCCGGCACACGGACCTCGGGGCGCGGGCCATCGCCGAAGAGGCCCTGGGGATCAGCGCCGATATCTGCGTCTACACCAACCACGAGACTACCGTCGAGGAGCTCTGAATGCCGATCGTCCTTCCCGAGAGCTTCGAGCGGCCCGCGGCCGACATCCCCGACGCCGAACTCACCCCCCAGGAGATCGTCGCCGAGCTCGACAAGTACATCATCGGCCAGAAAGCGGCCAAGAAAGCCGTGGCCATCGCCCTGCGCAACCGCTTCCGCCGGCGCAAGCTCCCCCCGGACCTGGCCGACGAGATCGCGCCCAAGAACATCCTCATGATCGGCCCCACGGGGGTCGGGAAAACCGAGATCTCCCGGCGCTTGGCCAAGCTGACCGCCTCGCCCTTCCTCAAGATCGAGGCCAGCAAGTTCACCGAGGTCGGCTATGTCGGGCGGGACGTGGAGTCCATGATCCGCGATCTCGTCCGCATCTCCGTGGACATGGTCAAGCAGGAGAAGGTCGCCGAGATCGTGGAGAAGGCCCGGGCCAACGTCGAGGAGAAGCTGCTCGACATCCTCCTGCCGCCTCAGAAAAAGCGCGACGACGCCTCCGCCGACGAGGAGGAAAGGAGATTCCGCGACACGCGGGAGAAGCTGCGGGCCCAGCTCCGGGAGGGGCTCCTCGACGACCGGCCGGTCGAGATCGAGGTCAAGGAGAAAACGACGCCGCCTCTCGAGGTCGTCTCCAACTCCGGGATCGAGGAGATCGGCTTCCAGCTCCAGGAGTTCCTGCCGGGGTTCCTGGGCGGGCGGACGAAGCGGCGGCGGATGAAGGTCAAGGAGGCCCGGGAGGTCATTCTCGAGGAGGAGGAAAAGCGGCTGGTCGACATGGACCAGGTCTCCCGCCTGGCCATCGAGCGCGTCGAGCAGTCGGGCATCATCTTCCTCGACGAGGTCGACAAGGTCGCCGGCCGTGAGTCGGGCCACGGGCCCGACGTCAGCCGCGAGGGCGTCCAGCGCGACCTCCTGCCGATCATCGAGGGCACGACCGTCAACACGCGCTTCGGGCTCGTCCGGACCGACCACATCCTCTTCATCGGCGCCGGGGCCTTCCACGTGTCCAAACCCTCCGACCTCATCCCCGAGCTCCAGGGGCGCTTCCCGATCCGGGTCGAGCTCACGCCGCTCAACAAGGACGATTTCGTGCGCATCCTGACCGAGCCGGAGAACGCCCTGATCCGCCAGTACGAGGCCCTCATGGGCACGGAGGGCGTCCACGTCGCTTTCACCCCGGACGCCGTTGACGAGATCGCCGACATCGCCGAAAAAGTCAACGCCGAAGACGAAAACATCGGGGCCCGCCGCCTCCACACCGTCGTCGAGAAGGTCATGGAGGACATCTCCTTCGCCGCCCCGAACATCGCCGAAAAGTCCATCCGGATCGACAGGGAATACGTCCGGGAACATCTGAAGGACATCCTCGTCAGCCAGGACCTGCGGCGCTTCATCCTGTGATGGCCAAACCGCTCGCGACGCTCCTCATCGGGCTGTGCCTCGCCGCCGGCCCGGCCTGCGGCCGCAAGGGGCCGCTCGAGCTCTCGCCGGGGCGCGCGCCCATGGCCGTCGACGGCCTCGCGGCCGTCCAGCGCGGCGAGGCCGTGGTCCTGGAATGGACGAACCCCGGCCAGGCCGTCTCCGGGCGCCCCTTGGGGCCGTTGGGATCGGTCGAGATCTGGGTCTTCGACCGGGGCCTGCCGGCCGTCGGCCGCGCCCTCACGTCGTCCGAGGTCGAAAAAACGGCCCGGCTCGTCCGGCGGATTCCCGAAGGGGAGTTCGCGAGCTTCAAGGTCCGTGACGGCGCGCCGGCGTCCGCAATGGCCTTTCCTTTCGTCTTCGATCCGGGGCCGGCCGGCCCAAAGAGCCTGGCCTTCACCGTCCGGGTCCTCGACGCGAAGGGACGGGCTTCCGATTTTTCGCCGCCGGTCACCGTGGAGATCGTCCGGGAGCGCTCGTTCGTCGACCGGTCGGCCGTGAAAGGTGTATGCTAGTGAAAGGAGCGAGGCCTTGAAGATCTACCGGTTCCGGTACCGTAAGAAGATCCTCCAGGGCATCCTCAAGGAGGAGTATCTCTTCCCCATCGTCGGGTCGATCTTCGGCGACTTCCGCATCGGAACGAGCCCCGTTCCCATCGGCGACGTCCGCATCCTGCCGCCGGTCCTGCCCTCGAAAATCATCGGCATCGGCCGCAACTACCGGGACCACGCCAAGGAATTGGGCAACCCTCTGCCCCAGGAACCCCTTGTCTTCCTCAAGCCGTCGACGGCCGTCATCGGTCACCTGGAGCCCGTCGTCCAGCCGCCGTCGGCCGGCCGCGTCGACTACGAAGGCGAGGTCGCCGTCGTCATCCGGAAAAAGACCCGCAAGCTCGGCGACGACGATCCCGTCGCCGACTGCATCCTGGGATACACCTGCTTCAACGACGTCACGGCCCGGGACCTGCAGACGAAGGACGTCCAGTTCACCCGGGCCAAGGGCTTCGACACCTTCGCCGCCGTCGGGCCCTGCGTCGCCACGGGACTCGACCCGGCCGGGATCCGCCTGAAGACCTTCCTCAACGGCAAGCTCGTCCAGTCGGGGACGACCGCGAACCTGATCTTCTCCATCCCGTACCTCGTCAGGTTCCTGTCGCGGATCATGACCCTTAATCCCGGCGATATCATCGCCACGGGCACGCCGGCCGGGGTCGGGCCCACATCGCCCGGCGACCGGGTGGACGTCCAGATCGAGGGGATCGGCGTACTCTCGAATACGTTCACGCGCCCAAGCGGCAAGGAGGACACATGAAGCTGTTCTTGGATTCGGCGAATCTCGAAGAGATCCGTGAAGTCGCGAGCTGGGGGGTCCTCGACGGGGTGACCACCAATCCGTCCCTTTGTTCCAAGGAGACCGTGACCTTCGAGGACAACATCCGCGCCATCTGCGCCGTCTGCCCGGGCCCGGTCAGCGCCGAGTGCGTTTCGCTCCGCGCCGCCGACATCGTCGTCGAGGCCCGGGCCCTGGCCGGGATCGCGCCCAACATCGCCGTCAAGATCCCCGTCTGTCTGGAAGGTCTCAAGGCGACGAAGACGCTTCACGGCGAGGGCATCGCCGTCAATATGACGCTCGTCTTCTCCTCGGGCCAGGCCCTCCTCGCGGCCAAGGCGGGGGCCCGGTTCGTCAGCCCCTTCATCGGCCGCCTCGACGACGTCTCCGAGGACGGCATGGCCCTCATCGAGGAGATCGTCCAGATCTTCGAGAACTTCCGGTTCGAAACCGAGGTCATCGTGGCCAGCGTCCGCCACCCGCGGCACGTCATCGAAGCGGCCCTGCTCGGCGCCGACATCGCCACCGTTCCCTACGGGGTCATGGAAAAGCTCGTCAAGCATCCGCTGACGGATATCGGCATCGAGCGCTTCCTCGCCGACTGGAGGAAAGTCAAGACGTGAGGTTTCCGACCATCTTCCGGATCCGCGAGCAGGTCCGGGCCCTCGTCCGGAAGATCCGGAGGGTCACGGTGTTCGTCCTCGTCCTGGGCGTCCTCGCCGTCAGCCTGATCGTCGGCAAGAACGCCTTGCTGGCCGAGGTCCGCAAGGAAATCCAAAGGACGCTCGCTTACGACCGCCTGAAGCTGTCCTATTTCCCGCCGGCTCTCGTCATCGAGAACCTCCGCTCCCGCGCCGATCCGCCGGCTTTCCGGGCCCGCCGGGTCAGGATCGAGATCCCCTATCTCTCACTCCTGCGGAACCGCAAGACTCTGTCCGTCGTCCTCGATTCCCCGGAGATCCGTCTGGCGCCGGCCGCGGCGGGCGAGCCGCGCCGGAAAGCCCGCCGGCCGCTGTCCGTCCTCTCGCTCCCGTTCGTCATCGAACGGGGGATCGTCGAGAACGGCTCGTTCGTCTTCGAGGCCGGGGGGGCGACGCTCGAGGCCCGGGGAATCCGGGCGCTCGTCACCCAGGAGGGGGCGGATTTCACGGTCCGGGCCACGGCCGAGCGGAGCGGGTATGCCTCGCCCCGGCTGGGCCTGCAGTCCATCGGCGCCCTGACCGTTCTCGTCGCCGGCAAGGGCGAAGACGTGACGATCAGCCGGCTCACCGTGGAAGGGCCCGCCGTCACCCTCGCGGCGGAAGGCCGCTTCCGGGATTTCCTCGACCCGATGATCGAGCTCGACACGCGCTTCGACGTCGAGACGGAGTTCCTCGACGCGATCCTCCGCTTGCCCTTCGACTGGAAAGGCAGGACGAGCGGCGAAGGGCGGCTCGAGCGCAAGGGCGGCGGGCTCTCCATCGCGACGAGCCTCGAATCGGAGACCCTGGCGATCTGCGGCGTACCCATGGGCAGCGTCCGGGGCCGCTTCGAGCTCGCGCCGGCGACGGGCGGACGGATCGACCTCGGCATCCAGAAGCCGGGACTTCCCGCCGAAAGTTTAAGCTTGACCCTCCTCGACGGCCGGGTGGAGGGCCGGGCCGCGCCGGTCTTCGTCGACCCGGTCTTCCGCGAGCTGAACATCCCCTGGCCGGTCCTGTCCCCCGCGTGGGGGACCTTCACCCTCGAGAACCGGAAGCTCGCGGTAGACGCCGAATTCCGCGACGCGTCGCTCGAGAGGCAAGGGGACCTCTTTTCCTTTCGCGGCGGCGTCGAGGTCGGCGTCGATTTCGCGACGGATGATATCTCCGTCCGGACTCGCGACCTCGAATCGAGCTTCGGCCGCTTCGAAGCGAACGCGTCGATCGACCTGCGCGGCGAAATCGATGCCAGGATCCGGGGAACGGTCTCCGACGTCAAGGCGACCCGGGAATTCGTCTCTCTCGTCCTCGGCGAGACCTTCGGCTTCGGCGAGATCCGCGGCGCCGGATACGCCGACCTCCGGTTTAGCGGCAAGTCCGCCTCTCCGTCCGTCTCCATCAAAGCCACCCTGTCGCCCGGCGGATTCGACTTGTTCGACGCGGCTTTTATCGAAACGGACGCCGTCATCGACGGGGCCGGCTTCGACGGCCGGTTCGACATCGACGATCCGGAGGTCAAGGGCCAGGTCCGGGTCAAGGCCGCCGCCGACGCGTTCGAGGTCGATGTCCGCAACGGAGAAGGGGAACTGACCAGGATCTTTTCCGCCCTCGGCATCCCCGTCCTCCTCTCCGGCCGGGCTTCGGGCGATTTCCGGATGGTCGACAGGGCCGGCATCCAGGAGTTTTCGGGGACCTTCACCAGCCCCGAGATCCAGGGCTACGGCCAAAAGGCCGGACGCGTCGCCGGCCGTCTCGAGTGGAAAGAGGGCATCCTGTCGTTCCCCGAGCTGGCCATGGATTTCCACGGCGGACGTTTAGAAGGCCGCCTGCTCGTCGGCACGGTCAACGGCGAGTTCGATGTCGACCTCCGCGGCGAAGAGCTCGACTTCGGGCAGGTGGTCTCCTCGGCGATCGGGCGGTTGTCTCTGGCCCTGACCGGGCGCGGCGTCTTCGGGCGGGACAAGCTGGGCGGACTCTTCAGCGTCAAGGACATGATCCTCTCACCCCTGGAGAAGACGGAGGCCCGGGGCGACCTCCAGCTGGACGTGGCCGGGGGAAGGGTCAATCTGAACCTGAAGGGGGGGCTCGTCCCAGGGGACAATCCTTTCGAAGCCGCCTTCGTTTTCCCCCTTTCCGGCGAGCCGTTCTCCGGGATCGTCAAGGGACGCGTGGCCAACCTCGACCTCCTCATGCCGTGGGACGGAGCCCAGGGGCACGTCGATTACGTGGCCGATGTCAAGGAGACCGAGGAAGCGGCCCGGGTCGCCGTGGCTCTCGACGTCCGGGCCTCGGTCATGCCCCTGCCGGGTTTCGCCTACGCCGTGACGGATCTCACCGCCGCCATGAGCTACCTCGACGGCGTCCTGACCGTCACCTCGCTCGGCGGAAAGCTCGGCGGCGGCGACCTCGCCGGCTCCGGCGAGGTCGGCATCGGCGAGGGCGGGATCGCTTCGATGGACATGAGTTTCGAGGGCAGGGACATGGTCCTCTCGCCGATGGAGCGGGTGCGGGTCCAGGCCGACGCCTCGCTGCGCCTGCTCAAGGACGAGAAGCGCTTCGTCACGGAAGGTGAGATCCTGTTCAAGCGGCTGACCTGGCGCCGCGAGATCTACGAGGAGTTCGGCTTCTCCTCGCAGGCCGAGCCGGCGGAGTCGTCGGGGCCTTCGTTCTTCGACGGCATGTCTTTGAACATCCGCCTCCGGGCCGACGAGAACGCGGTCATCGAGAATTCCCTGGGCCGGTTCAACGGCCGGTTCAACCTGACCGCGACCGGCGCTTTCGACGCGCCCGTCCTCCTCGGCGACCTCGACCTCGGGAGCGGCGATTTTTATTTCCAGGACCGGAGCTTTCGCGTCATCCACGGGCGATTGAGCTTCACCGACCCCGTGAACACGGAGCCCTTCCTCGACTTCCGCGGCGAGACGTACGTCAAGGACTTCCGGGTGACGCTGAGCATGAGCGGCCCCGTCAGCCGCCTCAAGCCGGAGTTCACCTCCTCGCCGCCGCTGCCGCCCGAGGAGATCCTGTCCCTGCTCGCCCTGGGCGAATCCTTCCGGCGGATGTACTATTCGTACTCGGGGGACCGCAGCACGGCCTTGAACACCGCCTCCCTCCTGACCTACCAGATCGCCGACCTGGCCAAGAAGGGGGCGGGCGGCCTCTTCTCCCTGGACCGTTTCCGGATCGATCCCTACATCCCGGAAAGCACCCCGGGCGGCATCGCCGCCCGGATCACCGTGGGCAAGAAGGTCTCCAAGAACCTCCTCTTCATCTATTCGACGATCCTGGCCAATTCCACCGTCATGGCCGGGATCGACGAGGTCCCGATATTCCGCATGGAGTGGGACATCAGCAGGAAATTCTCGCTCGTGGGCGGGCGGGACGACCGGGGAAGGCTGGGCATCGATGTCAAGTTCCGCAAGCGCTTCTAGACTGCCCCGCCGGGCCAGCCGGGCCGGGACCGTCCTGGCCCTCACCGCCGCCATGGCCTTATCCGGGGCCCGGAACCTCCCGGCCCAGGACGCCGGGGCCGCCGTCGTCGTCCGCGTCATCGTCGAGGTCGACGGGCGGCCGGGGGAGCCGGGGCTCCTCGACCTCATCCCCATCCGGCCGGGAGATCCCTTCTCGCCGCGGCTCGTCGACCAGGCCGTCAAGCAGATCTTCCGCACGGGCCTGTTCGCCGACATCCGGGTCCTGAGACAGGGAGAGGAACGGATCGAGCTCGTCTTCGAGCTGGTCGGGAACGTGTTCATCAACGCCGTCCGCTTCC
>MEYF01000108.1:3216-6163 GCA_001775755.1 Candidatus Aminicenantes bacterium RBG_19FT_COMBO_65_30 | reverse complement strand
AGTTCCAGATGGGCGTCAAGGAGCTCGCCCCTCTGTACAGGTCCTTCCTGCCGGAGGATGTTCTCTCTTTCCTTAACGACCTGGCCGTCCGGCCCCGCGGGGCCTTCGCCTACCCGGACACCGCGTGGGTGAGGACCATCTTCCATTTCGCCCTGGCCTGCCACCGGAAGATCATGAGCCGGGAGCACATCATCAAGTCCCTCACTCCTCTCTACCTCGGCAAGGTCGCCTCTTTCGTCATCGAAACGTGGGACAGCACGGCGGACGAGGTCGAAGGACGGCTCGAGGAGCTCTGCCTTTCTTTCGAACGGGATAAAAGCTATTTGATCGAGAGGTGGAACGGGAACGCCTGATTTCCGATCCCCCCAAGGAGGCCGCCATGAAGAGTTTCATCGAAAAGATCGTCATCCAGCCGCTGCGGGACGTCACCCAGAAGCTCGTGGCCTTCCTGCCGAACTTCCTCACCGGGATCGTCGTCTTCATTTTCGGCCTCGTCCTCGCCTGGCTGGTCAAGATCCTCGTCGTCAGGATCATCCGGCTTTTGAAGCTGGACTCGGCTTTCGCGCGCTCGGGCGTCACCGACGCCCTGCAGAAAATGGCCGTCAAGGACACGCCGGCCAAGCTCATCGGCCGGATGTTCTATTGGCTCGTCGTGATCGTTTTTTTCGTGCTCTCCCTGAGCGTGATGAGAGTCCCCGTGATCGACCGGCTTCTCGAAAGGTTTCTCCTCTATCTGCCCAATATCTTCGTCGCCCTCGTCATCCTGGCCATCGGCTACTTTCTCAGCAATTTTCTCGGCCGGGCCGCCCTCATCGCTTCCGTGAACGCCGGCGTCAAGCTCTCCTGCCTGCTCAGCAAGGGCGTCAAGACCGTCATCATGCTGTTCGCCTTCGTGATGGCGTTCGAGCAGCTCGGCATAGGGAGAAGCACGGTGATCGGCGCGTTCGAGATCGTGTTCGGCGGGGTGGTATTGGCCCTGGCCCTGGCGTTCGGCCTGGGAGGCAAGGACCTGGCCCGGACGCTCTTGGAGAAGCGCTTCAAGAAGGACGGGGACGGGGAGCGCGACGAGCTCAAGCACCTCTAGCCGGGGAGGAGCGGATTCGGCGTCCTCCGCTGGGATTACTGGAATTTTCCGACCAGGGATTGATGCTCGTCCTCGCCGATTTTCTCATAGAGCCTGAGCTTATCCAGGATCATGCGGCAGCGCCAGTTGAGCCACCCCTCGGATCCGCGCGGGTCGGTCGTGACGGGCCGGGGGATGACGGCCGTCAGGCGGACGATCTCCTCCAGGGAAAGCTCGAAAACATCCCTACCGAAATAATGGCGAGAGGCGGCCTGGACTCCGAATATCCCCGGGCCGAGCTCGATGAGATTGAGGTAGAGGGTGAAGATCCGGTCCTTGCTCAGCGCTTTTTCCAAGCGTCGGGCGATGAAATATTCCCGGACTTTGCGCAGGGGGTTCTTTCCCGGGGACAGAAAAAGGTTCTTGGCGAGCTGCTGGGTGATGGTGCTCCCGCCCCGGGCGAACCGTTTCTCGCGGAGATCGCGCTTGAGGGATTCCTTGATCTCCTCGAAGTCGATCCCCTTGTGCCAATAGAACGAGGCGTCTTCCGTGATCCGGACGGCCTCCTTGAGGAGCGCCGGGATCCTCACGAAATCCACCCATTCCTTTCGGATGGCGATGGTCCGGCCTTTGCCGCGGGCTTCTTCCTGGCGATATCTCATGAAGGCCGTTGAAGACGGGTTCTTCGTCCCGAGGCCGGAGACATCGGGGAGGGTCAGAAGGATGTAGGCCGTCATCGCGCCGGGCGTCAGGACGGCGATCAGAACCAGCCACCGCCAGGGTCTTCTCCACACGCTTCTTTGTTTCATGACCTTCGCCTCCCCGACGATGCCGTCCTCGCTTTCCCCACTCCGGCGACCCGGGCGAATGATCAGCTGACCTGTGCGCTCAGCGCACTATCTTCATGGGTGGAGCCAAGCCAAGCGACTGCAGAATAACCGTCCCGGCGACGCAGGCGAGCACCGCGACCATCACCACGACCCAGATCCGTCTCAGTCGCACTCGGTTCGCGGCGGCTCCGAGCACCGCGCCCGCGAGTCCCAACTCTATTGTCTGGCCCACCCACCAGCCAGCCAGGAGCGGCAATGACACGGTGCTGATGGAATAGAGTCCAACCACGAAGGCACCCCATACGACCGCGCCGGCCGCAGTCCCATATCGGAGTCCCGCGATCGTTCCACGAACGCCAAGCCGGCGAAGGAACCAGTAGAGGGCCATCGTGAGAACCAGGAAGGCCAGATAGCCGAGCGGGATTCGGCGGAAAGCTTCTTCGGGCCCGAGAAGGAACGGGCTTGGCCCAACGTAGAGCCTGGCGAGCAGTCCTGCGTGGAGAAACACATCGAACCCCAGAGACAGCACCCAGGCCGCGGCGACCGTGAGCATCATCCGTGAGGTTCCGGCCGTTTCGGGTTCCGCATCGGCCCGGGCCGACTGACGGCTCTTATGGGTCTGCATCGTCACCGCTGGGCTCTATTCACCGCCGATTTGGAGCAGGTTGATCCGAAATGTGGGCGCGGTCATTGTCCGGTTCAGATCGAGGTCATCGGCCACCATATCGATGCCGTTGAACATCGCCTCGGCCGTCCCGGCGATGGTCAGGCCCTTGACCGGAAAGGCGATCTTGCCGTCTTCGACCCAGAACCCGGCCGCGCCGCCGCTGAAGTTGCCGTTGACCGGATTGATGCCGTAACCCGTGACTTCTTTGACCAGGAGGCCGGCTTTGGTCGCTTGGATGATCTCTTCCGGCTTGGCCCTTCCGGCGGCCATGTAGAAACTGTGCGGCCCGATGCCCGGGAGGCCGGTGAACCCGCCCCTCGAGGCGTTGCCGGTGCTCCGGACTCCGGCGCGCTTGGCCACGATCGTGTTGTAGAGAAATCCCTTGAG
>MEYF01000108.1:0-3208 GCA_001775755.1 Candidatus Aminicenantes bacterium RBG_19FT_COMBO_65_30 | reverse complement strand
TATCGACGATGAGCCTCTTCTGGGTCGGCACGCCCTCTCCGTCAAAGGGCTCACTCGCCATCCCCTTCTCGCGCGTGCCGTCGTCGATGAGCGTGATCAGATCCGAGCCGATCTTCTGCCCCATTTTCTTGCCCAGAAAGCTGGCCCCCTGCAGCACCCGCTCGCCGTTGATCGCGCCCAGAATTCCGCCCAGAAGGGCATAGGCGACGTCGGGGGAAAAGATGACGGCGGCCCGCTGCGTCTTGACGGGCCGGGGGTCGAGCATTTCGTAGGCGTCGCGGGCCGCCTTAGCGGCGATCTCCTCGGCCGGTTTGAGCTCGTTATAAAAACGCCGGCTGCAGGATTCGGAGCCCGATGACTTCTGCTCCCCTTTTTCCGCGACCACCGAGACGCCGAAGGCGCAGCCCCCGGCTCTATAGCTCTTCAGCAAACCGTTGGAATTGGCGACGATGATCTCGCCCTCGTCCTCCCGATAGCCCGCTCCGTCACTCTTGGTGATCCGCGGGTCCTTCATGGCCAGCTTCTCAACCGTCTTGGCCAGTTCGATCTTCCGCTCCATGGGGACCTGGGCGATCCGGCTGTCGTAGAGGCCGGCGACTTCGGTCATTCCCCTGTCTTCGGGAAGGACGTTGTTCGGGTCCGGAGTCGTGATCTTGGCGAACTCGATGGCCCGTCCGATGGCATCCTCCAGGGCTTTCTCCCCGAGGTCATTGGAGCTGGCGAAGGCCATCCTCCCCATGACGAAAACTCGGATCCCGGCCCCGAAACCGGCCGCCTCCTGGACGGTCTCGACCTCGCCTTTGCGCACCTCGAGGCTCAAGTTCCGGCTGGTCTCGATGTAGACCTCGGCCGCGTCGGCTCCTTTTTTCAGGCACTTCTTGACTGACTCTTCGGCTAATGCTTTGTAGTCCATCGTCTTCTCCCTGAACCGGCCTTATCTCGCCCGCGAGCCGCCGACGTTGATGCCGCGGATCCGCACCGTGGGCTGGCCGGCGCTGACCTCCGCCGATTGCCCTTTGCCGCAGATCCCGGGACCGAAATCCAGGTCGTCGCCGACGGCATCGATCCCCTGGATGACATCGAGGCAATTGCCGATCAGCGTCGCGCCCTTGACCGGAGAAGTCTTTTTTCCGTTCTCGATGAGATAGGCTTCGCGGCAGGTAAAATTAAAAACACCCGTCGTCGGGTTGACGCTGCCGCCGCTCAGGCTCTGGACGTAGAGGCCGCTCTGCGTCGAGGAGAGGATGTCGGACGGCTTGTCTTTTCCGGTGTCGATGAACGTATTGGTCATCCGGACGATCGGGATGTTGCGGAAGCTCTCGCGGCGGCCGTTCCCTGTGCGCTCCATTTTGATCTGCTTGGCCGAGAGGATATCGGTCATGTACTTGGCCAGCACGCCGTCCTTGATCAGGACGTTGCGCTTCATCTGGGTCCCTTCGTCGTCGTAGTTGGTCGTGCCGCGGAAGCAGGGAAGGGTGCCGTCGTCCACCATGGTGAACTTGCCGCTGGCCACTTTTTTCCCGAGCTTGCCGACAAAAACGCCGGTTTCCCTGGCGATATTGTCGCCCTCGAGGGGATGTCCCACGGCCTCGTGGACGAGCACTCCGCCCCAGCCGTTCTGCATGACCACATCCAGCTTACCCGCCGGGGCGTCCTTGGCCTCGAGCATGACGATGGACTCCCGGGCGCAGGCGCGGGCGGCGTCCTCGGGCTTGAGCTCGTCGAACATCTCGATCCCGGAGTGCCGGCTCAGCCGCTCGCGCCCCATATGGGAGGTGTTGTTGCCGACGCCGAGCGTCTGGACGATAAAAAAGAGCAGCGGCAGCTCGTCGCTCAGGTAGAGGCCCTCGCTGTTGGCGATGACACGGCCGCGGACCTCGTCGTAGTAATCGATCGAGGCCATCTTGATCCGGGCATCGTAGGCGAGGGCGGCGTCGTGGGCGCGCTTCATGATCTCGAGCCGTTTTTCATCGGCCACCTTCTGCAGCGGAACTTTGACCGTGATGTAAGATGGCCGCTTTTCCTCTTTGACGTCGACCGGCTTGATCGTCGTGCCGCCGCGGGCGACGTAAGAGGCGACATCCGCCGCTCGCAGGAGTTTTTCCCGGCTGATCTCGTCCGTGTAGGCGTAGCCGGTCTTGTCCCCGGAGACGACGCGGACGCCGGCCCCCTGGCTGATTCCGAAGACGGCGCTCTTGAACTTCCCTTCCTCGAGCAGGATGCTGCGCGAGATGCGGTGTTCGATGTAGACCTCGCCGAATTCGCCGCCCTTCGCCAGGGCTTGACCGATGATCCTGTTCAGGTCCTCGAAGGCGAACCGCGGCCCGGCCGGCACCTGACCGGCGATCAAGCTCTTCAGCAGAGCCGGCGCGGCCGCCAGAGCCGCTCCTCCCTTGAGACCCAGTTCCAGAAACTTGCGGCGCGGGATGTCCTCGACAAAAAACCCCTTGGAATTCATGCTCACCTCACAGATAAGAAATTCCTTCGTCGCGGCGCGCGCGAACCCTGGTCCTAATGATTATATCGCCGGCCGCAGGGCCCGGTCAACGACTCCAAAATACGCTGAACGGAATCCCCTACCGGGGCATCCGCCATTGCTTGAGTTCTCCGATTTCAGATATTTATCACGGCACGAGATCTTACTCACCGAACATCTCGGTGATGAGCCGCCGGAGGGTTGAGGCTTCGTCGTCGGAGAGAGAACCGATCCTCGGGCCCAGGCGGGTCTTGCTGACGGTCCGGATCTGATCGACCGCGACCTCGGCCGGCCGGCCTTCGCACCGGACCGGCAGCCGGCATCGCCAGGCCGGGTGAAGCTGGCTAGTGATCGGGTAGATCGTCACGGTCTGCAGTCGGGCGTTCAATTCATCCAGGCTGACGATGACCACCGGTCTGGTCTTGGCCATTTCCGCCCCCCTCGAGGGATCCAGGACCGCCCAGCGTACCTCGTACCGTTTTACGGCTTCCTTGCGGGAAGGAGGCTTAGATCCGTATTGGGCTTTCTTCTCCCCGACTCGCCCTCCTTTCGACGCTTCCCAAGGAACGGAATCCAATCCGTCCGTATTCGTCCCGTCCCATTCGCTCCAATCCTCGCCCGCTGCCGCCATCTCTTGGGCCGTATCTTCCCAGGTGAGTTTCTCGACGGTCGGGCCTGAGGGCCGGAGGAGGATCCCCTCGGTTCTTTCTTCCATGACCACCACGGAACCCA
>MEYF01000107.1:4338-7870 GCA_001775755.1 Candidatus Aminicenantes bacterium RBG_19FT_COMBO_65_30 | reverse complement strand
TCTCGGGCATGAAGGAGGAGATGCTCAAGGCCAGGATCGCGGCGGACGACTGGGCCGCGGGCCTGACGAACCTCAACATCTCCCAGAAGGAGCTCCTCGACAACTTCGGCATGAACACCAAGGAGGGCGCGAAGTGGCGGGCGGAGATGGAACGGCAGAATGGAGAACTCGAGGCGCAAAAGGGGAATCTTTACTCGATCGCCGGCGCCATGATTTATGCCAAAAACAACATGGCCGAACAGATCAATGAAATTATGCGCACCTCGACGACTTCCGCGGAGGCTTCGAGCAGGATCCGCGAGCTCCGCGACTCGATGAAGGCCGGCGGGCAGGCGGCAGAGGACGGCGCCGGGGCGATGGGCAAGCTCGACGAGGCCACGAAGAAATACAAGGAGAGGCTGGCCGAGCTGCTGGACTCGCTCGGGATCAGCGCCGAGAAGAACCGCGAGCTGATCGACACGGACAGGATCCTCCATGCGCTCTACGAGAGCGGGAAAATATCCCTCGAAAAGTTCTCTGCGGCCCACAAGGAACTCGTCGGCCAGATGTTCGAGTACGGGGAGATCGTCCCGACCGCAACGGAAAAGACGAGAGAACTGGTCAAAAATATGTACTTTTTGACGACGCTTTCTCCGTCAGTCGCCGATCAATTCAAGGTCGTTAAAATGGCGACACTAGATATGAATTACGTCATGTCCCTGGCACCCTCTCCGGTTGAAAGCCTTAATTATGAATATCTTAAATTGAACCATACTCTGCCCGAAACAATAGCCTGGCAGAAAAAAATGGCCGAATTGTTGCCAAGAGTAGGACAAGCCATCATGCAAGCGGTCGGGGCATCGCGAGGATGGACGCTTCCGAAATTGGATTGGAACGAACTTGCAGATGAGGCTAAAAAGACAACGAATGAAATATATCAGCCGTTCGACAATCTCTGGAGCCAGGTTGCCCAGGGATTCGGCGATACCTTCAAGAATATCCTAAGTGGGGCGACGAGCCTCAAGGACGCGCTTGGGCAGATATGGGGCAATATCAAGGATGCCTTTTTCTCGATGTGCGGGGAGATCGTGACGAAGTGGGTCAAGGGTGTTCTGACCGATATCGTATCGAACGCGGCCAAGGCAGCGGGACAAGCTGCATCCAACATAGCGTCCACGGCCAGTTCGGCGGTAAAAGGAATAAGCGGTATCCTGAGCGAGGGTCTGGCTCCGGCGATAGGCGCGTTTGCCGGTACGTTGCTGGCCGGCATCCTAAAGGGCGGTCCGAGCGGACACCAGCAAGAGCAGATGATAAACGACATAAAGGACACGAGGAACTTCGCGGCGGACATAAAGGCGGCCATCGACTGGGTCAACAAGAGCCTCGACCTCATCAAGTGGGAAAGGGTGAACGCCGTCCTGGGCAAGCTCGACAACATCAAAAATGCCATTGACGGTGCGGCGAAGCCGATGATCGGGTACCTTAAGTCGATCAACAGCCAGATGGGCGATATCGGCGGCGCCCAGTACGGCGCCATCCTCAGGGAGCCCGGGCTCGTGATGACGCACGGCACGCCTGCGGAGCCGGAATGGGTGATCCCCCAGTCGAAGCTCGCGGCGCTGGGCGGCGGAGGGCCGAGGCAGGTCAGCATCCTCAACACGGTCAACATGGGCGGGCTCATCATAACGGACAGGGAATACATGCGGACGCGGCTGATGCCCGAGTTCCTCGCGGCGCTCAACTCGAACGAGTTCAAGAACCAGGCGCAGAGGGCGCTGGGGATAGCCTGACGGGAGGGGCGGCATGGTCTACTACGCGGTCGACAATCTCCTGGCCGGGGACGATGTCGTCCTCAGCTCGTCGAGCGAGGACGCGCTCTACGTCCTCGAGAACCTCCACAACGGCCGGCCCTCGAAGCCCTTCCGCTTCACCGGAGTCGGAGCGCCGGCGGACCCGGAGTGGGCCTGCGCCGAGTTCGACGCCCCGAAGCGCGTCACCCTGGCGGCCGTGTTCAACCACAACCTTTCCCTCGGCTCGTCGAACGACGCCCTCGTCCTCAAGGGCTGCGACGGCGGCTGCGAGAGCGCCGCGAGCGCGCCCTGCGACTGGTCGCTCCCGGACTTCAGCCTCGACCTCTCCGGCCGCCTGGTCGACGGCTGGAACGATCTCTTCTCCTTCCTCGACGAGACGCGCCTCTCCTGGAGGCTCGAGGCCGTGGACGAGGACAACGGGGACGGCTACGTCGAGATCGGGGAGTGGTTCCTCGGGATCCGCGCCGCCCTGAGCGCGGCCAAGCTACAGCCGGGGAGGGCCGAGGGGCCGCGCCTCTACGGCCCGGCGAACAAGACCGCGTACGGCCAGCACTGGCCGCTCTCCTTCGCGCGGACGGCGACGCTCGAGCTCACGCTCTGGAACCTCAACGACCCGAGCACAGTAGACGCGGTCAGGCGGATGATCGAGGCCGCCCACGAGAACAACGGCCGGCTCGTCCTCGTGCCGTCGCCGAGGCATCCGTTCGTCTACTACGTCCACATCGAGAACACCGAGGGATTCATGGCCCAGATCATCCGCGGGCTCGACCGCGAGCTGACGAGCTGGACGCTCCAGCTCGAGACGCTGGCCAGGGGGATCCGGCTCCTATGAACCTCGGCCAGCTCGTCCGCAAGCTCCAGAAGGACATCTCCAGGCTGACGCAGCTGGTCCTGAACATAAGGGCGTCCGTCTCCGGCGGCGAGGCGAACACGGCCTCGAACATCGGAGCCGGGGGCGTGGGCCTCTACGACTCCAAGGTCGGCGTCGACCTGCGGTTCCGGAACATCAACGCCGGGTCGACGAAGCTGTCCGTGGCGCTCGACAACCCGAACCACGAGGTCGACCTCGACGTCGTCCAGGCGCAGATTGACCACGGCTCCATCGCCGGCCTGGGCGATATCGCTGATCACCTTGGTTACGTGACGCTCGATGGCACCCGTGTGCTGACGGGGAGCTGGGACGCCGGCTGCGCGGCGGGACGGGTCATCCGGTCCGGGTATCTCATGGCCGGGGCGGCGGTCGTGGCCATGGTGGAGCGGCTGCAGACAGAGGCCCGGATCGCCCTCAAGGAGACGACCGACCCCGTGGCCTCGGCCGGCTACGGCAAGCTCTGGGTGAGCTCGGCCGACAAACTCGTCTACTTCATGGACAGCCTGGGGAACATCTACGACCTGACCGCGCTCGGGTCCGGGGGCGGCGGCGGGGGCGCGCCGGCGGACGCCGAATACATCGTCGGCGCGGCGGACCTGGGGCTGACCGCCGAGCGGGTGAAGGCAGCGCTCTACGACAACTACGACCTCGACGACTACCCGGCCGCGCCGGACGGCATGGACGACGAGTTCGAGGACGGCTCGATCGACGTGAAATGGACGGCGCTGAACAATCCGGCCGCGCCGAACTCGCTGAGCGAGGCCGCCTTCGCGGGATTTATGTGGTGCGGCCTCCTCGAGTACGGCGACGCCACGGCCGCCTTCAACGGCTTCGTCCGGCTCTATCAGGCGCCCCCGGGGACCGCTGCTCA
>MEYF01000107.1:0-4326 GCA_001775755.1 Candidatus Aminicenantes bacterium RBG_19FT_COMBO_65_30 | reverse complement strand
GAAGGTATCGCTCGGCTGCGTGGGCCTCGAAGCCTCCGCCGACGAGGGCGAGTGGGTTGAGGTTGGCATCTATATCGGCGAGCCGACCGGGAACGACTCCGTGACAGTCGGCACCCACTTCAACGACGCCGGGGGCGCGCAGTTCATTAACCGGGTGCAGCTTTGGACATGGAACAACAACGTCTCCGTCGCCCCGACGTACAACAACTTTCAGGTAATCAACCCCACCTCCTGGGTTTATGTGAAACTTGAGAAGACGACCGCGAACGCCTGGACGAGCGCGAACACGTACAACGGCTACTTCTCGCTCAACGGGATCGTCTGGTACCACATCGGCCAGGTCTCCTATACTTTCACGAACGCGGCGACCGAGATAGGCGTCTATTTCAGGCGGCCGAAGAGCCAGGGCGGCGACCCCGTCGGCTATGGGGTATGCGACTTCTTCCGGAGGATTGTCTGATGGTTCCGCACCGCACCTTCACGACATTCCGGCACGTGAGCCTCCATGCCTCCGGATCGGCCAGCGGGCTCAACCTGGCCGACTGGACGAACGAGCACATCGAGACTCCCATCCTCGGATACAAGAAGATCGGCGCTATAACCTGGGAGCGGTACGTCATCGTCTACCGCGGCGTCCCGGCCGAGGGCTGGGGCGAGCTTTCCGGCGCCGACAAGGTGATGAGCGTCCGCACGACGGCCACGCTCCTCCCGCCGTACTACAACTCGAAGCCCATAACGGAGATAAACTTCTCGGTGACCTGCGGAATCCTGCGCTACATCGAGGACGCCTTCGACGTCGACCTGGCCACGGGCAAATACGCGGACGGGGTGGGCGCGGAGTGGCACGATTATCCCCGGGTCATTTTCGCTCATTGTCCGACTCAGAACCCCATGTACCAATATTTTATGGTAGCCGACTTCCCGCAGACGCACGACTTCTGGCTTCAGGCGTGGTGCCCGTTCTCCGACCAGGCGCTCTGCTATTGGCAAAGCAGCAAGATCCTCTCCTGGGGGCTTCAGTTCGCGCACAACTTCAACTATGTCCCAGTGACGGCAGCATGGGCTACGGGGAACGGTATCTTCCAGAACGTCCAGTTCGACCACGTCAAGATCAAGTACCACAATCCGGTCGTGAATTCCCTCTCCCGCTATTCCGGGCCGACGGCGGGAGGGTTTCCGCTCTCCCTCTACGGGCTCGGCCTCTACAATTCCGAGGCCGACGTGGACGAGGGCGGGAGCTCGCGCTGGCTATTCACCGGAACGTCCTGGAACGACATGGTTGACCAGGTGTACGTCGAGGACCTCGCCGGGAATGTGGTCGCGACGTTGAAGAGGGACGGCTTTTTCGGGGGATCCGATTTTGCCGACCCGACGAACGCGGAATTGACGATCCGCTCCTTCCCGGCACTGCCGGCGGGGCTTTATCAGCTGCGGATCTGGAAGGAGATGTCGCTACCCGGGATCCCGATCGCCGAGGGCTACGCCGGGGATTGGCGCACCGACGCCGCCGGACGCATGACCGCCGGAGAGAGGCTCTACATCAGGATCGGCGACGAGGTCAAGCCGCCCCGGACGCCGGTCGTCCTCACGAAGTGGACCTGGAAGAAGGGCGACAACTACATCTTCCGCTGGTACGCGCCGGTCGACGTCCGGGCGCCCCTCACCTTCTGGGAGGGGATGATCCTGGGCATGAGCTCGTTCACCCGCGGGACGAACGACCTCTCGGGCCTCCCGCTCTTCCCGGACCTGGACATCGAGATGGACAACACGACCCAGGAGTTCTCCATGCTCCTGGCCCAGTACTGGGTGAAGAACCAGGCGGTCGAGGCGTTCCTCGCCTGGGGCGACGAGCCGGAGGCCATGAAGACGTTCGTCTTCAGGGGGATCGTGGTCGACTACGAGCACCCGCACACGCGCTGGAAGGTCAAGCTCGGGTCCCTCCTCCAGAAATACCTCGAGGTGGACCTGCCCAGGCACCGGTGCACCGTCGACGAGTATCCGAACATCCATCCGGACCACGTTAACAGGGAGATGCCGGAGGTCCTGGGCCGGGCCTCCAACACTGAGGGGGCGGCGCCCGGGGCTGTCGAGGCCGTCTATGTCGACGTCGTGAATTTCGAGTACCTGGGCTCCCGCGGGTCGCTCCACGCCGTGCCCGAGGTGTACTCCGACGGCGTCCTGGTCGACCCGGCCGACTACGCCGTGGTCTACAAGGACGGCGGCCGGACGTACATCAGGTTCGACGGCGACCAGGGCGAGGCGAAGATCACGTTCAACGCCGAGGGCTACATGTACGCGGACTGGAACGACCCCTCGTCCGCGGGCGACTACGTCAGGAATCCGGCCTACGTCCTGCTCTTCGCGATAGCCTTCCTCGCCGAGGCGCCCGACTCGGAGGTCGACGTCGACTCCTTCGACGCCCTGGCCGCCGAATACGAGGCGGCCGGGCATGGCCAGGCCGGCTATCTCGTCCTACAGGACGCGAAATCAGCCTCGACAGTGGTCCAGGAGCTCCTCTTCAGCTACGGCGCCAAGCTCTGGCCGGCCCGGGACGGGAGGGTGACGGCCGGGAGAAAGGACGTCTCGGAGGTCGCGCCGGTCGTGACGCTTTTCGATCAGATAGACGCCCTGGCCGAGCCCGAGAAGTCCGTCGGGTTCGACCAGGCGGTGAACTCGGCGCCGGTCTCCTGGGAGTTCTATCCGACGGCGAACATCTCTCGCGGCGCCAAGCCGGCCTCCAGGCAGTCGTCGATCGACGCCTTCGAGGCGGAGATCATGCCCCAGAGCCCGTGGAGCTTCCCGTGGACGACGAGCGAGGACCTGGTCGACCTCCGCGTCCAGGAGGAGCTGCTGAAGCTCGGGTTCGGCGAGCTCAGGCTAAAGGTCGCCGTCTCCCTCGAGCACGACGGCGAGCTCGACATCCTCGACACCTTCGCCTTCCAGGACCCCTTCGCGCTCGAGGCGCTCGGCGCCGGCGCCGCGGCCAAGCTCTACTACGTCGAGCGGCTGACCTATGACCTCCTCGGAGGGATGGTCGAGGTCGACGCGATCGATCTCCAGTGGATTCTGCGGCAGTACCTCATCGCCGGCGACTTCTACGCCCTCGCCGAGCTCTGGGAGGACGCGACTGAGACGATGAGGATGTACGGCTACGCCTGCGACTTCACCACGGAGGCGTTCTCCGACGGGGAGCCCGGGAAGATCGCTGGCAGCTGGCAAGGAGACTAGAATGAGCATACTGACAGGGGAAGACCTCGTCCTCGGGACTTTCGTCCCGTACCAGTGGTTGAACCACGTCAAGAACAACTGGCGCGGCGCCACGCTCGACGACGTGGTTCCGGGGATGATCCAGTCGGACGACGCGGACGACAAGCTCTATCACTGCGTCGCCGACTCGGGGACCTTCGAGGAGATTCTCCAGGAGACCAAGAGCGCGGACGTCTCGCCGATGTTCAACGGCGTCATCCTGGACGTGAAGTCGGCCGACGTCTCCGACCCGCCCACATCGGCCGAGCTCGACGCCGCCTTCGGGGCGACCCCGGGCGAGGGCTTCACGGGCCTTGTCCAGGACTCCTCGAGCCTGGGCAGCCTCTGGCTCGCCTCCTACAGCGGCGGCTGGTGGGTGATCGAGTTCAGCCCGGCGGCGTAACCATGAGGACGGGCATGAAGGAAAGGGCGGCGGCTTTCGAGCGTAGCCTCATGGAGTACGGCCCGAAGATCCAGGGCGGCATCCGGTCGCTCATCCCCAACGCGCAGGACGCGGAGGACGTGATCGCCGAGGTCAAGCTCGCCCTCTGGGTCTCGCTCCCCCGGTTTGAGGGCCGGTCGTCGCTCGGCACCTTCATCTACGCCGTGACCCGGCACAAGATAAAAGACCATCTCAGGTCGAAATACCGCGACGCCGAACTGCGACTCCGGGCCGAGGAGGAGTTGGCCTCCCGAGATCGGGAGCGGCCGGAACCCGAACAGCCGAAAGTCGGCTCCCTGACGCCCTCGGAGCTGGCCGTCCTGGCATTGCTGGCGAGGGGCCTCAAGAACCGGGAGATCGCCCAGACGCTCTTCCGCTCGCAGGAGACCGTCAGGACCCACACGAGGAACATAAACGCGAAGCTCGGGACGAAGAACCGCGCCGAGGCCGCCTACGTATTCGGCCGCTGCGCGGGCGAATAAAACAAAGGAGAGTGTAATGAAAAAACTGTTCTCGGTTCTGCTTGCCGTCCTGTTCCTGGCCGCGGTGCTGCCGTCCCAGGTCCCCCCGATCGTCAAGACGCAGACGGTGGAGTTCAGGGTCCAGGCGGCGCCGGACTTCAACATGGCCGTGACGCC
>MEYF01000106.1:30621-38349 GCA_001775755.1 Candidatus Aminicenantes bacterium RBG_19FT_COMBO_65_30 | reverse complement strand
CTCCGGCTTGGCTCGGGATATGCCTCTAGCTCCCCGGCCCCCCGGGAACCAGTCGTCCGGTTCCCCCCGCTGCGCGGGGATGCGAGGGGCGATATCCATCGCCGCCTCATTAGGGACTCTCCCAATATCGGGAGAAAAGGCCCATTTAATGTTCTCCGCCGGGCCGGATGGGGGAGTTCTTCAGATATCGGGAGATGAGCTAAAAAAAACGGGGGAAGGGAGCGATCTCTCGCTTCCTTCCCCCGTCCCGTTCTCGATCAGAATCGATGGTGCATGTGGAGAATGAGCCGCGCGCTCAGTCGCTCCGTTCCGTCTTTTTCTCCGTGATGATGCCGACCATCTCGATGCCCGCCCCGCGGATGATGTCGATGAGGTCCACGATGTTGCCGTATTCGAGCTCCTGGTCCGCCTTGAGGTAGAGCTTCTTGTCGGCGACGGTCAGGAAAGCCTCTTCGAGCGCGTTCTGCAAGGTCTCCATCGTCACCTTATCCTGGTTGACATAAAGGAGGAAACCCTTGGGGTCGCGCGCGTCCTTCTTGATGGCCAGGACGACGTCCGGGTTCTCCGGCATGTTGCTGGTGAACTGGGCGTTGGGCAGCCTGACGTCGACGCCTTTCTGGATGAGCGGCGTCACGATCATGAAAATGATCAGAAGGACGAGCAGGACGTCACAGAGAGGGACGACATTCGGTTCGGATCTGACGTTCTCATTGCCGCCTGTCGAAACTGAGAATCCCATTGTATGCCTCTCTCTCAATCCGGCCTGACGCAGGCCGGAACCTCGTTCCTTAGCGGGCTTCGCTGGACTTGATGAAGAAATCGACGACCTGGGATGACGTGTTGGCCATCTCGGCGTCGTAGATCTCGATCTTGGAGTTCAGCATGCTGAAGCACCACAGGGCCAGGATCGCGACGCCGATGCCGACGGCCGTGGTCACGAGCGCTTCAGAGATGCCGCCGGCCACGGCGCCGATGCCGCCGGAGCCCGTCAGCTGCATGCCGCGGAAGGCGTTGATGATGCCGAAGATCGTCCCGAACAGGCCGATGAAGGGGGAGGACGTGGCGATGGTGGCCAGGACGGCCAGGCCGCGACGCAGCTCCTGGTTGAACAGGGTCCTGGCGCGCTCGCCGGCGCGGGATGCGCTCTCGATCTGCTCATCGAAACCGAGCTTGGCGTCCTTGCTTTCGATGAAGGCCTGGATCCCGGCGGCCGAGACGCGGGCCAGATGGCTACCCTTGTACTCCTTCTTGTTGGCCAGGACCAGAGCGTCCTTGAGGTTGCCGCTCTTCAGCAGGTCCGCCAGCTTGGGGGCCACTTCGCGGGATTTCTTCCGCGCCCGGGCGAACACGAGCTGCCGCTCGATGAACAGGTAGATCGTGATGATGGACAGGGCGATCAGCATGATCGCGACGGTCTTGGCCACGGCTCCCATGGCCGCCCACATTTCGAGAAGACCGAATTGCATGGGTTATACCTCCTGTAAGATATCGAAAGCCATTGACTGACTTTGCTATTTCAGCTGGAATTTAACGGTGACGGTGAAGATGACCGGCCGGGGCCGGCCGTTGATGATCATCGGCTCGTACACCCACTGCCGGACGGCGTCGATGGCCGATTGGTCGAGCAGGGGGATCGAGCGCAGGAGCTTCACCGAGATGACGCGCCCGTAGACGTCCGTCGTCGCCTCGACGATGACGGTGCCCTCCACCCGGGCCTGGCGGGCGATCTCCGGATAGATGGGCGCCACTTCCTTGACGAGCTTCGGCGGCTTGATGTCGCCGATGGCCCGCACGGGCGCTTCGACCTCGCCGACGACACCGCCGAGGACGCCGCCGACGACGCCGCCGAGGACGCCGCCGACGACGCCGCCTTCGACGCCGCCTTCGACGCCGCCTTCGACGCCGATGTCGGAAAGCGTCTCTTCGGCGATCTGCTCGGGGATCTCAACGGGAGCGACGAGCCGTCCCGGGTCGATCTGGGCCGTGGCTTGGACGCGCTTGATCCGCGCGCTCGTCGTCGAGCTCTTCCTCTTGGCCGGCGGCGGCGGGGGGGGCGGCGGCGGGGGAGGCGGCGCCAGGAACGCGCTGTAAACCTCGACCGTCGGCACCTCGCCCGTCGACAGCAGGGGGAGGACGATGGCCGTGACGATGAGAATGACGTGCAGGATCAGGGCGATGGGAAAGACCAGGGCTTTCCGCGTCGTGCCCTTCTCGCCCTTGAAGAAGGAGTCCTTGAAGAGCTCGGGCACATCTGTCGGGTTAAACCGCTTTTTAGCTTCCGCCATGATGCTTACCTCATGCTCGTGATATTATAGGACCACACAAACGATAGTATAAAATAAAAAAGTCGTTTTGACAAGGGGAATTTATCGCCGCCGGGCATTTTTCGGCTTGAACCATTTCTGCCAGAAAAGGACGACCGGGCAGGAGAGGTAGATCGTCGAGTAGACGCCCTCGATGGTGCCGATGAGCATCAGGAAGGCGAAGTCGTTGATGACCTCGCCGCCGAAGAGGAACAGGGCGCCGACCGTCAGGAAGACCGTGCCCGAGGTGATGACCGTCCGTCCCAGGCACTGGTTGAGGCTCGTGTTCATGACCTCTTCGAGGCCCTTGCCGCGCATCAGCTTCTGGTTCTCCCGGACGCGGTCGAAGATGACGATGGTGTCGTTGGTCGAGAACCCGACGATGGTCAGGATGCCGGCGATGATGGGCAGGTTGATCTCGCGGTTGGTGAAGGAATAGAGGCTCATCGTGATCAGGACGTCCTGGGCCAGGGTGAAGATGGCCGCGACGCCGTACTCGAGCTTGAAGCGCAGGGCGATGTAGATGAGCATGCCGATGAGGGACCAGATGGTCGCCTGGACGGCCTTGCGCCGCAGGTCCGCGCCGACCTGCGGGCCGACGGTCTCCCGGCTCATGATGGTCAGCTTGCCGAGGAAGGTCTTGTCCTTGAGGAAGGCCTGGGCTTCGGGCTTGAGCCCGATCCCGGCGAGGTCCTGGAAATCGGCGATGATGCCGTTCTGGTTCCTATAGGCGATGACCTTCTGGGCCGCGTCCGGGCCCGACCCGGGGAAGGCGCCTTCGAGGAGCCCGGAGAGCGTCCTCTCGTCGACGGCGTTGAGGTCGACGAGGCCGCGGGAAAGCTCCGCCCTGCCGTCGTCGCCGCGGAGGGCGGCGATGACCTTGTCGGCCAGCGCCTCGTGGGCTTCGAGCTGGTCCTGCTCGCTGGCCTTGGTGCTGACCGCTTCCATGGCCCGGATCTGGAATTCCCGGCCCGTGTTGCCCGTTTTCTGCACCTGGCTCTTGCCCAGGCCGACGGTCTGGAGAAGGTCGCGGATCTGGCCTTCGGTCGACGGGCTTTTCATCATGACCCGGAGCAGGGTCCCTTCCCCGAAATCGACGCCGAGCTTGAGGCCCTTGAAGACCGTGATGTTGAGGACGCCGGCGAGCACGATGACGGCGGTGACGGCCAGGGCGATATATTTGTATTTCAGAAACTTGATGTTGGGGGTCTTGAAGAGTTGCATGTCAGATACTCATTCTCTTGGCGGTTTTCTTGACCGTCAGGTCGAACAGGAGATGGGAGATGAAGACGGCCGTGAACAGGTTGGCGCACAGGCTGATCGTCAGGGTCACGGCGTAGCCGCGGATGGGCCCCGTCCCGAACTGGAAGAGGAAGATGGCCGCGATGATGGTCGTGATGTTCGAGTCGAAGATGGCCGTGAAGGCCCGGGAGAAGCCCTGCGAGATCGAGCTCAGGACGCCCTTGCCCAGGGCGAGCTCCTCCTTGATCCTCTCGAAGATGAGGACGTTGGCGTCGACGGCCATGCCGATGGCCAGGATGATGCCGGCGATGCCCGGCAGGGTCAGGGCGGCCTTGAAGTAGGCCAGGGCGCCGAAGAGGATGAGCACGTTGAGGAGGAGGGCGGCGACGGCGTTGAACCCGGACAGCTTGTAGAAGACGACCATGAACGTCATGACGGCGACGATGGCCACGAGCCCGGCGACGAGCCCCTGGCGGATGGAGTCGGCGCCGAGGGCCGGGCCGATCGTCCGCTCCTCGAGGTACTTGATGCCCGCCGGCAGGGCGCCGGCCTTGAGGACGACGACCAGGTCGTCGGCCTCTTCGGGCGTGAACCGGCCGCGGATGACGCCGCCCTGGGTCCTCAGGATCCGGTCTTCGACGACCGGGGCCGATTGGATTTTCTTATCGAGGATGATGGCGATCTGCTTGCCGATGTTCGCGCCGGTCACCTGCTCGAACCGGGCGCCGCCGTCGGCGTTGAGGGTGAATGAGACGGCCGGGTTGTTCCATTCGTCCTGCGTCCGGCGGATCGTCCTCAGGTCCTTGCCCGTGACCACCGCGACTTTGTCGACGAGGTAAAACCCGCCCTGGGCCCTCTTGGGGTCGCCCTTGAGGACTTCGGCGTCGTCGGGGATCTGGCCGTTCGTCGCCTGGAGCAGGGTCGCCTCGTCGGCGGCGGGGCCGGCCTTGACCAGCTTCCACTCCAGGACGGCGGTGACCTTGATGAGCTCCTTGACCCGGTCGGGATTGTCGACGCCGGGCAGCTCGACGATGATCTTGTCGGAGCCCTGCCTCTGGATGAGGGGTTCGGCGACGCCGAACTGGTTGATCCGGTTGTCGATCGTCTCCTTGGCCTGGCTGACGGACTGGTCGCGAAGGAGCTGGACGACGAGCGGCTTGAGGGTCAGGTTCGCCCGGTCGCCGGTGAACCCGTAATCCCAGTCCCGGGTGTACTCTTCGAACAGGTCGCGGGTCTTGCCTTCCTCGTCGGCCAGCACCCCCTGCACGGCGATCCGGCCGATGCCTTCCTTGGTGACCTTCTGGAAGGTGATGCTGTTCTTCTTGAGGAGCTCCTCGAGCCGGGCGATCTCCTGGTCCGTTTCCATGTTGATGGAATCGTCGGTGATGACCTGGAGGACCAGATGGATGCCGCCCTTGAGGTCGAGGCCGCGCCTGATCTTGGTGTCGTTGAAGGGGTAGGCGAAGATGATCGCTCCGGCGATGACGGCCAGCGCCAGGATGACCTTCCATTGCAGATTCTTTTTCATGGGACCTTCACTCTCGCGAGGGATTCACGGCGGGGGAGGGGAGGACACCGCCTCCGCCGGGCCTTATTCGCCTTCGAGCCTGTCGGTCGCGCCCCGGATGACGCCCACGGCGCTCTTGGTGATCTTGATGTTGGTGTTGGAGGCGATCTTGAGCTCGATGAGGTCCTTCTGGACGCCCATGACCGTGCCGAAGATGCCGGCCGTCGTGATGACGCGGTCGCCGGGCTTCAGGTTCTCCACGAGCTCTATGTGCTTTTTCTGTTTCTTCCTCTGGGGCATGATGATGAGGAGGTAGAAGATGACGAAAACGAGGACGAAGGGCAGGAGGGCGCCCAGCATGTTGGGCCGGGCCGCGGGGGCCCCTCCGGCCTGCAGGGCCAGGCTTGTCAGTGCTCCGAAAATCATGTCGTTTCTTCCTTTTGTGAGGCGTTAGAAATCAAACTCTTCTTCAGGGAATCGAAAGAGTTAGATTGGATAGAATGGCGCATTTTCCGGAAGATGTCAAGATAGAAGTGCAGGTTATGGATCGTGTTCAGGACGGCGGCGGTGATCTCGTCGCGCTCGGCGAGGTGGCGAAGATAGGCTCGGGAAAAGCCGCGGCAGGTGTAACAGGAGCAGGCCTCGTCGAGGGGCCGCTCGTCCCGGGCGTATTTCCGGTTCTTGATGGCCACTCGGCCGCGGCTCGTGAACAGGGTGCCGTTGCGGGCGTTCCGGGTCGGCAGGACGCAGTCGAAGAAGTCCACGCCGCGGGCGACGGCCTCGACGACGTCTTCGACGTAGCCCATGCCCATCAGGTAGCGGGGGCGGTCGGCCGGGAACAGGCCGTTCCCGAGCTCGAGCGTCTCGAAGAGCCGTGTCTTCGGCTCGCCGATGCCCAGCCCGCCGTAGGCGTAGCCGGAGAAATCCTGCTTCATCAGGTCCTCGATCGACCGCGTCCTGAGGTCGCGATGGATCCCGCCCTGGCTGATCCCCCAGAGCTGTTGCCGCGTGTCGTATTCCGCGAAGCGGACCTTGGAGCGGCCGGCCCATAGGCTCGTCAGCCGGACGGATCCCTTCATCGTCTCTTCGGAGCAGGGATAGGGCGGGAAATGGTCAAGGCACATCAGAATGTCGGGGCCCATCCTGACCTGGAGGTCGACGACGTCCTCGGGCCGGAGAAGGATCTTCGTTCCGTCGAGGTGGGAGGCGAACCGGACCCCCTCGTCGGTGACGCGGACGAGGGGCGACAGGCTGTAGATCTGGAAGCCGCCGCTGTCGGTCAGGATCGGCTTCGGCCAGGAGATGAAGGCGTGGAGCCCGCCCATGGCCTCGATGTCGTCGACCCCCGGCCGGAGGGACAGGTGGTAGGAATTGAGGAGGAGGATCTCCGCGCCGAGGCTTTCGACCTGGGCGTGCGTCAGCCCCTTGACCGTGCCCTGGCTGGCCACCGGCATGAAGGCCGGGGTCTCGACGGCGCCGTGGGGCGTCTCGAGAAGGCCGGTGCGCGCCGCCGAGAGCGGGTCTTTCGCGGTCGTCCGGAAGGCGGCGCTCATGGAGCGAACCGGAAGTAGATGACGTCACCGTCCTGGACGGCGTACTCTTTTCCTTCGAGCCGGATCGCCCCCGCCTCTTTGGCCTGATGGAGCGTCCCGAGCCGCAGGAGGGCTTCGGCGGCGATGACCTCGGCCCGGATGAAGCCCTTGGCGATGTCGGAGTGGATGATGCCGGCGGCCTCCGCGGCGGATGCGTCCTCTCTCACCGTCCAGGCCCGGACCTCGTCCTTCCCGACGGTGAAGAACGAGATGCGGCCGAGGAACGCGGCAGCCTGCCCGGCGAAGAGCGGGGCGCTCATCCCGGCGAGCCCGTATTCGGCCATGAAGGCGGGTCTTTCGCCGTCCTCGAGCTCGGCGATGTCGCTTTCGATCCGGCCGCAAAAGGCCATGACCCGGCGCGGGGCCCCCAGGGCCGGAAAGAGGGCCTCGGGCCGGCGGATCGCGGCCAGGTCCTTCTCATCCAGGTTGATAAAGTGGAGGAGGGGCTTGAGGCTCAGGAAGGCGAAGCTGCGGATGAGCTTCTCCTCGGCCGGCGTGATCGGCAATCCGCGGAGGCCGCGGCCCGATTCGAGCGACGGGCGGAGCCTCAGGAGCAGCTCCCGCTCCTTCTCCCCCTCCGGGTCCTTCATTTTTTTCAAGTCCTTCTCGAGGCGCTCCAGCCGTCCGTCGGCGAGAACGAGATCGGCCAGGACGAGCTCCTCCTCCATGCTCCGGATGTCCGCGACCGGGTCGAGCCGGCCCCGGGCATGGGGGATGTCCTCGTCGGCGAAGCCGCGCACGACGTGGACGAGGCCGTCGGCCTTCCTCAGATGCCCGAGAAAAAGGCTGGTCTTGACCTCGCCGAAGGAGATGCCGACGAGGTCGGTCAAATCCATCGACGCGGCGACCCTCTTCTTCTCAGGATAGGCCGCCGCGATCCGGTCCAGGCGCCCGTCGGGGAGGGACACCGAGCGCACGTTCGGCTCCCGCTTCCCGTCGTCGTAGGCCCGGACCTCGACGTGGGCGCCGGCGAGGAGGTTGAAGAGCGTCGTCTTGCCCGTCTTGGGGTAGCCGAACAGGGTGATGTTCACGGGACTAGTAAAGCCGGATTGGACGGGAGTGTCAAGGCGAGGGGATCGCGGGA
>MEYF01000106.1:30285-30609 GCA_001775755.1 Candidatus Aminicenantes bacterium RBG_19FT_COMBO_65_30 | reverse complement strand
GGGGGGAACGGTCTTGATGTTACCGTCGTTTTCCTTTATAGTAGCCCTTCACGGGCCGTGAACGACATGGACAAAGAGAAGAAGAAAGACAAGAGCCTCCTCCGGGAGTACTTCGAGCTCATCGCCGAGACGGCGGTCTTCGTCTTTTTCGTCATGACCTTCGTCGTCCAGGCCTTCCAGATCCCCACCGGCTCCATGGAGCCGACGCTCCTCATCGGCGATTTCCTGCTCGTCAACAAGCTCGCCTACACCCGGCCCGTGCTCCCGCTAGAGGGCGCCATCCTGCCCCGGAAACCGATCGAGCGGGGCAACATCGTCGTCTTC
>MEYF01000106.1:14595-30268 GCA_001775755.1 Candidatus Aminicenantes bacterium RBG_19FT_COMBO_65_30 | reverse complement strand
GACCAAGGACTTCGTCAAGCGGGTCATCGCGCTCGAGGGCGAGAAAGTCGAGGTCAAGGACAAGCAGGTCTTCGTCAACGACAAGCCGCTCGACGAGGCCTACAAAGTCCACATCGACAGCCATGTCAACTCCAAGGACGATTTCTACAATTTAGAGAACGTCATCCGCGACAACTACGGCCCGGTCACCGTGCCGCCCGGGCACTGCTTCGTCATGGGCGACAACCGCGACAACAGCATGGACAGCCGCTATTGGGGGTTCCTGCCGTTCGCCTCGGTCAAGGGCAAGCCCTGGGTCATCTACTTCTCCTATAAAGCGGAGCGCGACGCCTGGCAGAAGACGGGATTCCGCGACCGCATGAAGAAGCTCGTCAGCTTCATCCCCAAGGCCCGCTGGGGCCGCATGCTCCGCATCATCAACTGACGCCTCAACGTCCGATTGACCGTCCCATCCGAAACGCATAAGATGGTCATGTGAAGAAGGCGACGCTCGTCACGGGCGAGGAGTACATCGACGGCGCTATCGACGAGATCGTCTTTTACAATCCCGACAACGGCTACACGGTCTGCAAGTTCCTCCCTGAAACGGGCGAGACGCTGACCATTGTCGGCTGCTTCCCTCCCCTGACGCCCGGCGAAGTGTTGCGCATCCGCGGCGTTTGGGAGATCAATCCGCGCTTCGGACGGCAGTTCAAGGTGGACCATTTCACCCTGACCCTGCCCGCCTCGGCCAAGGGGATCGAGAAATTCCTGGCTTCAGGTCTGGTCAAGGGAATCGGTCCTGTGCTGGCTAAGCGCATTGTCGGTACCTTCGGCGCCGGGACGATCGAAATCCTGACCCGGAAGCCGGAGCGCCTCCGCGAGGTCGAGGGCGTCGGCGCGGTCAAGCTGCGGGAGATCCGCAGATCCTGGGCGGAACATCAGGACATCCGCGACCTGATCATGTTCCTCCAGGAGCATAACGTCTCGACCAGCCTGGCCACGAAGATCTACCGGCAATACGGGGACCGCTCGTTCACGGTTCTCAAGACGAATCCCTACCAGCTGAGCCTCGAAATTTGGGGCGTCGGCTTCAAGACCGCAGATCAGATCGCCCTCAAGCTCGGCATGGACCCGGCATCGCTCGAGCGGGTCAAGGCCTACATCCTTTATATTCTCGAGAAGGACAACGAGCAGGGCCACGTGTTCTCCCTCGCCTCCGAGGTCGGGGAGAGATGCGCGGCCGACCTGGACGTCCCCGCGGTTAAGGTCGAGCTGGCCCTGGCCGGTCTCCTCAAGGGCGAAAAGATCGTCGCCGAGGATTGGGCGGGCGGCCGCGCCCTTTACCTTCCTTTTTTCTACCAAGCACAGGAGGAGGTCGTCCGTTCCATCCACAAGCTGGCGGGGTTTCCCTGCCGGGCGCCGGACTTCGATCTCGGCAAAGCCATCGCCGACACGGAGAAGGAGCTCGGGATGGTCTTCTCGCCTCTCCAGCGGGGGGCCATCCGGGAGAGCTTCGAGCGGAAGATCCTGGTCATCACCGGCGGCCCCGGCACGGGCAAGACGACCATCATCCGGGCCGTCGTCGATATCTTCCGCAAGTGGGGGAAGGAGGTCCTCCTCGCGGCTCCGACGGGCCGGGCGGCCAAGCGCCTCTTGGAAACGACGGGCCAGGACGCGCGGACGATCCACCGGGTCCTCGAATTTCAGCCCAAGAAGGGGACCTTCAAGCGGAACGAGGGAAATCCCCTCCGCGGCGAGGCCCTCGTCGTCGACGAGTTCTCGATGGTCGACCTGCCCCTCATGTACCATCTGCTTAAGGCCGTTCCCCCATGGATGCGCCTCATCCTCGTCGGCGACAAGGACCAGCTCCCGTCGGTCGGGCCGGGGGCCCTGCTCCACGACATCATCGCGTCGGGGACGGTCGACGTCGTCCGGCTCGACGAGATCTTCCGGCAGGAGAAGGAAAGTCTCATCGTCGTCAACGCCCACCGGGTCAACCAGGGACTGTCCCTCGTCTACGCGCCCCGGACGGACAAGAACGCCGACTTCTACTTCATCCGCCAGGAGGACGACAAGAAAGCTTTCCAGACGATCCTCAAGATGTGTTCGTCGAGCATCCCCTACAAGTTGGGCTTGAGCCCTCTCTCGCCGCAGATCCAGGTCATCAGCCCCATGTATAAGGGGGTCGTCGGCGTCGACAACCTCAACACCGAGCTCCAGACCAGGCTCAACCCCGGTCGGGAAGGCCTGCAAGTCGGGTCGCGGGTGTTCCGGGCGCGCGACAAGGTCATGCAGGTCCGCAACGACTACGACAAGGACGTCTTCAACGGCGATATCGGCTCTGTCCTCCACGCCGACAAGGCCAAGTACCGGCTGTTCGTCGATTTCGACGGCCGGACGGTATGCTACGAGAAGGACGAGCTCAACGACATCACCCTGGCCTACGCCGTTTCCGTCCACAAGGCCCAGGGCAGCGAGTACCAGGCCGTCATCATGCCCCTCCTCACCCAGCACTTCATCATGCTCCAGCGCAACCTCTTCTACACCGCCCTGACCAGGGCCAAGAAGCTGAGCGTCGTCATCGGCTCGTACAAAGCGCTCTACATCGCCATCAAGAACGACAAGCCGGTGAAAAGAAACTCCCTTGTCAAGGACAAACTCGTCCGGCTCGGCGCTGCGTGAGCGCGAAATCGTCGATGGACTTCGACGATTTCGGGGTCGATTGACTCCCCGGCCGATTCCATTATAATGGTCACATCCCAGAATCCCTGACCGTGTGAAAGGACGATCGCCGGATGTCTCTGAACCATTTCCGCTCCGTCGCCGACATCATCTCCTTCGCCATTGGCCGCGAGATCGAAGCGGCCGAAGGCTACGCCCGTATGGCCGGCCTGGCCAAGACCCCGGGTCTGCGCGAGTTCCTTCTCTTCCTCCGCGCCGAGGAGGAGTCGCACCGGCGTCTGCTCGAGGAGCTCACGGAGGAGCAGCTCGCCGGCCTCCAGCCGTCCTTCGTCCCCGACCTGCGCATCAGCGACTTTCTCGTGGAGGAGAAGCTCGTCGGCGACATGTCCCTCCAGGAGCTGCTCATCTTCGCCGCCCAGAAAGAAAAAAAGGCCGTCGAGCTCTACCGCGCGCTGGCCCGGATGGCGGAGGCTTCGGGCCAACACAAGGTCTTCGAGTTCCTGGCCGGACAGGAGCAGGCCCACAAGCTCAAGCTCGAGGCCGAGTACGAAAAGCACATTCTGCAGGAGAATTGAAAGGAGAACGCCATGGACAAGTACGTATGCACGGCTTGCGGCTACATCTACGACCCCGCCGTGGGCGATCCGGATAGCGGCATGCCGCCCGGGACGAGCTTCGAGGCCCTCCCGGACACCTGGGTTTGCCCCCAGTGCGGCGTCGGCAAGGAATTCTTCACCAGGCTCGACTGAAGCCGGAACCGGCATTTTCTCCGCCCGTGAATATCGTCATCGTCGGCAACGGATTGGCGGGCACTCTGGCCGCCAAGACGCTCCGGGAGCTCGATCCGGAGGTCAAGATCGAGATCTTCGGGGAGGAAAAATATCCCTATTATCCCCGCCCGAACCTCATCGAATTCCTGGCCGGCCGGCTGCCATACGAAAAGCTCTTCGCCTTTCCCGAGGGCTGGAACGAGAGGCAGAGGATCGGTCTCCATCTCGGCCAGAGCGTCACGAGGATCCGGCCGGCCGAGCGGACGATCGAGACATCGGCGGGCGCCTCATTCCCCTACGACGTCCTCCTCCTGGCGACAGGCGCCCGGGCGGTCATCGCTCCCGTCGCCGGAAGCGGACAGAAGGGCGTCTTCGTCCTGCGGACGCTCGACGACGCGCAGGCCATCCTCGGCCATCTTCGTGACCACAAGCGGGCCGCCGTCCTCGGCGGGGGCCTGCTCGGCCTGGAGATCGCCCGGGCCATCCGCGGCCGGGGCGCCGAAGTCCTCGTCGTCGAGTTCTTCGACCGCCTCCTGCCCCGTCAGCTCGACCCGGCGGCCGCCGCGATCCTCAAGGCCCAGATCGAGAAAACGGGCATCTCCGTCCGTCTCGGCGCGGTCGCCAAGGAGATCGTCGGCGGCGGCCATGCCCGCGGGCTGCGGTTCGAGTCCGGCGACGAGGTCGAGGCGGACGCCGTTATCATCGCCGCCGGGGTCACGCCCGAATTCGGTCCGGCCAAAGACGCCGGGCTGGCCTTCGCCCGGGGCATCCTCGTCGATGACCGCATGCGCACCGACAAGCCCGAGATCTTCGCCGCCGGAGACGCCGCGGAACACCGGGGACAGGTCTACGGGATCATTCCGGCCGCGTTCGAGCAGGCCCGCGCCGCCGCCTACAACATGCTGGGCATGGACATGCCCTACGCCGGGACGGTGCCCTCCAACACACTGAAGATCGCCGGCCTCTACGTGACCTCGGCGGGAATCGTCAGCGGCGAAGGGCACGGCTTCGAATCGCTCGTCCGCGCCGTCCCCGAGGAGGGGCTTTACAAGAAGATCGTCCTCAAGGAAGGCCGCCTCGTCGGCGCGATCTGGATGGGAACGAAAAAAGGGGCCTCGGAGGTCAGCCGGCTCGTCGCCCTGAAGAAGGACGTCGAGAGCCGGAAGCAAGACCTGCTGGAAGAGACATTCGATTTCGCGGAGATCCCATGAACAGAAAACACGCCGTCATTGCCGCCGCCGCGCTCCTGGCCCTCGCGCTTCCGGCTCGGAGCGAGGTCAAGTACGGCGGCTATCTGTCGTTCGAGTACATCAAAGGGCAGGCCGAAAGCTCTCATCCCCGGGGGAACATGGAAAACCTCCTGGTGGGCTTTTTGGCCGCCGGTCAGGTGGGGCAGAAGTTCGGTTTCGCCGTCGAAGCCCGGACCCTCAGCGTGTCCTCCTTCGACCTGGCCCAGGCCTGGGCGGGATACCTGCCGGCCGAGGCCTTCACCATCAAGGTCGGGCTCTTCCTCGTCCCCTTCGGGACCTGGAACCGGGCCAGCCGGCCCCACGAGACGGCCCTCATCCGCACCCCGCTCAACCTGGAATACCTCTACCCCGCGAGCTGGCGGGACCTGGGTATCCTCGTCGAGGGGCAGGTCGGCGTCCTGTCCTACGCGGCCTACCTGGGCAACGGCCTGGCCGAGTCGGACGGGCTCGGCTCCGGCCAGCAGTTCCATGACAACAACACGGACAAGGCCAAGGGCGGCCGGGTCGGGCTCGTCGTCGGCCAGGCGATCCGGGCCGGCGTGTCCTATTACGCGGGCAAGTACGACGACCAGGACATGCGCGATCTCATCCTGGAAGGCGCGGATCTTTCCTGGGTGACCGCCCAGTGGGAGGTTCACGGCGAATATACGAAGGCCACGATCGAGAACCCCCAACCGTTCGAGAAAGGGACGACGGAGGGCTACTCCATCTGGGCGACCATGGGTTTCCGGAGCTTCCAGCCCATCGGGAGCTTCCAGAAAGTCAAGTACGCCGACCCGTACCACGGCGGCGGCATCGACATCGACCGGAGCCGCTGGACCGCGGGCTTGCGCTACGTCCTGAGCTCCACGCTCTTTATCAAGGCCGAATACGACTGGAACAAGGAGAAGGGGACCGCCCTCAAGGACAACCAGTTCCAGGTCCAGCTGGGCTTGAGCTTCTGAGCCTTGAGACGGCCGCGGCGTTTTGATATAATTCCCCGACGGTACGCTTCTTCTATCCCGTTCGCCACGGCATTCACGGTCAAAGGATAAGGCATGGCCAATCTGCTCGTTCTCGGAACCCAGTGGGGAGACGAAGGCAAGGGAAAGATCGTCGACCTGCTGTCGCCGGCCTTCGACGTCGTCGCCCGCTACCAAGGCGGACACAACGCCGGCCACACCGTCTGCGTCCGCGGCAAGAAGATCGTCCTCCATCTCATCCCTTCGGGCATCCTCCACCCCGGCACCCTCTGCGTCATAGGGAACGGACTGGTCATCTCGCCGTCCGCCTTTTTCAAGGAAACGGGCGACCTCGAGGCCCAAGGGATAGGCGTCGGACCGTCGCGCGTCGCCGTCAGCCGGGGCGCCCACCTGATCATGCCCTGGCATCCGCTGGTCGAGCGGGTGTCGGAGGAGAGGCGCGGCGCAAAGAAGATTGGGACGACCTGCCGCGGTATCGGCCCGGCTTACGAGGACAAGGCTGCCCGCTTGGGAGTCCGGGCGGGGGACCTGGCCGACCTCCGCGTCCTCCGCGAGAAGATCGCGGAGAACGTCGCCGCCAAGGACCCCATCTTTCGGGCGTTCGGCCTGCCGCCCCTCGACGCCGAGTCGATTTGCCGGGAGTACGCAGGTTGGGCGGAGAAGCTCGGCCCCTACCTCCGCGATGTCTCGGAGCTCCTCCACGAGCGGATGAAGCGCGGCGAGAGCGTCCTCTTCGAGGGCGCCCAGGGAGCCCTCCTCGACGTCGACCACGGCACCTATCCCTATGTGACCTCCTCGAGCGCGACGGCCGGCGGCGCCGCGACCGGCCTCGGCGTCGGGCCGAAGACGATCCACGGCGTCCTCGGCATCACCAAGGCCTACACGACCCGCGTCGGCAGCGGGCCTTTTCCGACCGAGCTCCGCGATGAGCTGGGCCGGACGATCGCCGCCCGGGGCGACGAGTTCGGGGCGACGACCGGCCGTCCCCGCCGCTGCGGCTGGTTCGACGCCGTGGCCGTGCGCTATTCGTGCCGGATCAACGGGGTCGACAGGATCGCCCTGACCAAGCCCGACGTTCTGGCCGGGCTCGGCCACATCCCCGTCTGCACGGGCTACAGCTACAAAGGGGAGATCCTGAAGAGTTTCCCGACGGAGCCGTGGGTGCTCGATGAGGTCGTCCCCGAGTACCGGAGCCTCCCCGGCTGGCCCGATTCCCTGCACGGGGCCGCCGATTTCGAATCCCTGCCGCGGACTTTCGTCGACTACATCCGTGTCCTCGAGGACCTCGTCGAGACCCGCGTCGCCGTCGTTTCGACGGGCGTCGAGCGCGGCGAGACCGTGCTTATCGAATCGGAGCTCCGGGGCTTCGTCGACCTGGCCCGGGTCCGCGCGGGGAGCGCGGCCTAGGGGAGGGGGAGATGGCCGGAGCCCTGGTCGAGCGCGTCGAGATCAGCCGGTCGGCCCTCGTCCGCAACATCCGCGAATTCCGCCGCCTCATCGGCCGCAAGAGGAAATTCCTGGCCGTGGTCAAGGCCAATGCCTACGGTCACGGGCTCCTCGAGGTCGCCGGGGTCGCCGTTTCCGAAGGCGTCGACTGGCTCGGCGTCAACTCCGTGGACGAGGGCGCGGCGCTCCGGGATGCGGGGATCGAGGTCCCCATCCTCGTCCTCGGCTACGCGCCGCTCGCCGGCCTGGAAGAGGCCGTGGCCCGGGACCTCCGCCTCACCGTCTACAACCGAGAGACGGTCAAGCGACTGGCGGCCCTGGCCGTCCGTCTTCGGAAGAACATCCGTCTTCACGTCAAGGTGGAAACGGGGACGTGGCGCCAGGGCGTCGACCCCAAGGACCTCGGGGCGTTCGTCCGAGACATCCGCAAGAGGCCCGGCCTCGTCGTCGAGGGCTTATCCTCCCATTTCGCCAACATCGAGGACACGACGAAACACGATTATCCCCGCCGTCAGCTCGAGGTCTACCGCTCGGCCTGCCGGGAGCTCGAGGCCGGGGGCCCCCGCGTCCCGCTCAAGCACATGTCCTGCACGGCCTCGACCATCCTCTTTCCGGAGCCGGAGTTCAACCTGGCCCGGGTCGGGATCGGACTTTACGGCCTGTGGCCGTCAAAAGAGACCTACCTCTCCTGCCTGCTCGACAAGAAGGAGCCCCTGTCGCTCGAGCCGGTCCTCTCCTGGAAGGCCCGGATCGCCCAGATCAAAAGGGTCCCGGCCGGCGCCTACATCGGCTACGGCTGCACCTACCGCACGAGCCGACCGACCGTTCTCGCCGTCGTGCCCGTCGGCTATTTCGACGGCTACGACCGCGGCCTCTCGAACGCCGCGCACATTCTCGTCAAGGGCCGGCGGGCCCCGGTGCGGGGGAGGGTGGCCATGGACTTTTTCATGGCCGACATCACCGATATCCCCGGAGTGAAGCTCGAGGACGAATTGACGCTCCTCGGTGCGGACGGACGGGAGCGGATCGCGGCCGAGGACCTGGCCTCTCTCGCCGGGACGATCGGCTACGAGATCCTGGCCCGGATCAATCCGCTCATCCCCCGGGTCATCGTCTGAAGGGGCCTCGGGGATCATCCTCGCTCGCTGCGGTGATTTTTCACGCCGGTCAGTGCGCCGGATTCGGCGCCAAAACAACTCGCTCGGCGTGCGCTACGCCGAGCTCAAACACGTTTTGGCGGTTTCCCCTGAAACTACCCTCGTCCGGCTTCTGCCCGACTAAATCACCGCTTATGCTCGCTCAGATGACCCCCTCGGCCCCAGTTCAGAGGTCGTCTCCGTCCGCGGTGCGGAAAAAATTTATAAATATACTACTAATTCAGTAGTATTTGTTGTATGATAGGAGAGGTGCGTGAGGTAAGACCATGATCTTCGATGCTAAGACCAAGCTGGACGCCCTTTTAAAAACCTACCCCTTCCTTCTGGAATTCCTGGCCGGGTGGTCGCCGAAATTCGACAAGCTCCGCAACCCCTTGCTCAGAAATACCGTGGGCAAGCTGGCGACACTCGATCAGATCGCGACCCTTGGCGACGTGCCTCTCGATAAGCTGCTCGCGGCCATCGGAGAGGAGGTCCGCAGGGTGACGGGCGAATCCGTCCTCGCCGAGACGGGCAAGGCCGACGGGCCGGCCCCGGCCTTCACGGACAGGGCCGCGAAGAAGGAGGTCCTTAAGGACATCATCCGCGATCTCCACCGGGGCGGCGACGTCGAGGTCCTGAAGAAGCGCTTCGGCGAGCTCGTCCGCGACGTCTCGGGGGCGGAGATCGGAACGATGGAACAGGAGCTCATCGCGGAGGGGCTCCCGGAGGAGGAGATCCGCAAGCTTTGCGATATCCACGTCCAGGTCTTCGAGGATTCCCTCGCCTCCCAATCCGCTCCGCAGACCGTTCCGGGACATCCCCTCCACACGCTGGCGGAGGAGAACCGGGCCATGGAGAAGGTCGTGGTCCGGGTCCAGGAGATCCTGACCCATCTCCGGAGCGAGCCCGGGCACAAGGATTGGCCGGCCGACCGGGCCCAACTAGCCGCGCTCATCGCCTCCCTGGCCGAAGTCGAAAAGCACTACCTCAAAAAAGAGAACCAGCTCTTCCCGCGGCTCGAGGACAAGGGTATCAGCGGTCCCTCGAAGGTGATGTGGGCCGTCCACGACGACGTCCGCGCCCACCTCAAGGAGTTCCGGCGGGCGCTCGAGCTCGGAGACGCAGATCTCGTCGCCCGGACGGGCTTGTGGGTCCTTCAAGAAATGCGGGACATGATCACCAAGGAGGAGAAGATCCTCTTCCCAATGTGCCTCGAGAAGCTCGATGAAGCCGACTGGATCCGGGTCAAGAAAGGTGAGGAGGAGATCGGCTATGCCTGGATCGCCCCGGCCCCCGGCTGGTCCCCGACCTCGACGGCCGCGACCGAGGCGGGAGTCGCCGTCGGCTCCGACGGGCGGCGGCTCGCCCTCGACACGGGGGCGTTGACGCTCGAGCAGATCGACATCATGCTGACGCGCCTCCCCGTGGACCTCTCGTTCGTCGACGAAAACGACACGGTCGTCTACTACTCGGGCACACCCGAGCGGATCTTTCCCCGGACACCCGGGATCATCGGCCGTAAGGTCCAGAACTGCCATCCGCCGAAGAGCGTCGACGTCGTCGAGCGTATCCTTAAGGCCTTCCGGGCGGGCGAGCGCGACATCGCCGAGTTCTGGATCGAATCCCAAAGTAAGTTCATCCTCATCCGTTACTACGCCCTGCGGGACAAGGCGGGAGCCTACAAGGGGACGCTCGAGGTCACTCAGGACGCGACCGCGATCCGGGCCCTCCGGGGCGAGCGCCGCCTTCTCGACTGGGATCGGGGTGAAGGCAAGGCCGATTAACATCGCCCGAAGGGCGGTGCTAACAATAGGAATCAGGAAGGAGAAGCATCATGAACACGTCCTCATCTGCTGCGGCGAGCCCATGGCCAAGAAGTAGGAAGAAAAACTGCTGATATGATCAGATGACTTGTCATGCCGTGACGGGCGGCGTAAGATAGAAAAGCTATCGTCCGAAGAATCGAGGAGTCATCGATGAAAGAGAAAGTCGAACAGGCTTTGAACAAGGTCCGTCCCGCCCTGCAGGCCGACGGCGGCGACGTGGAGCTCGTGGAGGTCGGCGAGAACGGGGTTGTCAAGGTCCGCCTCAAGGGCGCCTGCGGCGGCTGCCCGATGTCCCAGCTGACCTTGAAGATGGGCATCGAACGCATTCTGAAGAAAGAAGTCCCGGAGGTCACGTCGGTCGAGGCAGTCTGAGCTTTTTACGCTCGGGGGGATCATGAAGAGCGTCTATCTCGATCACATCGCGGCGACGCCGCTCCTTACCGAGGTCCTGGAAGCCATGCGCCCCTTCCTCGGCGAGGCCTACGGCAATCCCCAGAGCCTGCACGCCGCCGGCCGCCGCGCCCAGGAGGCCGTCGAGGAAGCCCGCGAAGATCTTGCCGCCCTGGTCGGCGCGCAGGCGGCTGAAATCTATTTCACGGCGAGCGGCACCGAAGCCAACAATTTCGCCGTCAAGGGCCTGGCCCTCGGCCAACAGGCGCGGGGCCGGCACATCGTCGTCTCGGCCATCGAGCATTCGTCCATACTCAACTCGGTCAAGGCCCTGGAGAAGCACGGCTTCACCGCGACGCTCGTCCCGGTCGACGGATCGGGGAGGGTCGATCCGGCCGATGTCGAGAAGGCGCTGACAAAGGAGACCGTCCTCGTCTCCGTGATGACGGCCAACAGCGAGGTTGGGACGATCGAGCCAATCGCCGATATCGCCGCAGTCTGCAGGGCGCGGAACGTTCTGTTCCATACCGACGCGGTGGCCGCGGCCGGCAGCGTCGCCCTGGAAGTCAAGGCGCTCGGCGTCGACGCCCTGAGCCTGGCCGGGGACCAGTTCTACGGGCCCAAGGGCGGCGCGGCGCTTTTCGTCCGTAAAGGCGTGCGCATCCTGCCTCTCATAGACGGGGGCATCCAGGAGGGCGGGCGCCGCGGCGGTACCGAGAACGTCCCGGCCATCATCGGCCTGGGCCGGGCTGCCCGGCTGGCCGCCCGGGACATGGAGGCGCGGCGGGCGGCGCTCGTTCCCCTGCGAGACCGGCTCTTCGACGATCTTCCACGGCTCATCGAGCGCGTCCTCGTCACGGGATCCCGGACCGACCGCCTGCCCCATCACGCCAGCTTCTGTATCGAGTTCGTCGAGGGCGAGGCCATGCTCCTGAGCCTCGACATGAAGGGCGTCGCCGCCTCGAGCGGATCGGCCTGCACGTCCAAGGCGCTCAAGGCCTCCCACGTCCTCCTGGCCATGGGGCTCGACCACGCCACCGCTCAGGGCTCACTCGTATTCAGCCTCATTGACGGGACGACTCGCGAGGACATCGACCATCTGCTCGAGGTCTTCCCGCCGATCGTCGACAGGCTGCGGCGGATGTCCCCGCTCTACACCGAGTTTCTGAAAGAGAGAGGATCATGATGTACAGCGACAAGGTCATGGATCATTTCGCCAATCCCCGCAATGTCGGAGTCCTGGCCGATGCCGACGGCGTCGGCCAGGTCGGCAATCCCGTCTGCGGCGACATGATGACATTTTATATCAAGGTCGAGAACGACCGCCTGTCCGACGTCAAGTTCCAGACCTTCGGCTGCGGCGCGGCCATCGCCGTCTCCAGCATGGTCAGCGAGATGGCCAAGGGCAGGACCCTGGCCGAGGCCATGGCCATCACCAACGACCTCGTCGCCGAGGAGCTCGGCGGCCTGCCCAAGAACAAAATGCACTGCTCGAACCTCGGGGCCGACGCCCTCCATGAGGCCATCAAGAATTTCCAGGACAAGCGGGCCGGCCGGGCGCCCGACGCGAAGCCGGCCGCCGACCAGCACGAGCACGAGGGCGAAAGCTGCGCCTGCCCCTACTGCGACGCCTCGCTCGAGAAAGAGGACAAGACCTTCTGCCGGGCCTGCCGCGTCGAATTCGAGGAATGCCTCGCCTGCGGCGGCATCACCAAAAGGGGCGACGAAAAGTGTATCCATTGCGGCAAGCCGCTGGGGAAGGCGGCCTAAGCCGTCGCGGAGGGAGCGAGGAGGAGCGGATGGACGCGGCCGACATCCTGACGAGGATCGGCGAGCTCAAGCGGCAGAAAAACGCCGTCATCCTGGCCCACAACTACCAGATCCCCGAGGTCCAGGACGCGGCCGACTTCGTCGGGGACTCCCTCGAGCTCAGCCGCAAGGCCGCCGGCCTCGACGCCGGTCTCATTGTTTTTTGCGGCGTCCACTTCATGGCCGAGACGGCCGCCATCCTTGCTCCCGGTAAGACCGTGCTGCTCCCCGAGATCGAGGCGGGCTGTCCCATGTCCGATATGATCAACGGCCGCGAGCTCCGGGCCTGGAAAGCCCGTTACCCGGGGCTCAAGGTCGTCTGCTACGTCAACACGAGCGCCGAGGTCAAAGCCGAAAGCGACATCTGCTGCACGTCGAGCAACGCCGTCGCTGTCGTCGACTCGCTCGGCGTCGACACGGTCCTTTTCGTCCCCGACAAGAATCTGGCTGCCTGGGTCGCCCGGGAGACGGGGAAGACCGTCATCGCCTGGGATGGCTACTGCTACGTCCATCACAGGTTCACCCCGCGGGACATCCGGGACGCCCGGGCCCTCCATCCGGGGGCCGAGGTCTGGGTCCACCCCGAATGTCCCCTCGACGTCATCGACCTCGCCGACAAGGTCCTCTCGACCGGGAAGATGATCCTCGAGGCCCGGACGACCTCCCGCCGCGAGGTCATCATTGGCACCGAGAAAGGCATCCTCTACCGCCTAGGAAAGGAGAATCCGGCGGTCGAATTCTATCCGGCCCGGGAGACCGCGCTCTGCGCCCACATGAAGATGACGACGCTCCCCAAGGTCCTGCGCGCTCTCGAGACGGACACCTACCGGGTGGACGTCCCCCGGGATATCGCCGACCGGGCCCGGGGCGCCATCCAAGCCATGCTCAAGATATCCTAATAAGGAGATCGTCCGATGAAGAAGATGACCGAAGAGAACGTCAAGGCCGCTCTCGCCGGCGAGAGCCAGGCCCACATAAAATACCTCGCTTTCTCCGAGAAAGCCGCCGCGGAAAAGCTGCCGAACATCGCCCGCGCCTTCAAGGCCAACGCCTACGCCGAACAAGTCCACGCCACGAATCTTCTCAAGACGCTGGGGGGGATCGGCCCGACCAAGGACAACCTTGACGGGGCCGTCGGCGGCGAAAACTTCGAGGTCGAGGAGATGTACCCGGCGTATATCGCCGTGGCCCAGTCCCAGGGCGAGAAGACGGCCGAGAAGTTCTTCAACTGGGCCTTGGCCGCCGAAAAAGTCCATGCCGGCATCTACCGGTCCGCCCACACGGCCGTCGAGTCGGGCCGCGACATCGATTTCAAGTCCATCCACGTCTGCTCCTTCTGCGGCTTTACAATGGAAGGCGACGCGCCGGACAAGTGTCCCGTCTGCGGCACCCCCAAGGACAAGTTCGTCACATTCTGAAAACGGATCGCGGGAGGCTGAAATGGCCATCGATAAAAATCTTCCGGCCTGGCAGGTCCTCGGCGTGGCCATCAGGTCCGAGATCGACGCCGCCGCTTTCTACACGCGGCTCCAGGGGCGGGTGAAGAATGTTCTGCTCGTCCAGAAGCTCAAGTTCCTGGCCCTCGAGGAGGAGCACCACAAGAAGATCCTCGAGCGGCTCCTCGGACAGAAATATCCCGAGAAGCCCAAGGAGGTCCCCGAGTCGTCGCTGATGCCGCCGATCGGGGTTTCGCTCGGCCCGGAGCCGACCGTTCCCGGCCTTTTCGAGGCGGCCCTCAAGGCCGAAGAGGCCGCAGAGGCCTATTACAACGAGGCCGGCGAACGGGTGGAAGACGAGGCCGGACGCAGGATCCTCGCCTATCTCGGCCGGGTCGAGCGGAGCCATCAGGCCATGATCAAGTCCGAGCTCGAGCTCCTCCGCAAGTTCCCCGACTACTACAGCGTCGAGGATTTCCACATCGGCCAGGACCTCTTCCACGTCGGCCCCTGAGCCGGCCGGAGCGGAGGCTATCATGGACGACGCGCGGCGGCGCATCAAGCCGATCATCCGGCTCCTGCGGAAGCACCATCCGCGGGCCCGGACCGCTCTCGAGTTCGGCAGCCCGCTCGAGATCCTCGTCGCCACGATCCTGGCGGCCCAATGCACGGACGAGCGGGTCAACACGATCACGCCGGCGCTCTTCCGGAAGTACCCGTCGGCCGCCGCCTTCGCCAGGGCCGACCGGACCGTGCTTGAGGGGGAGATCCGCTCGGCCGGCTTTTTCCGGAACAAGGCCAAGGCCATCATCGGCGCGGCCCGCCGCATCGTCGAGGCGTACGGGGGAGTCGTTCCGGATTCCATGGACGCGCTCGTCACGCTCCCGGGGGTGGCCCGCAAGACGGCCAACATCGTCCTCTCCGCGGGCTTCGGCAAGGCCGAGGGGATCGCCGTCGACACCCACGCCGGGCGCCTGTCCCGGCGGCTTGGGCTGAGCCGGCACGAGGACCCGGCCAGGGTCGAGCGCGACCTCATGGCGCTCGTTCCCGGGGACGATTGGCTCGATTTCAACTTCCTGCTCGTCGAGCACGGCCGGGCTCTCTGCCAGGCCCGAAAGCCGAAGTGCCCGGAGTGCTTTTTAAGGAAACTCTGCCCGTCGGCCAAAGCGTTCATTTCCGGCAGAAAACCGAAATGACCAAAGAAGCCATGCTCTGGAGCCCGCTCGAAGGCGGGAACGCCGCTTGCCGCCTCTGCGCCCATCGCTGCGTCATCGCCGCCGGGAAGCGGGGCGTCTGCAACGTCCGTGAGAACCAAGACGGCCGCCTGGAAACGCTCGTTTACGGCGATGCCGTCGCCGCCCACGTCGACCCCATCGAGAAGAAGCCGCTCTATCATTTTTTGCCCGGCTCGAAGGCGTTATCCATCGCGACGCCGGGCTGCAATTTCCGCTGCGGCTTCTGCCAGAACTGGCAGATCTCGCAAGCGCCGCGACGCCAGGGCGGCGGGATCGCGGGCGAGCCGTTCCCGCCCGCCGACGTCGTCCGGGCGGCCCTCGACCAGGGCTGCCGGAGCATCTCTTACACGTACACCGAGCCGACGATCTTCTTCGAGTACGCCTACGACACGGCCAGGCTGGCCCATGTTGCGGGGCTTCTCAACAATTTCGTCACTAATGGTTATATGACCTCCGAGGCCCTGGAGACGATCGCGCCCTATCTCGACGCCGCCAACGTCGACCTCAAGGCGTTCAAAGACGAAACCTACAAGAAAGTCTGCGGCGCGCGTCTCGAGCCCGTCCTCGAATCCATCCGTTTGATGCCGAAGCTCGGCATTTGGGTCGAGGTGACGACGCTCGTCGTCCCCGGCCTCAACGACGGGGCGGAGGAGCTGACGTCGATCGCCCGCTTCATCGCCTCCGTCGACCCGGCCATTCCCTGGCACCTCAGCCGCTTCCATCCGGATTACGAATACACCCGGGCG
>MEYF01000106.1:10489-14587 GCA_001775755.1 Candidatus Aminicenantes bacterium RBG_19FT_COMBO_65_30 | reverse complement strand
GACCGTCGCCGCTCTGCGCGCCGCGGCCGAGACGGGCCGGCGAGAGGGCCTCCGCCATGTCTACATCGGCAACGTCTCCGGCGAATCGGAGGACACGCTCTGTGCGGCTTGCGGCATCGTCCTCATCCGCCGGCGGGGATTCGCGGTCGTCGATAACGCCCTACGGGATTCCCGCTGTCCCTCCTGCGGCACCGTCCTGGCCGGCCGCTTCAGCTGATCCGGCCGGATTTGTCGATGGCGCTTGGCGGGGAATTTTCCGACCGGCCGGGCTGACTTTCCCGGGCGGTTGGGGTAAGATTCCCTTGGGGATGGCCCCGACCGTCATGGAAAGATACAAGATCCTGCCCCACACGGCCGACGGCAAGTTCCAAGCCTACGGCCGGACGCTCGAGGAGGCCTTCGGGAACGCCGCCTTGGCCACGGCCTCGCTGATGTGGGATTGGTCGAAGGTCGAGCCCAGGGTCCGCCATTTCGTGCACGTCACGGGTATCGACAGGGAACAGCTCCTGGTCAAATTCCTCGGCGAGGTCATCTACCTCTTCGAAACGAAGCGTTTCCTCCTGGGAAAAGTGGACGGACTCAGGATCCGCCCGGAGTTCGCGGGTTTCAATCTTGAGGCCTTGCTGGGCGGCGATATCCTCTCTGAGCGCCACGAGCTCTACGGGGACGTCAAAGCCGTGACCTATCACGACCTGAAGATCGAAGAGTGCGAGGGCTTCAGCGTCCAGGTCGTGGTGGACATGTGAGCAAACCCATGGACCTCAGAAAAATCGACGACAACACTTGGGAAATTCCGAAGCAGGGCGAGATGAGAGTCCCTGCGGTCATCTACTCGTCGGCCCGGCTCCTCGACGACATCAAGCGCGACCAGACTTTGACCCAGGCCCGGAACGTGGCCTGCCTGCCCGGAATCGAACGGATGTCCTACGTCATGCCCGACGCCCACCAGGGTTACGGCTTCCCGATCGGCGGCGTCGCCGCCTTTGACCTCGACGAGGGCATCATCTCGCCGGGCGGCGTCGGCTACGACATCAACTGCGGCGTGCGTCTCCTCAGGACCGATTTCACGGCGGAGGACCTCGCTGATAAGCGAAAGGAGCTCCTGGCCGAGATCTTCAAGGAGGTTCCCGCCGGAGTGGGGAAGGGGGGCGTTACCAGGCTCAGCCGGGGCGTTCTCAAAGACATTCTGGTCAAGGGCGCCGAGTGGGCCGTCGAGAACGGCTACGGCCGGTCTGAGGACCTCGAGCGGACCGAGGAGCACGGCCGGATGAAAGACGCCGCCGCCGACACCGTCTCCGAGCGGGCCCTGGAGCGGGGCCTCCCCCAGCTCGGGACGCTCGGTTCCGGGAACCATTTTCTGGAGATCCAGAAAGTGCACGAGATCTACGACGAGGCCGCGGCCCGGGCCTTCGGCCTCCGCGCCGCCGGCCAGGTCCTGGTCATGATCCATTGCGGCAGCCGGGGGCTCGGCCACCAGGTGGCCACCGATTATATCGAGATGATGGAGAACGCTTTCGGCGTCAAGGGGCTCCCGGACCGCGAGCTCGTCCACGCCCCGTTCAAGTCGCCTCAGGGCCGGCAGTATTACCGGTCGATGTGCGCGGCGGTCAACTACGCCTTCGCCAACCGCCAGATGATCGCCCACTGGGTCCGCGACGTCTTCACCCGGGTCCTCGGCAGCGCGAAGGGCATGGACCAGGTGTACGACGTCTGTCACAACGTGGCCAAGGTCGAGGAGCACGAGGTGAGTGGTCATTCGAGGCGGCTCGTCGTCCACCGCAAGGGCGCGACGCGGAGCTTCGGCCCCGGCCGGCCCGAGATCCCGGAATGCTATCGCTCCGTGGGCCAGCCGGTCATCATCCCCGGCAGCATGGGCACGGCGTCGTTCGTCTTGGCCGGGACGAAGGAGGCCGAGGCCCTGAGCTTCAGCTCCACGGCCCACGGCGCCGGACGGGTCATGTCGCGGCACGAGGCCGTCCGCCGTTTCCGGGGCGAGAAGATCCGGGACGACCTGGCCCGCAAGGGTATCGAGCTCAAGTCGACGAGCTGGAAAGGGGTGGCCGAGGAGGCTTCCGAGGCTTACAAAGACGTCGACGAGGTCGTCCGCGTCTCCCACGAGGTCGGGCTGGGACGTCTCGTGGCCAAGGTCGTCCCCATCGGGGTCATGAAGGGCTGACCGGCAGCTCGATATCCAGGCCGGTCCTCGCCTGCGCGGTTCGTCCGCGACTTCAAGACCGCCGCTTACGCCGGGGTTTTTTCGCCGCTTTCCTTCCCAAGAGCTCGGCGGCGGTCAGCGAGTTCAGAACGTCGCCCTTTCCGAGCCAGGCCCGGCGGGCGATGCCGAGGCCGAAGCGCATCATGGCCAGGCCGTCGGCGAAGTGCGTGTCGGTCCCCATCGTGATCTTGACGCCCTTCTCCTTGGCCTTCTTGAGGTGGAGCTCGTCGAGGTCGAGCCGGTCGTAATAGGAATTGAGCTCGAGCGCCTTGCCCAGCCGCGCCGCCCCGTCGATGACTTTGTCGAGGTCGACGTCATAGCCCTCGCGTCCCGAGATCAGCCGGCCCGACGGATGGGCGATCGTCCGGACGTGGGGATTTTCCAGGGCTTTGAGCATCCGCTCCGTCACGTTCTTCTTGAAGCCCGAATGGACGGCCGCGACGACGAAGTCCAGCCGGCCGAGGAGCTCGTCGGGAAAATCCAGGGAACCGTCGGACAGGATGTCGACCTCGCTTCCCTTGAGGACCCGGAACCCCTTGAGCGTCCTGTTGAGCGCCTCGATCTCCTCCATCTCGGCGGCGAGCCGGTCGGCCGCGAGGCCGCGGGCGTACTTGGCCGCCTGGGAGTGGTCGCAGATCGCGACGTACGAATAGCCCATCTTCCGGGCCAGGTCGACGACCTCGCCGAGGGACAGGCTGCCGTCGCTCGCCCGGGTGTGGACGTGGAGGTCGCCCCTGATGTCGCCGGCCTCGACGAGGCGGGGCAGGCGGCCGTCCAGGGCGCTCTCGACCTCGCCGCGGTCCTCGCGCATCTCGGGCGGGATCCAGGGCATGCCCAGGACCCGGTAGCAGTCCTCTTCCTCTCGGGACGCCAGGCGCTTCGTGCCGCGAAAGACCCCGTACTCGGAGATCTTGAGGCCGCGCTCCTTGGCCAAGCCGCGGAGCTTGATGTTGTGGGCCTTGGACCCGGTGAAGTAGAGGAGGGCGGCGCCGTATTCCGAGGCGTCGACGACACGGAGATCGACCTGGCGCTCGGTTTCGCCCGCCCGGACGGTGACGGAGCCCTTGGTCTCGCCTTCGGCCAGGACGCGGACGGCGTTCGGATTGCGCGCGAAGTAGCGGATGATCTCCGCGCCGTTCTTCCCGCAGGCCAGGACGTCGATGTCGCCGACGGTCTCTTTCATGCGGCGGAGGGATCCGGCCGCCGAGACGCGGCTGATGCCCGGCGCCTTTTCGAGATAAGCGATGACCTCGTCGGCGACGAGGGCCGCCTCGCCGATGGAAATGCGCTCGGCGACCCGCTCCCGGGTCTCGATCGCCTTGCGGATGTTCTCGACCTTCTTCTCGCCCATGCCGTGGAGCTTGGCCAGCGAGCCGTCGGCGATGCTCCGCTTGAGGCCGTCGAGATCCTTGACCCCGAGTTCCTCGTGCATGAGGTGGACGGTCTTGCCGCCGAGGCCCTGGATCTCGAGCAGGCCGAGGAGCGTCTCCGGAACGCCCGCCATGACCTCGCGGTACTTGGACATCGTTCCCATGTCGAGGTATTCGACGATCTTCTTGGCCAATCCCTCGCCGATCCCCGGGATCGTTTCGAGCCGGCCCTCGCGGGCGACCGTTTCGACGTCCTCGGTCATGTCCAGGAGGATGCGCGCGGCCTTACTGTAAGCCACGACCTTGAACCCGGTCTCGCCCTTAATCTCGAGGGCGTCGGCGATTCTGTCGAACATCGCCGCGACTTCCCGGTTCTTCATCGTCCTGTCCTTCTTCCCTCTAGGTTACTCCAATTCCCCTGCTCGTAAAAGACCGCGAACTCAATTGGAACGGGAGCCTGAGGACGCCGCCCGGGCAGTGATGGTGGCCATGCCGAGACCCCGTCGCGGAAGG
>MEYF01000106.1:8239-10472 GCA_001775755.1 Candidatus Aminicenantes bacterium RBG_19FT_COMBO_65_30 | reverse complement strand
GAACTGGTTTCCGGGGGGCCGGGGTAAAGGCATGGTCCCATCGCTGCTAAAACGGGCGGCTGTCCTCAGCTACCGTTTGACATTTGTTACGACGGACTCTAAGGTAGAGGCGCCATGAGAGTCGTCCTCGCCGGCTACAACGTCGACAGCGCCGTCCTCGACGAGCTCAAGAAGAATTCGCCGCCTCGCGAAGACGTGACACCCGAGACCCTGTCGGCTTCCTATGCCCGGATCTCGCGCGATCCGCGCCCGGTCGACGAGCTGAGGGCCGCGGCCAGGGCGGAGGTCGACCGGACCCGGCGCTCCAACCAGTCCATCATCTTCAAGATGGGGCACCACTCCGTGGCCGAGCACGCCGTCTTCAACTTCGATATCATCGGCGTCAGCCGGCTGGCCATCGAGGAGATCGAACGGTTCCGGCTCCTGTCCTTCACCGAGAAGTCGCAGAGGTACATCACGCTCGGCGAGGACTTCGTCGTCCCCGAAGAAGTGCGGCGGGCGGGCCGGGAGGACCTCTTCGTCGGGACGGTCAAGGCCCAGAACGCCCTCTACCACAAGCTCTACGCCCGCCTCAGGCCGTTCGTCTTCGAGAAATACGCCGCCGCCGCGGCCGAGCCGAAGAACCACGCCGTCCTCGACGGCTGGGCCAAGGAAGATGCCCGTTACGTCGTCAGCCTGGCCACCGAGGGTCAGCTCGGCCTGACGGCCAACGCGCGCAACCTGGAGCTTCTCATCCGCCGCTTCGCCGCCAAGGGCCTCGAGGAGGTCCGGACGCTCAACGCCAGGCTCTACGAGCTGGCCAAAGGCGTCGCGCCATCCATTATATTATTCACCGAGCCGAGTCCGTTCGACGCCGAGACCTACCCGGACCTCGCCGCCGCCGCGGCTGGATGGACGATCCCGGCGCGGCGCGGACGGAGGCGCGGCGGCGCGCCGAAGGCCGTCGGGCTGGCCGGCTTTCCCGCCGATGGGGACTCGCGCGTCATCGCCGCCCTGCTCCACGCCGTCACCCGGCTGTCTTATGAAGAATGCCTCGAGCGGGCCGCGAAGGCCGGGCCTGCCGCCCGCAAGGATATCGTCCGCCGGGCCTTCAAGCGCATGGAGTTCTACGACTTCCCGCTCCGGGAATTCGAGCACGCCGATCTCGTCTACGACCTGGTCGTCTCCGCCTCGTGTTTCGCCCAGCTCAAGCGGCACCGGATGGCGACCCTGACCTGGCAGCGGTACGACCCCGGCCTGGGGGTGACCGTGCCTCCTTCGGTCCGCGAGGTCGGGGCCGAGAAAGAGTTCCTGGCCGCGATCGACCGGACGAACGAAACCCACGCCGTCCTCGAGAAGGACATCGGCCCGGCCGCCGACTACGTCCTGACCAACGCCCACAGGCGCCGGGCCCTCCTCAAGGTCAACGTCCGCGAGCTCTACCACATCTCGCGGCTGCGCGAGGACGCCACGGCCCAATGGGAGATCAGGCGCGTCGTGGCGGAGATGTCCCGCTTGGCCAGGAGGATCATGCCCCTTTCCTGTCTCCTGCTCGGGGGGAAGGACGCCTTTCCGGACGTCTATGCCCGGGTTTTCGACGGCGGGCCGAAGATGGCTCCGCCCAAGATCTTCAAGTAGACGTTTTGTCGTTCTCCCGGCGGAGGGCGAGGATGGCCGCCATGAGAGTCACCAGCACCCCCGCGCCGCGGGCCGCGTCGAATGGGGACACGCCGCGCCAGGTCATGCCCCGAACGACGTCGACGGCGTGGAAGGACAGCACGCCGACGAACGACACGGCGAGGTAGGCGGCGAGGCCGATCCCGGCCCACCACAGGAAGCGGTGTGAGCCGGGCCGCCGCGGCGCTCTCATAAAAAGGAAGAAAAGCCCCAGCGCCGACGCGGCCACCGCGGCCATGATCGCTTTTTGGTAGGTCTTGCGGACGTCGTAGATATTCTGCTCTTGGGCCAAGCGGCGGCCCCAGGCCGCCAGGTGCCCGACGAGGCCGGAAAGCTCGAGGACGGCGCTTGCGGCGAGGACGGCCGCGAACGCCAGCCAGACCGTCCTTTCTCTCGTTTCTTCGGGACGCGCGTCCGGCCTTTTTCGCCCGGCTTTCGACGCGCAGAGCGCCGCGGCCGCGAGGAGGAGAGCGCCGAGGACGGGGTGGACCCACACCGACGGCCGCCGCCCCGGCCGCAGCTCGGCAGCCTTCGCCGCCGCGGACTCGGCGGCGGTCATATAGTGATAGACGCGGGT
>MEYF01000106.1:1704-8191 GCA_001775755.1 Candidatus Aminicenantes bacterium RBG_19FT_COMBO_65_30 | reverse complement strand
CATCAGCTTCGTGCTGACGGCCCGCGTCCCATCCCGCCATTGACCCGTCGGACTCAAGAAGATGATGGCGGAAGCGAAAGCCATGTCCTCCCTTTCCGGGACTTCGAAGATGAAGGAGTAAGTCCCGCCGCCGCCCGCCGGCCGCGCCGGTCCGGAGGAGGCGAGATACCCCCGGATCTTCCGGTCGGCTCCCGCCCGGTGCAGAGAGCAGGCGATCTTGGTCGCTTCAACGGATTCCTTCAAGGTGACGCGGATCTCGAGCGGCTGCCCGACGACCGCCGCCACCGGCGCCTCGATGGTCAGCCAGCCGGGGCGATGCTCCGAGCGGTCGAGGACAGCCCAGGTCGCGGCGAAGACGAGGACGAGCGCGGCGGCCGCGGCGGCGCGTCCGGCTGTCATTCTCCGCCCGCTCGCCATGGCCCGCTCGGCGCGAAGGGCCGCGCTCAGGCTCCCGTTTCGAGGATGAAGACGCGCCGCCCCCGGACCTCGATCCGGCCGCCAAAATAGAGTCGCACGGCTTCCGGATAGATCTTGTGCTCTTCGACGAGGATGCGGGCGGCCAGGGTCTCTTCCGTGTCGTCCTGGAGGACCGGGACGACAGCCTGGAGGATGATCGGGCCCATGTCGACCTCGGCGGCCACGAAGTGCACCGTGCAGCCCGAAAACCGGACGCCCCAGTCGATGGCCTTCTGCTGGACGTGGAGGCCCGGGAAGGAGGGGAGGAGCGCCGGGTGGATGTTGACGATGCGGTGCTTGAAGGCGTCGCAGAGACCGGGCGTCAGGACCTTCATGTACCCGGCCAGGCAGATGAGGTCGATCCGCCGCCGCTCGACCTCCTCGATGATGGCCCGGTCGTACTCCTCACGCGTCGTGAAGAGCTTGGGGTCGAGGAAGAGCGTTTCGAGGCCTCCTTCGCGGGCCTTGACGAGGCCGGGGGCGTCCGCCTTGTTGCTGAGGACGAGGCGGATGTCCGCGTCGATGTCGCCCCTGCGGACGGCCTCGCGGATGGCCATGAAGTTCGAGCCGCGGCCGGACAGGAAGACGGCGACCCGGCCCCTCTTTCGCGGACTGCGGAAGACGATGTCGTCCATGATCCTCTCCCTAGGCCCGGACCTCGAAAAAGCCCGGCATGCTGTCCTTCCAGATGCGGCAGGCCTTCTCGACCGGGACCCGCAGGAGCTCCCGTCCGGACTGTCTGACCGCGATCTCGGCGCCGCCGGTGAGTCCGATCGCCTTGGCCGGGACGCCGCGGGCCGCGGCCATCTCCAGAAGCCGGCCGACGTTCGCCCGCCGGCAGGTGACGACGATACGGGATTGGGATTCGCCGAAGAGCAGGGCGTCGGCGCGGAGGGCCTCGTCGAGGTCGACCTCGCAGCCGACCTTGCGGGCGCCGTGGAAGGCGCTCTCCGCCAGGGCGACCGCCAGTCCGCCTTCCGAGAGGTCGTGAGCGGAGCGGACGAGCCCCGCGTCCACGGCCTCGAGCAGGAACTCCTGGTTGCGCTTCTCCTGCTCGAGGTCGATCGCCGGCGGCGCCCCGGCCTCGAGCCCATGGACGACCTTGAGGTATTCCGACCCGCCCAGCTCCTCGAAGCTCTCGCCGACGAGGACGAGGGCGTCCCCCGCGGCCTTGAAGCCGGGACTGACGGCCTTGCGGATGTCGTCGAGGATGCCGACGATCCCGAGAACCGGGGTGGGGTGGATGGACAGACCCTCCGTGTCGTTGTAGAAGCTGACGTTGCCGCCCGTGACCGGGATGCCGAACGTCCGGCAGGCCTCGGCCAGGCCCGTCACCGCCTGTTCGAACTGGCCCATGACCTCGGGCTTTTCAGGATTGCCGAAATTCAGGCAGTTGGTGACGCCTATCGGACGGGCGCCGACACAGGCCAGGTTGCGGCAAGCCTCAGCCACGGCGATCCGGGCCCCCGTCCTCGGGTCGAGGCGGGTGTAGAGGGAATTGCCGTCCAGGGTCACGGCCAGGGCCTTCTTCGAACCCTTGATTCTGAGCAGGGCCGCATCGGCCCCGGGCAGGAAGACGGTGTTCACCTGGACCATGTGGTCATACTGCCGGAAGACCCACTCCTTGTCGGCGATCGTCGGCGAGGCCAGGAGCTTCAACAGGACTTCGCCGCAGTCGGCGGGCAAGGGCAGGGAATCGAGGGCCGGGGCGGCGGGGGGAGGGGCGGGGGCGACGCTCGGCCGGGTATAGGCGGGGCAGAGGTTGACGACGGCGTCGACCGGGATGTCGACGACGACTTCGCCCTTGAAGCTGATCCGGGCCCGGCCGCCCTCGACGACCTCGCCGATGACGGGCGCGTCGAGGTCCCACTTGGCGAAGACCTCCTGGACCGCGGCGACGTTGTCGGGCGTGGCCACGAGGAGCATGCGTTCTTGGGACTCCGAGAGGAGGATCTCGTAGGGGGTCATGCCGGCTTCACGCTGGGGGACCTTGTCGAGGTCGACGACGATGCCCATGCCCCCCTTGGCCGCCATCTCCGTCGTCGAGCAGGTCAGTCCGGCGGCGCCCATGTCCTGGATGCCGACGATGAGGCCTCGGTCCATGACCTCGAGGCAGGCCTCGAGGAGGAGTTTTTCCTTGAACGGGTCGCCGACCTGAACGTTCGGCCGCTTGTGCTCGGTCTCTGCGCCGAATTCGGACGAGGCCATGGTCGCGCCGTGGATGCCGTCGCGGCCCGTCTTGGCCCCAACGTAGAGGACCTTGTTGCCGGCGCCCTCGGCCTTGGCGTAGAAGATCTTGTCCTTATCGGCCAGGCCCAGGCAGAAAACGTTGACCAGGGGGTTGAGGTTGTAGCACGGGTCGAAATAGACCTCGCCGCCGACGGTCGGGACGCCGATCGAATTCCCGTAGCCGGCGATCCCGGACACGACCCCCTCCATGACCGACCGGTTCTTCGGGTCGTCGGGCGGGCCGAAGCGCAGGGAGTCCAGGACGGCGATGGGCCGGGCGCCCATCGTGAAGATATCGCGGAGGATGCCGCCGACGCCCGTGGCCGCGCCCTGGTAGGGCTCGATGTAGGACGGGTGGTTGTGCGATTCGATCTTGAAGACGATGACCTGGCCGTCGCCGATATCGAGGATGCCGGCGTTCTCGCCCGGCCCCTGGACGACGTGCTTCCCTTCGGTCGGCAGTTTCTTGAGGTGGACGCGCGAGCTCTTGTAGCCGCAGTGTTCGGACCACATGACCGAGAAGATGCCGAGCTCGGTCAGGTTCGGCTCCTTGCCGACGAGGTCGACGATGAGCCGGTATTCGTCCTCGGTGAGGCTGTGCTGGTCGAGGATTTTCTTGTCAATCATGGCCGGTCTTTTTCCGGACGGCGGCCCGGCGGGCCGGCTTCCGCCCCTCGAGGCTGAGGATGAGGGAGGCGAAGATCGTCCGGCCGTCCTCACTCCCGAGAAGGGCTTCGGAGGCCCTCTCGGGGTGGGGCATCAGTCCGAGGACGTTGCCCTCACGATTGCGAATGCCGGCGATCGCGGCCAGGGAGCCGTTGACGTTGGCCTCCTCGGTGATCGTCCCGCCGGCGTCGCAGTAGCGGAAGACGACCTGGCGGTGCCGCTCGATGTCCTTCAGGACGCCGGCCGGGGCGTAGTAGTTGCCGTCGAAGTGGGCGATGGGGATACGCAGGACCTGGCCCTTTTTCGCCGCCCGGGTGAAGTCCGTCTTCTCATTTTCGACCCGGATGTGGACGTGCCGGCAGAGGAATTTCAGGTTCTTGTTCCGGAGCATGGCCCCCGGCAGGAGGCCGAGCTCGAGGAGGATCTGGAAGCCGTTGCAAATGCCCAGGACGCGGCCGCCGCCGCGGGCGAAGGCCTTGACTTCCTGCATGAGAGGAGAGAAACGGGCGATGGCCCCCGAGCGGAGGTAGTCGCCGTAGGAAAAACCGCCCGGCAGGACGACGCAGTCGACGCCCTTGAGATCGTGGTCCTTGTGCCAGAGCATGACGGCGTCCTGCTTCATGACGTTCCGCAGGACGTGGAAGGTATCGAAGTCGCAGTTGGATCCGGGGAATTGGACGACGCCGAACTTCATGGCGAGGACCCTTGCCGGCCCTTGAGGATTTCCCAGTCGAACTTCTCGATGATGGGGTTGGCCAGGACCCGGCGCGCGATCTCGGGGACGAGGGTCTCGGCCTCCTTCTTCGTCGCTCCTTCGAGGTCGAGCTCGAAGACCTTGCCCTGCCGGACGTCCTTGACGGCGGCGTAGCCCATCGTGTGGAGCGCGTTCTTCACGGTCTGCCCCTGCGGGTCGAGCACGCTGTCCTTGAACGAGACGAGGATCCTAACTTTCATGGCGGAAAACCCTTTCGAAGATGTAATCGATCTTGTCGAGGTACGGGGCCAGGGAGAAGCATCGGTCGATGTCCTTCGGACCGAGGACGCGGGTGACGTCCGGGTCGGCGGCGACAAGGGCGCGGAGATCGAGGCCGTCCTTCCAGGCCTTGAGGCTGTTGCGCTGGACGACCTGGTAGGCGTCCTCGCGGGTCAGGCCTTTCTTGGTCAGGGCCAGGAGGATGCTCTGCGAGAAGATGAGGCCCCGGGTCGCGCCGACGTTCGCTTTCATGCGGTCCGGGTGGACGACCCAGTGGCCGACGATGTCGGCGGCATCGGCCAGCAGGAAATCTGTCAGGATGAACGAGTCCGGGAACACGACCCGCTCGGCCGAGGAATGGGAGATGTCGCGCTCGTGCCACAGGACGACATTCTCGAGTCCGACCTGGGCGTTGGCCCGGACGAGACGGGCCAGGCCCGAGATCCTCTCGGAGCGGACAGGGTTTTTCTTGTGGGGCATGGAGGACGATCCCTTCTGCCCCCTGGTGAACGGCTCCTCGACCTCGAGGACCTCGGTCCGCTGGAGGTGGCGGATCTCGACGGCGAATTTCTCGATGGAGGAGGCGAGGAGGGCCAGGGCCGAGAGGACCTCGGCGTGGCGGTCCCGCTGGAGGACCTGGGTCGAGACCTTGGCCGGCTCGAGCTTGAGTGTCTTGAGGGCCATGACCTCGACCCTCGGATCGAGGTGGATGTACGTCCCTACCGAACCCGAGATCCGGCCGACGGAGATCGTCCGCAGGGCGCTCTCCAGCCGGACGACGTGGCGGCCGACCTCCTCGTGCCAGACGAGGAGTTTGAAGCCGAAGGTCACCGGCTCGGCGTGGATGCCGTGGGTGCGGCCGATGCAGACGGTCCGGCGGTGCTTGAGCGCCTTTCGCTTCAGGATTCGGCGGAAGGCGCCGAGGTCGGCGAGGACCTTCTCCAGGGACTCCTTGATGAGCAGGGACAGGGCCGTGTCGACGACATCATAGGAGGTCAGGCCGAGGTGGATGTAGCGGGAGTCGGGCCCGACCTTCTCGGCGACCGAGGTCAGGAAAGCGACGACGTCGTGCTTGACGACCTTCTCGATGGCGTCGATCCGGTCCACGGAAAAGCCGGCCTTGGCTTGGATCGTCCGAAGGGCGGGCCGGGGGATTTTCCCGAGCCGGGTCCAGGCATCGCAGACCGCCAGCTCGACGGCGAGCCACTTGCGGTACCTGTTCTCCTCGGTCCAGATCGCCCCCATGCCGGGGCGGGTGTAGCGTTCGATCATGGCGCTTCAGCCTTTCGTGTGGAGGACGAAATGATATCAGTACGGCGAAGGGCTTGTCAACGAACTCGGCCGGGTTCAAAGGATTTAGTATAATGTCCGTCTAAACGAGTGAGGACGCGATGGATGAACGCCCGGAAGACCGTCTCGTGGAGGAGGCGCGGCGGGGCGGCCGCGAGGCCTTCGCCGAGCTCGTCCGGCGCCACGAGCGGAGAGTCTACGGCGTCGTCTTCCGGATGGCCGGGAATCGCTCCGACGCCGACGACCTGGCCCAGGAGGTTTTCTTGACGGCATGGAAGGCGATCGCCTCTTTCAACCGGAGCGCGAGCTTCTACACGTGGCTCTACAGGATCGCCGTCAACAAGTCGCTGACGTTCCTGAAGAAGAGACGCCGGGAAAAGGACCGGACGGAATTCGACGAGAACCTGTCCGTCGCCGCGTCGGCCCGCGGCCTCCCGTCCTCTCCCGAAGGGAGCTCGGTCTTGAGCGAGCTTAGGGGCCGGATGGACGAGGCCATCGAATCCCTGCCGGCTCCCTTCCGGGCGTCCTTCGTCCTGGTCGCCGGCGAGGGCTTGAGCCACGCCGACGCGGCCCGGGTCCTCGGCTGTTCGGAGAACACGGTGTCCTGGAGGATGCACAAGGCCCGCAAACTCCTCCAGGCCCGGTTGAAGCCTTTTCTCGGGGAGGTCCGGTCATGAGATGCGGAACGGCGAAAAAGCGGCTTTCGGACGACCTGGACGGGGCCCTCGCGCCCGAACGGAAGGACCGCCTCGAAGCCCATCTGCGGTCGTGTCCCGCCTGCCGGGCCTACCGGGACGACCTCGTCCTCCTTCAAGCCGGCGCCTTGTATCCGGCCGACCGATCTCCCGAATGCTGGGCGGCGTTCGAGAAGCG
>MEYF01000106.1:0-1677 GCA_001775755.1 Candidatus Aminicenantes bacterium RBG_19FT_COMBO_65_30 | reverse complement strand
GCCGGGGCGGGACGCCGTCGGGATCCCGTTCTCCGGCCGCCGAAGGTGGGCCTGGGCGGCCGCAGGCGGCATGGCCCTGGCCGCCGCCGGACTCTGGTTCGCGCTCCTGCGCCCGGGGACGGCCGTGACGGCGGCCTGGGTGCCCGACGAGGATGCCCTGATCCCGCTCCTGCAGGAAGCCGAGGCCGATCCGGAGCTCGAACGCGACGTCGACCGGGAGATCCGCGCCTCGATCGAGGAGATGACCCCGGTCCTGGATGCGGATATCATCTTTCTTCCGGCCGCGGACCCGCTCTTCTGGGAAAGCTTGAGCGATGACGAGCTGCGGTTCATCGCCTCGGAATTGGAGAAAGAAACCGGTCTTGGAGGTCCGAAATGAAAAAATACTTGCCCATCGCCGGCCTGATCCTGAGCCTCGGCCTGGGGTCCTGGTCCATGAGCTTCGGAGCCGCACAAGGCGAACCGCAGGCGCGGACGAGACTCCGGGAGAACATCAACAATCTCTATCTCCTCAGGTTGACCCGGGCCCTCGAGCTCACGGAGGGACAGACGGCCAAGCTCTACCCGTTCCTGACCCGGATCGAGAAGGAAAAGATCGGGCTCCAGCGCCGGATGGGCCTCGACTTCAAGGACCTCCGGGCGGAGCTGGCCAAGTCCCCGGCAGGGGAGAAGGCGGTCCTCGGCCTGGTCGCCCGCATCAGGGAGGCCCGCCGGGCTATCAGGCAGATGGACGACGAGGTCGAGGCCGTCCTCGAGGGCGTCCTGACCCCGGTTCAGAGGGCTCGTTACCTTATTTTCACCGTGGAGTTCCTCAGGAGCGTTGGGGAGAACCTGGAGAGGGCCAGGGGCCTCCGGGCGCCGATAAAAAGAACCCCTTGACAAGATTTCCGATTTCCTCTAGGATATCCGTGGTCGTTCTGTATATTTCAGATTAAATCTCTGAAAAAAAGAACACATTCGAGCTCGAGGAGAGAAGGTTTTTCTTTTTTTCATCTTTTTTTTTCGTATTTCCCCCGTATCAGCAGGTATTCGGCGAGACAGGTTGAGGCGACGCCAGCGTAGCTCAGCAGGTAGAGCGGCTGATTTGTAATCAGCGGGTCAGGGGTTCGAGTCCCTTCGCTGGCTTAGAAGCGGCGATCGAGCGCGCTTGTCGAGTGGATATCCAGGGAGGAGAGGGACCTCCGGACGGCCGACCGAGGGCGATGAGAATGCATCAAAATGCGGGCAGGTTCCAGAGTGGCCAAATGGGACGGGCTGTAAACCCGTTGCGGAAACGCTTCGGAGGTTCGAATCCTTCCCTGCCCATTTTCGCGTCCGCGGGAATAGCTCAGTTGGTAGAGCGTCAGCCTTCCAAGCTGAACGTCGCGGGTTCGAATCCCGTTTCCCGCTCTTTTTCGAGGTTGTCGGGCCCAAGTAGCTCAGTTGGTAGAGCACGTCCTTGGTAAGGACGGGGTCACCAGTTCAATTCTGGTCTTGGGCTTTTTCGCTGAGCCCGAGGCGGGTCCGCGGGGACCGGGTTCGAGGAGACAGAGGCGGGACGCCCGAGAGGACGTCCGACGGAAGGGAAGGTTGAACATGCGAGAGATCATCACACTCCAGTGCGGCGAGTGCAAGCGGCGCAACTACAGTACGACGCGGAACAAGAAGAAACAGACGGACAAGCTCGAGACGCGGAAG
>MEYF01000105.1:25368-25453 GCA_001775755.1 Candidatus Aminicenantes bacterium RBG_19FT_COMBO_65_30 | reverse complement strand
CAAGTTCGCCGAGGAGTTCCTGCCCCTGCCGCGCTGGGAGGCGACGCTCATCGTCCTCGCGGTCGTCGGCGTCTACGTCACCCTC
>MEYF01000105.1:23949-25275 GCA_001775755.1 Candidatus Aminicenantes bacterium RBG_19FT_COMBO_65_30 | reverse complement strand
CCGGCGGCGACGACCTTCATCCACAAGGACCCGGCCTGGTTCTCGCTCGCCCCGACCTGGAAGCTCTGGACGGGCTTCATGACGGACACGCCGCAGGCCTACCGGCATTTTGGGCTCTTCGGCCCGCTCCTGGCGGCGGGCTTTTTCTGGATGATGTTCCGGCTGCTCAGCGGGCCGAACGTCTGGGATTTCCAGTTCTTCCTGACGACGCGCTCGCCGCGCGACGCCCAGCTCGCGGCCGGGATGTGGACGGTCGGCTACAACCTGCGCTGGGTCCTCGGCTGCGCCTTCATGGTCCTTGGTATTTTTTACCTGGGAACGCAGGCGGGCTTCGACGCCGAAAAGATCATGCCCCTCGTCTTGCTGAAAATGCCGGTCGGGTTGAGGGGCCTGTTCATGGCCGTGCTCCTGGCCGCGCTGATGTCGACGATCAGCGCCATGATCAACGTGACGAGCTCGGTCGTCATCAACGATTTCGTCAAGCGCTATTTCGCCAAAAACATGACCCAGAAAAAGCTCGTCAGGCTGGGACAGGTCGCCTCGGTCGTCGCCGTCCTCGTCGGGTTCGTCTTTTCGCTGTCCTTCACGAACATCATCACCGCCTGGGAGACCATGGTCTTCGTCGTCGTGACGGTCATCCTCGTGCCGGCGACCCTGCGTTGGCACTACTGGCGGTTCGGGGCCAAGGCCTTTGTCTGGGGCATGGGGGTATCGGCCGGTCTGATCACGCTCCGGCTCATCTTCCTCAAGGGCCTCCACGCCTCGGCCAGCCTGGCCATGGACATGGGGTTGGGCCTCGCGGCGACGCTCGTCGCGGCGGCGCTGACCAAGCCGGCGGACATGGAGGTCCTGGTCAAGTTCTATGCGAAAGTGCGGCCGTTCGGGTTCTGGGGGCCGGTCCGGCGGGAATGCGTGAAGCGCGGGCTCGTGCCGGCGAAGGACAAGATGCCGAAGATCGACATGCTCAACGGCCTGGTCACGGCGGTCTTCCAGTTTTCTCTCGCCATCCTGCCGTTCTACCTCTTCATGCGCAACTGGAAGCAGCTGGGGATGTGGGCCGGCGCCGTGGCCGCCCTGGCCCTCGTCCTCTATTTCACCTGGTATAAGAATCTTCCGAGCAAGGACGAAATTTAATATGGGGACACAATACCCGTTTCCGAATTTCATGCTCATGGAGCCTTGCCGGGATGAAGAGAAATAATTCGGAAACGGGTATTGTGTCCCCGAATTTGGCGGTACACCTCATATGTAACGCGCACCTCGATCCCGTTTGGCAGTGGCGGTGGGATGAGGGGGCGTCGGAAGCGCTGGCGACCTTTAGGAACG
>MEYF01000105.1:5928-23859 GCA_001775755.1 Candidatus Aminicenantes bacterium RBG_19FT_COMBO_65_30 | reverse complement strand
TCTTCGAGGCCGTCCGCCGCCACGTCCGGGCCGGCCGCTGGGCGATCTCCGGCGGCTGGTTCATCCAGCCCGACGTCAACCTGCCCGGGACCGAGTCGCTCGTCCGGACGATCGCCGAAGGCCGGCGCTATTTCCGGGAGAAGTTCGGGGCCGCGCCCCGCGTCGCCTACAACTTCGATTCTTTCGGCCACAGCGGCGGCCTGCCCCAGATCCTGAGGCTTGCCGGCTACGAGATGTACATCCACATGCGGCCCCAGGCCCACGAGCTCGCGCTTCCCGCCGATCTTTATCGATGGCGCGGCGTCGACGGCACGAAGATCCCGGCCTATCGCATCGCCGTCGGGCTCTACCATACCGAACATGACAATATCGAAGAGCGCCTTCATGACGGCGTCGAGCTCGCCTTGAAGCTCGGCCGTGACGTGCCCGTCTTTTGGGGCCTGGGCAATCACGGCGGCGGGGCGACGCGGCGCGACCTTCGGACGATCGACGCCTTCATCGCCGGCGAATCGCGGGTCCGGATCGTCCACAGCACGCCGGACAGATTCTACGAAGCGGTGAAGGCCGCCGCGGCCGAAGCCCCCGTCTTCGACGGCGACCTCCAGCGATGCTTCACCGGGTGTTACACCTCGCTCTCCCGCCTCAAGCGGCGGGCGGTCGTGGATCTCGGGCGCCTCGTCCAGTCCGAGGCCGTCGCGGCCGCTTCCTCGTGGCTCGCCGGCGGCGACTTCCCCGAACCGGAGCTCCGCGAAGCCTGGAAGCTCCATGTTTTCAACGATTTTCACGATATTCTCACGGGCTCCTGCGTCGAGCCGGCCGAACGGGACGCCCTCGGCCAATATGGCCGGGCCGAGGATATGGCCAGGTCGGTCGCGCTTCGGGCCGCCGCTTCCCTGAATCGCGGCAGCCTCGGCAGCCCCGCCCTTCCGGTCACCGTCTTCAACGCCAATCCGTCCCTCCGCCCTGCCCCGGTCGAATTCGAGTGCATGGCCGATCATCGGCCGTTCTGGAAGGGCAAGTGGCGCCTGCGTCTTTTCCGGGCCGACGGCCGGGAGGTCCCCTGCCAGGAAGAACAGCCCGAAGCGCTCCTGCCGTTCAACGACTGGCGGCGTCGCGTCAGCTTCGTTGATGATCTTCCCGGTGTCGGCGTCATGCGGTACTATCTCAAGGCGTTCGAGATTCCAGACGGCAAAGAGCCCGGTAAAGAAAGGGGACACGTGACTGCGGGACATATCCCCGCTTCCTCTCCCCTCGATCATCGCATCGACAAAAAGACCGGATGGGTGACATCGCTCAAAACCAAAGGCATCAGTGAGACGCTGGCCGGCCCGCTCTTCGAACCGCTCGTCGTCGAGGACACGGCGGATTCGTGGGGGACGGGCCGCTCGGGCTATCGAAAGATCTGCGGGCGGTTCAGACCCCTTGGCCCGCCCGCGGTCGTCGAACGCGGCCCCGTCCGGATCGTCACGCGCTCGGTCCTGGCTTATCGAGCAAGCCGTGCGGTCGTGGACATCGTCTCATACCCGAGCTGGCCCGCGCTCGAATTCCGGTTCCGCGTCACCTGGAACGAGGAACGCCGGCGGCTGAAACTCCGCGTCCCGACCGCTCTCGCTTCGGCCGGCCTCCTCTGCGAGGTCCCCGGCGGTGCCGTCCGCCGTCCGGCCGAAGGCGAAGAGCACGTCCACGGCAGGTGGCTCGTCGTCGAAGGGACGTCCGGGAAAAAGGCCGCCGCCGTCGGCATCGCGTCGAGCGGCCAGCACGGCCTCGATTTCCGCGACGGCGAGCTTCGCCTGTCGGTTCTCCGGAGCTCGGCCTACTGCCACGAGCGGGGATTCGACCTCGATCGCTCCGGCCATCCCCGCGGCTGGAAATTCGCCGACATTGGCGTCCACGAATTCCGCATCCTTGTCACAGCCGGCAGGCCCGCTGCAGTCAGGAGCATGATGCCCGGCTTGGCCGATCACCTCGCCGCGCCGCCCGCGGCCTACGCTCATCTGCCCTACGACCCCAATAAGGTCCTGTCGATCGAGCCGCTCCTCTCCCTGAGGCCGGCCTCGGTCCGCCTCCTCGCGTGCAAGCGGTCGTGGGACGGAGAGGCCCTTATTATCCGGCTTCAAGAGGCCGTGGGAAGAAAAACGGGGGCCGCGCTACAGGTCTCGCTTCGAAGCGCGGATAGGGGAGAAGGCGCCCCTCCGGAGCCCAAAGCTATCGGCCAAGACAGGGGACACGTATCTGCGGTACATATCCCCGTATCTTTTCGGCCGTTCGAGATCAAGACCCTGCGCGTCGAGAAGGACGGGACCTGGAGCGCAGTCCGGATGATCGAAGAGGTTTGTTAGCGGCTCGCGGCTTACTTGATCGCCACGCCCATCGTGTCCCGGTGCATATCGATGAGCGTTCTCATGTAGGGGCCGATCTCGTCGGGGCTTCCGAAGCCGGCCTTGCGGGCCGCCGCCTCGCGTTGTTCCCTGGAAAGATCGCCCGTGCCGGCCCAGTGCCGGAGGTCGCGGTAGCAGCCGAGCGTGAACAAGTCCCAGGCGGCGCCCTGATCTCGGACGAAGATCATGTTATAGGGCCGCCCCGTCTCGACCGCGTAGACGTTCTCCATCTCGCGCTCCTTGAACAGTTCCTCCTGTTTTCCCGGGAGCGAGACGAAGATCTCGATGTGGTAGTAGGCGGTCCCTTCGAACGCCTTTTTCACGGTCTCGATCGGCGGTCCGAAGACGAAGATATCCTCCCGCCAGGACGCACAAGCGTTGAGCTTCCGGACGAATTCCTCCTGCGATGGACCGGCGGCCTTGTCCCGCCGAGCCGACCTTCCTTTCGAATAATATTCAGCATAGCTCCCCATGGGCGTGAGAAGCATGAGGTCCCACTGATCGCCTTGAGTGTGACGCCACCACAGGGGTTGCTCGTCTCCGGACTCGTTGATGACGGCCATCCGGCTCTTGTAGAGGGCGATGAGCTCAAGGAGCTTTCCGGGGGCCGCCCGCACGAACGTCGTTTTGTACAAATACGCCGGCTTCGCCGACGGCGGTCCTCCCGCCTTCGAGGCGGCCAAAGACAAAAAGACGAAAAGCGTAAGGAACAACAAGACCATCGACGTTTTCTTGGAACGATTCCTCATGAGCTCTCCTTGAAAAAACTGCTGGTTTTCCGCTTATTTTCCCCGTATGATATCAGAATCAGGAGATCGGGGGGAAGCGCGAACGTTCGGGGGAGTCACGGCGTTCTTGACACCGGCCCGCGGCCGGCCCTATAGTCCCTTCAGGATGGCCGCAATCGATCAAGCTCGTGGTCCCGTGAACAGCCGCGAGCTCCTCAAGGACATCATCGCCCTCAAGCCGGCTCACCGCTGCGGCCTCTGGCTCGGCAATCCCCACCCCGATAGCTGGCCCGGCCTTCACCGTTACTTCGGCACCGGAACCGAGGAGGAGCTGCGGCGCAAGCTCGGCGACGACTTCCGCTGGATCTCGCCGAGCTTCGTCGAATCCACCTTCCCCAACCCGGCCTCGAAAGGGATCTTCGGTTGGAGCGCCGGGAAAACGAGCCATGGCCAGGCGGGCCCCCTCGCCGGCGTCGAGGACCCGGCCGAACTTGACGGCTTCGACTGGCCGGATCCGCGCGCTCTCGATTTCACCGGCACCTTGCGGGCCCTCGACGAGGCCGGCCCGTTCTACCGCGCGAGCGGATTCTGGACGCCGTTCTTCCACGACCTCATGGATTTCTTCGGCATGGAATCCTACTTCGTCAAAATGCGCACGCACCCCGAGGTCGTCGAGGCGGCCACGGACCGGGTGTGCGGGTTCTATTACGAGTCCAACGAGCGCTTCTTCGACGCCGCCGGAGACCGCGTCGACGCCTATTTCTTCGGCAATGACTTCGGCACCCAGCTCGACCTGATGATCAGCCCCAGCCTCTTCGACCGGTTCATCCTGCCCTGGTTCCAAAAGCTCACCGGCCAGGCCCGCCGCCGCGGCTATCAGGTCATCCTCCACTCCTGCGGTTCGATCCACCGGGTCATCCCGAAGCTCATCGCCTCCGGTGTCAACTGCCTCCACCCGCTCCAGGCCAAGGCCGCGAACATGGACGCCGCGACGCTGGCCCGGGATTTCCAGGGGAGGATCGCCTTTCTGGGAGGGCTCGACACGCAGCGCGTTCTGAACCTCGGATCCCCCGAAGAGGTCAAGACCGAGGTCCGCCGCATCAAGTCCGTCCTCGGCCCGCACCTCATCGTCAGCCCCAGCCACGAGGCCATCTTGCCCGACGTCCCGCCCCGCAACGTCGCCGCCATGGCCGAGGCCGCGGCGGAGTGACCCCCTCCTCAGGCATCGGAGATGCGGCTGAGGTAGGGAACGCCGAATTCGTCGTTGAGCTCGGGCGAGAGCATTACGGCCACGTCGTTAGCTGAGGTCCCAGAGGCAGCTGAGGAAATCCCTGGCGCTCACGCGCGCCCCCACGATTCGGCCGCCTCCATCATGGCGTTGATGTTGGCGAGAGGGGAGCCCGGCGGGATGTTGTTGCCGTCCTGGACGATGAGCCCGCCGCGGGGCGCCAGCTTCTCGATGACGCGGCGCGTCGCCTCGCGGACCTCGTCCGGCGTCCCCGAATGGATGAGCATGGGGTTGACGTTGCCGATGAGGACGACCTTTCCGCCCATGACTTCGCCGATCCGGTCGAGGTCGACCTCGTAGCCGAAGCCCTGGAGCTCGTCGATCTCCAGGTCGTCGCGGAAGATCTCGAGAAGGTGGTCCGTCTTGCCGCACATGTGGAGGCTCGTCCAGCCGTCGAAGTGGAAACGGAGGCGTTTTTCGAACGGGAGGACGACGTCGCGGTAGGTTTCGGCCGAGAGGGAGACGGCCAGGTCGTCCGTCCAGGCAAAGTCTTTGGGCACGGGGAGCTTCTCCTCCGCCCAGCAGAAGTCGAGGTATTCGATGAGCTTGCCGGTGACGATCCGCAGGAGCTCCCGGACGAAATCCGGCCGTTCCTTGACGGCCAGGAATATCTCCGTCTTGCCCATGAGGTCCCCGGCGACGCCGAACGGGCCGTCGGACGTGTGGGTCAGCGCCGGGTTCTGCCCGGGATAGAAGACCGGTCCGCCCTGGAACCTGACGGGGTACTTGTCGGCTACGTCCATCATGGCTTTCCGGTAGGTGATCTGACGGGCGTTCATGCCCGAGCGGACGAAATCCATGGCCTCGAGGCGCCGGAGGTCCGCGTCGTCCTCGACCCAGCCGCGCCCGATCCAGGGGATGTCATCCTCGGGGAAGACGATGTCCACGCCGAGGCTCCCCGCTTCGAAGGAGTTCTGGAAGTCCGTCCAGGCGCCGACCCAGGGCCCGGTGATGATGTGGGCGTCCGTGCGGACGTTCTCGAGGAGCCACTTCTGGGCCAGGATCTGGGTCCGGAGCATGGTCTCCGGATCGCCGTAGTAGTCGCGGAAGCGCACCCCGACCTGGGGGACGAGGAAGCGGTGGGCGAGGGCGGGGATGACGGGGACGCGGTCCGGCCGTTCGAACCGCCGCGTCCGGGCGACGCGCTCGCGGCGGGCGGCGAGCTCCTCGACGGAGACGCCGATCTCGATCGCGGGATGACGCGGGCCGTTCCTGCCGGACAAGGGAGCCTCCGGACGCTACTCCCCGATCCTCCGGACGCGGGGATCGGAGAACCGGTCGTTCTCGTCGGTGCTCGTCGAGGAGAATTCGGAGACGATGGCGCCCTTGTCGCCGGCCTGGAACCAGTGGAGGGAATTCGGCGGCAGCGTATACTGGTCACCGGGCCGGAGGATGATCTCGTGCCAGACGGTCATGAAAGACCGGTATTTCCTGGGCACTTTCGCCTTCGGCTTCGGCGTGCGCTCGCCGGCCACGTAGAGATAGATCTCCCCGCAGCGGCAGCGGAAGGTCTCCTTTTTCCCGAGGTTCCGGCCGTTGACGCGCGGGTGCCTGTGTTCGGGGCAGATCTGGCGCGGGAGGAGGATGAGCTCCTTGGCGCAGTAGCGGTCGTTGTTCTCGTAGACGATGACCTCGAGACCCATGCGCTTGATGTCGCCCAGGCCGAGATCGGCGACCTCCATGTTCTCGAGCTCGTTCCGGGTGACCGCGATCCGGGCTTTCCGCAGCATCGCCGCGGCCCGGGCCCTTGCTTCCGCGATGTCTTTGGATTTCATAGCACGACCTTCTTTCCCGCCTTCCGGAGGGCGTACTGCTCCGCGATCCAGGCATAGGTCTTGGCCATGCCGGCGCGGAGCGATGTCGACGGCTCCCAAGCGAGGATCTTCCGGATCATGGTGTTGTCGGAATTCCTGCCGCCATGGAAGTTCAATCAGCGATGTAGCCCGAACGGTGGGTGACCTTGAGGCCTTCGCCTTTGACCCTGATCTCGATCTTCTGAAAGCGGCCGTCCGCCCGGTAATCGAGCGGCCGGTAATACAGGAGATAGTAGTTGCTCGAAGCTTCGGCCGCTTGCCGCAGGGCGAAATTCGGATTGGTCGTGCTCTCGGACATGCCGCCCGTCGCGGCCGCCATTTCCTTGAAGGAGGCGTAGATGTCGGCCGAGAGGTCCTGGAGCCGGAAGCCGACAACGGAACGCGTCTGGTTCATGGGATTGTGGGCGAACCCCGGCGTTTTAGTAATGTAGAGGCAGTGGACCGTGATGGAGGCGTCCGAAAAGCAGCGCTTGATCTTCTCCACATCGAAGCCCACCGGCTTGATCAGCTCCATTTGCCTGTCATCCGCGAACTCATGCTCCGGCAGGACGTCCTTTTGGAAGATCAGAAAAACGTGTTTCTCCCCGTCCAGGGACTTCAACGTGTCCGCGAAACCCATCACGCTGCTTTCCGTGATTTCCTTCAGGTCCCGTATCTGCTTGGCCAGGTCGAAGAGCAGCATCTCCTTGACTTCCGCGAGCTCCGCCGGGTACTCCTCCTCCTCCAGACGATAGAAGTCCCTCATCAAACTCCGATACTGGGAATTCCCGAGCTGGATATCGGTTTTGAGCTTGTCCTTGAGCCGCTCGGCGATCCGAGGTCTCGGCACGCGGGACAGGGCCTCGGATTTGAACCTGTAGGTCTTGACGGGCGTGACCACGAACAGCGTGTCTTCGGGGCCAATAACGTCGCTGAAGAAATAGTCCAGGGCGTCTCCGATCTTGGGGAGATATTCCTTCAGATCCAGATAAAGGATATAGTGCCGGGCGCTCCGGGGAGGCGGCGGCGCGGCTCCCGCGGCCTTCTCCTCCCTGAGAATCCGCTTGTCCCTGATCAGGTAGACGGCTTCGATATTCTGGCGGACGCCGTTCTCGAAGACCTCGAAATCCGCGAGCGTCAGGCCGTCCACGAAGGCGTTCTTTTTCATGACCCGGACAGGGACTTCGATGTTCACGACGACGGACTCGTGCTGCTGGGGAGGGCTCCCGGTCTGCCCGGCGAGCGGCGCGGCGCAGATAATCAGAAGACAATACCCCTCGAGCATGAGTGGAATTCTCATTTCACGACCCTGCATCCGCGAGATCTGCGTCTCCCCGCGCCCTTCCCGTCCCTTCGTCCGCATGATACCATACCGACGATCCGCCGGGGAAGCCGGATTCGTTTTCAGACGTATTTGGCGCGGGGGCCGCGGGCTACGGTGGAAAGGATCTGGGGCCGCGGACGATGCTGACGGCCATGCCTTCGGCGCTCAGCCCATGGAACGTCGTCTCGAGTCCGGGATCTTTCCGGATGGCCGCCAGGTAATCCTGCATGTCGCGGGCGTAGTTGGTGACGTTGTGGCCGACGATGACGCCCCCCGCCACGACGCGGTCCCTTACGAGCTTCAGGAATTTAACGTAGTCCGGCTTCCAGGCGTCGATGAAGACGAAATCGAACTCTCCCTCGATCCTGGGGATCTCGGTGAACGCGTCCGCGATCCGGGCGTCGACGACGGTTTCCAAACCGGCGCGGCGGACATTCTTCCGGGCCTCCTCGCCGCTCGCGGCTTCATACTCGATCGTCACGAGCTTGCCGCCGGTTGCCTTGAAGGCTAGGCCCAGCCACAAGGCGGAGTATCCGGTGAAAGAGCCGATCTCGAGACCTTTCTTGAAGGCGTTCTGGACGATCAGGTCGTGAATAAACCGGCCGTCCCGGCAGGGAACGTTCATATCCTCGTGGATGGAAGGGAAGTCCTTGAGCAGGGGGACGATCTGCGGGTCGGCGAGCCCCTCGAAAACATCCGGGAAGACCTCTCCGAGCTTCGGGATGGCGAACGGCGCGCCATCGATGGAGATGTTGACGGCGATGTCGTCAAAACGGTAGGTCGAGGTCCCACCCTCCCTGGCGATGGCGATGTGGACGGGGTGAAGGACTCCCTTCATCCTACGGTAGCCCTTGATCCTGATGTTCTCTCCCAAACGATTCAGGAGTCCGGTTTCGGCGTCGAAAAAGAGCGTCTCCTGAGTCCCCCCCGTGCCCTTGGCTTTGACGGCATATTCCCCGCGCCCGTCCGAGACGACTTCTCCTTGAAGGCTCAACTGGGAAAAATAATCCTCGAGATGGACGGCACCCCGCGGATTGAACAGATAGGCTAGCTTGGACCGCGCCTGCCGATTGTCGATGAGGACGCGGTCGGCGTCCTGGGTCCAACCGGATGCTCCGTCGAAGCCCATCTGCTGGACGCCGGTGGCCGTCCTGAGGACGAGACGCCACTTGTCGGGGGCGGCCGCGACCACCTCCGCCGGCAGGACGGCTTTCGGCGGATTCTGCCCGGGATAATCATGAGTCAAATCTCCGCTGAGTTTGCGCGTCCGGATATTCTCGATGGTTTCTTTTCCGCCGAGGGCCTCGACATATTTTTGCAGGACACTTTCCAGCGTGGGCGGGGAGTCGGCCGCGGAAGATGCCGAGCATGCGGGAAATGAGATGAGGAAAACAGATAAAACGATCGCTCTTCCCGAATGCTTCATGGCTCGACTCCTTGTCATAAGCTCAGCCTTGGGCCCGCGGCTTGAAAAGCGAGGGCAGGTTAAGACGCCTCTGGCCTTTCTTTAGTTCTTCGACGAGGTTCATGATGATGACCTCCTCGAAGTTCCTCAGGTTGTAGACGTAAATCGTCCCCTGCTTCAGGTCGTAGATGTTGGAATAGACAGTCAAGGAATTGCCTTCCTGGTGGGTCTTCTCAAGGACGTCCCGGATGAGGTCCACGCTCAGCTCCTTGGCGCCGGACATGATCTTGTCTGCGGTCCGGTATCTCCAGCCGGGGTAGTTCCCGTCCTTGACGTTGGACATGACGAAGTTCGTGGCGATTTGGTACCAAGTGTCGCTCCTGACGAATTGGACCCGGCCCTGGCCGTATTCCACGACCATGGACGCCCCCGTTCGGTCGGCGATGGGAAACCGCGCCTTGCCGAGCGCAGGGAAGTTGGATCTCTCGAAAAAGGCCTTGACCTCCTCGCAGGTCCCACACGTCGCCAGGATGACCATCATGACGATGCCCCGGAACGTCGGCTTGCCCGGTTCGGGCTGCCAGCCCGTCGGCGCGAGGGCGTTCGCGTCGATAAACAGGCCCTCATCGTTCATGCCGCCCTGCACGAACGCGTCGTCATAGCCGAAGACGACGCGCCCGTGATAGGATTCTGATGCGGGAATGAAGTTCACGATCGTCTGGGGATGGTTGCGGTCCTCGTTGTTTCCGGCCAGGACGAGGCCGTTGCGGGCGGCCATGACGATGGTGCATCCGAAGGGCTCGGAGACGCACGCTGGCGAATGAAAGCCCCAACAGATTAATCCTAGACACATCATGACCCGTATTATGGATTTCACAGCTCCCCTCCTGACCTTATCACGCGGACGGCGGAGCCGGCGCTTCGATCTAAAGTTATCCTTTGGCATTATCGTATCAGATAATTCCAGTAATAAGAAAATCCGATGAGATGCCAGTGGTCGAGGAGCAGGAGGTAGCTGATCATCGCGATGGCCAGCCAGGCGAAGTACAGGCGCCCGAGGAACGACCAATATTTTCTGATCCAGACGAGGACTGTCAGGAAAGCAAGCCCGATACCCAGAAGAGCTAGCAGCGTGGGCGATACCAGGAAAAGATTCTCGGCGAGAGAAATGCCGTCGATCCAGCCCGGCAGCTCCGGCCAGTACACGAGAAACGGGGCTCTCAGCAGGACCGCATAAAAAAGAACACAGAGCATCATGGATAGAAGTGCGTAGATCCTGATGATCCCCGATCCCCAGCTGGCCTTGTACGGGCCATAAGGTAATTTCTTGGCGCACCGCTTTCTCTGGGTCCAACCAGTAGTCCACAGGATCGGCGCGGACATAAAACTCAAGAGGCAGCAGATCAGAATTCCTCTTTGAACTGGGCTCGCCACGGGCTTCCGTCCGCTGGCTTTCAGGATGATATCGTTGGTCACGGCCTCCCGATCAGAGATTTCGGCGAGATCCTCGCCCCGAAACACGACCATTTTCAGAAAGAGAAGGGCCGCCGGCGAATTCAGAACATTTCCGCGCAGAAGGTTGAATGGCTGGCTCAGCTTGTCGGTGTTGGCAAAGACCATGAACGTGGTGTTTCTCTCCGGAACCTTGACGATGAGAGCGGAGGCGTGATCCGGATGCCAGCCGAAGTGCCAGACGAGCAATGTTTTGTGAACGATCTGCGTAAACCAGCCCAGGCCGTGGGGAAACACCTTCCCACCCGCCGACGAGAACGGCGTCCACATCGTTTTTTTAGCTTCCGGCTTCAGCAGAAGATCGCCGTCGATGGCCGCGACATATTTGGCCATATCTCGAACCGAGGAGAACAGGCCGCCGGCCGCATAGAATCCCAGGCCGTATTCTAACCTTATCGGATTGAAGCGTTCATCCATCCGGTAGGGAACGGCCACACGCCGCCGAATATCGTCAAAGGGATAGGCTTCCGATCCGGATTCCCTGTTGGGAGCCGTGTCGGTCAGCTCGAGAGGCCGGATGATCCGCTCGATGAGGTTCTCTTTAAAAGATTTTCCCGAGGCCTTCTGGATGACCTGGGCCAGATGCTCCCACAAGCGGCCGCTATAGCGGAAGAACGTCCCGGGTCTTCTCTCCGAAGTATGGGTCAGGATATGCCTCACCCGGACGATCCCCGGGCTCTTCATGTGAATCCCGAATTTCTCCAGCGGGTCGTCCAGGCCGAGTTTCCCCTCTTCAACGAGCTGCAGAAGAACGATGGCGGCAAAGGTCTTTGCCACGGAAGCGATATGCCAGGGTGTATCGGGGGCGGCTTCAATCCGATTCTCCAGGTCGGCATGGCCGAATCCTTTGGCCCAGACGACCTGTCGATCCTTCACAACGCCGGCCGCCATTCCGGGGATTCTGAGTTGTTGCCTCATATGCTCCAGCTTAGCTTCAAAATCCTTGATGATCGGTGCTTCCGGTTGAGTGACTTCCAAGGCAGGATTCCTTCCCCCAGCGGGAACGGGATACATGGAACACAAGAGAATAATGATGCCCAGGTGGAGGCCAGGTTTCATGGTCGGCCGTAATCTCCCTTTACTTTATTCCTTCGGTAGAGATCCCTAGAGATCCGGACCCTCGCGCTCGCCCGGACGGCCTTCTCTTCGACCATGGAGCACCGGTCTTCTCAGGAGATCCATCGACGCGCTTCATCTCGATATAGGAAGGGAGGCTGTAGCTCATGTCGGTGGCAATCGTATTCGCCTCGCCGCTGAGCCTGTTCTCCCGGATTTTCAGGCCGAGGACGGTCCGATGGTTTGCCGCAGACGCATCGGAGATGGAAAATACCTGCGGGAAGTGGACGATGAATATTCCCTGGTTCACGGCGGGAGTTTTCAGCGGCGAAAGCCTTTTCCCCGGCGCGCCGGACGGATCCATCCGGAAAAACTCCACCCGGCCGTCCGATTCCACGATGAGCCGCACCGGAATGTCCCCCTCATGCGTTCTGATCGCGCCCTGCCAGGTCCCGACAATCTCCGCGGGCGGCTTGAATGCCGTCGGAGAGGAAGAGCCGCTCCGGCCCCCGGCGCCGGCGTTCAGGGCCTTGGCATATTCAGGGAGGAGGGTCGCGAAAATCCAGTCGCACACCTGGATTGACGGGACGTTTTCCCCGTTGATCAGGACAGCGGCTGCCAGACCTTCAGAGGGGATCATAGCCAGATGGGCCCGGCAGCCGTCCATGCCGCCCCCGTGGGTGACGATGGGGTAGCCGAATCTTCTCCCGGTCTCCCAGCCCAGGGCATAAGAGGAATTGCGCACGTCGGAATCGCGCGACTTCTGCATCGCGATGATCGATTCGGGCTTAAGGATGGCCTTTTGATCAGGCTGAAGGCGCCCCAGATGCAGGAGCATAAACAGGGCGAGGTCGTGAGCTGTGGCATAGATCGCGCTGGCCCCCCGGGTGTCGTGATCGCAGAACGGGATGGGGGCGAGCGTTGATGCGTATTTTTCGGCGACGTCAAGACCTTCGGGAAGAGCCTTGCAAACGGCCGCATGTTTCAGATTCAGCGGCTTGAAGACCTCGGCTGCCAGGAATTCCGGATAGGACTTCCCGGTAACCTGTTCGATGATGGACTCTAGGACGGCGTAGCCGAGGTTGGAGTAATTGTAGCTCTCCCCCGGCCTGGATACGATAATGCCATAACGCTGGAGGGTTGTCTCGAGAGGCGGCCTCTGCCGCGAAGTCCCCGCGTAATAGAAGTTCCAGTACATCGGAAGCCCTGCCGTGTGGTGAAGGATGCGCCGGACCGTGGCTTCGGAGGCGTCCCCCTCGAATGCTCGGAGTTTCGCTTGTCGCAAATAAGCGTGAGCGGGCTTGCCCAGGTCCACGAGTCCCCGCTCGACGAGGATCATCAATGCCGTGGCCGTGAACGGCTTTGTTGCCGAGGCGATCGGAAAGACTGTTTCGGGCGTGGCTTTGAGCTTCTTTTCGAGGTTGGCCAGTCCGAACGCCTCCTCCCAGATAATCTCGCCGTTCCTGACGACGGCGAGAGAGAGGGAAGGAGCCTTTTTCTCCTCGATCAGGCGAACGATCCTTTCTCTGACGTCGGAGACAGGAGCTGTCAGGCTTTGCGAATTCCCCCTAATGATAGCGGCGGTTGCCAGCGTCAGGAATCCCGTGCTTACGAGGATCTTGAATGTTGAGCAAACCATCTCGGATGCTCCCGGTTCATTGCTTCGCATCCGGATCACGGCCTTGCCTCTCCGCGCTTCTTCTCTTCAGCTCTTTCGCTACGGTGCCGTTGATCAACCGCCCGATGACGAGATACATCAGCCAGATCGCCCCGACGGCGATGGCTGTGATGAGCAGGGACTTTCCAACGCCGTGCTTGCCGACGATGTTCGGGTAGAGCATCACGGCTACGAATATGGAGAGCAGTGTCGTCCAGATCTTGAAACCGAGCTCCTGTTTTGCCGTCATCACCGTTCTCCTTTCTTGGACTCCCTCCCTCATCGGCCAAGCTTGCCGGTCCCGCGGGCCTTCCAGATGCCGAGCCCTTTTTCGCGGGCCTCCTTCTCCAGGTCGAGATAATGCTTCAGATCGTCCGGGAGATACTTGGGATCGACCCGCGCATATCCCTTCTTCAGCATGACCTCGTTGAAGCTCACGGCCGCGCCCTTGCCGTAGAAGATCTGGACGAAGGCGTGATCCTCGTCGTCGTAGACGATGCCGGCCGCCGTGTTGTCCGTCGTCCAGGTGAAGAGCTTCACCGTCTGGCCTTCGAGCTCTCTCTTGGTGAAATCGTAGATCTCATAGCCCAGGGGCTCGTTCCGTTGCGGCGCCCTGATCCCGGTCAACCGGGCGACGAACGTGTCCCCGAATCGGACGAGGTCCCCGCTGAGGACCTTGGTGACGATCCCGATGTTGGCCGTGGCCGAGACCGCGGCGGCGAGAACGGCCGCCACGACCAGGGGCCAGATCCTGCGTGCTTTGGACATGTCCACCTCCTCTAGGGAATAGCCCTGCGACGGTTGCCGGCCGTGCCCTCAACGGCCGGCCAGCTTGACCTCGCTCTTGCGCGTTTGGGTTGCCGGGATGGTCATGGTCTGGGGCCCGCTGACGGTGATGCTGATCTCGTTCACCGTCTCACTGGTCGATTTGACGTAGATCCCTTCTTTGACCGCGAAGTACCAGACGTCGGTCCCTTTGAGCGTGCCGGCGAACAGCAGGTCGAGCCCCTGTTGGTTTCCCGTTCCGGAGATGGTCCCGGTGTTCTTGGAGGCGATCCGGGCGCACTCCATCCCGTCGATGGTTTCGAAACCCTCGAGCGTGTTGACGCTCTGGGCATCGACGCGCATGTTCGTCGCCCCGCTCTTGTCCTCGATGACGAACGACGACGGCCAGGTGTCCCCGATCTGGACGGGCTTTCCCGGCAGATCGGGGAAGAAGACCTTGAATCCCGGGGCGACGCTGCGCGGTCCGGTCGCGAACTGGTAGGTGATGGCCTCGGCGCCCGAGACGTCCACCTCCGCGCCGAGGGGGGACAGGACCATGTCGAAGCCCCGGCCTTTCACCGGCGTCATCTCCGGAGAGAGATCGCCCTGGGGGCCGGTGACCGTCAGGCTCATGTCGTCGATAGTCACCCCGATCAGATGATTCTGGTCCTTCTGTCCCTTCGCCTGGAAGGAAATGGACGACGCGAGGGTCGAGTGGGACTCGTTCGTCATGCCCATGACGTCCGTGACCTCGCGGACCTCCGTGGCGTCCTGATAGCGCAAGACCCGGCCGGCCGGCATCTTGTACTCGAGGACGATCCCGGCGGGTCGCGCCGCCGGGGCGCCGGCCTTCTCCGCGGCGAGAGGCGCCGCCTCTTCGCCGACAGGCGCCGTGGACCGGGCGGCGCACCCGGCCAGCAACACGAGCGAAACGAGATAGGCCGTGCTGGCCATGCGCCCCGATAAAGAAGTTCTCTTCGTCATGAAGACACCTCCCGATGTGGATTTCATCCCTTGGGGGAAAGGATCGCGGCGATCACGAAGACCAGGGTCAGACCGATGGCCAGGAGGCACAGGCTGTAGAGCCGGCCCGGCTTTCCCGTTTCCTTGACCGTGGCGTCCTTGTAGGCTTTCAGGTACCTGCCGAAAAAGATGCGGGCCAGGAGGATGTTCGTCTTATACCCCCGGCGGTCGAGGTCCGCCATGATCATGATGTACGAAGCGACGTGGACGAGCGCCGCCGCCGCTCCGAGCCCGAGAAAGATCGTCCGTATCGGCATGCGTCATATCCTCCTAGATCGTCCTCGTTCCGGCTATTTGAGGGCCCCGGCCGCCTTCAGACCTTTGTCGAGGTAGCTCTGGCGGAGGCCCTCCCGGCGGGACAGGTTCTCGAGATGGAGATGCAGCGCGACGACCTCCGAAAGGACGGCGTCGGCGAGCGCGGCCAGTCCGACGCCGGCCCCGCCGTGGTCGTTGACCATGAACGCGAGGGCCTTCCAGTCGGGGGCCTGGCCGGTCCGCTCCTCGATGAAATCGGCCATGGCGTAGCGGTACATCGGCCAGTAAAGGACCTCGGGGTCCATGGTCGCGGCCTGCCGGACGGCGCTCAGGAGGCGCGAGTAGCGGACGGCGAAAAGATCGTCCACCCGTTTGGCCTCGCGGGTCGCCTTCAGGTCCTTGGCCAGCTTGAGGACGCCTTGGCCGAGGTCCCCGCTTCCGCCCCCGGGCGCCGCGGACGTTACGACGAGAACGACCAGGCGGTCCAGGAGGTCGAAACCCGGTTGGGCCGATGCGGCCGGCGCTTGTCCCGCGGCGGAAAGCGGGGCGACGGCCAGGGCGGCGGCTGCGACCAGTCCCATGAACTTGACGCGCTTTTTCATATCGTTCTCCTTTCCCGTTATTTGATCCTCTCGACGGAGAGCACCCAGTCATCCGTTCTCTCGTTGTTCCTGATGACGTAGAGATGGCCGTTGTGGACCGTATGGTACTTGACACCGTTCAGGGTCGCCAGGAACGGCGCGTCGTCCGCCGGGAGCAGGTCGGCGCGACCCGCATCCGTACCTTCGAGCGTCAGGATCACCCATGTTTCCCGGCCGTCCCGCGTCGGGGCGGTCCGGACATAGATCCGGTCGTCGGCGACCGCGAGGTCTCGGATGGCCGGCCACCTCTCGGGCCAGACCAAGGTGCTCATGCTCTCGAACCGCCCGAACCCAAGGCGCTTCACGTAGGGATCGCTCTTGATTCTCTCCAACGCCTGGTCTTTATGCTCGCGGGTCACGGCGGTCCTTTCGTATCCCTTCTCGATCCGGCCGAGGAGGGCCCCGCCGCTGTCGAACACGTCGATGACGAAGCCCAACCGGCTCCTCTCCGCGTAGATCCGGTCCTCCCAAACGGCGAAATCCAGGACGTCCGGGATCATCTCCGTCCGATGGGTCACCGACTGCACGGGCGACTCCTGGCGGGCGAGTTCCCGGATGAGGGCCCCGTCGGCGCCGTAGAGAAGCAGACGCTCGAACTGAACGTCCCCCTCGATATGGTTCATCTCGACGGCGGCGAAGTTCGTCCCCACGGGGGCCATTCGACTGACGCCGAGAGGCTTCCTCGCTTCTTTCAGGAACCGGCCGTCTTTGGAGAAACGGACGGTCTTGTCGAAGCCGTCGACGAAGATCTCGTCCGCCAGCACCGTCACCGTGTTGTACCAGAAGTCCGCGGCCCTGAACTCACCTGGCCCTTCCCCCTGGCCGCCGAACTTCCTGAGGAGCCTCAGGTCCTCCAGGGAGTAGACGAGGATGCTGCCTTTCTCCACGATGAAAAGCTCGCCGTCGGCGACCTTGACCGTCTCCGGCTCGAAGACGCCGGCCAGGACCTTCTGGCCCCCGCCGGGCAGGCTTCCGGCCCGCAAGGCCGGCGTCAGGAGGATGGCCGCCGCGGCCAGCGTGTTCAGCGTTAGCCTTAGGGACGTGGTCATGATTCCTCCGAGGATCAGCGGCGGACCGCCGGGAGGATGCGGTCGTAGAAGACCGAGATGGGCTGGCCCGATTCGGCGCCCGGCCTGGCGTCGCCGCCCATGGCCACGACCATGTCGTACTCGGGGACGACAATGACGTATTGACCGCCGCGGCCGCGGGCCGCGAAGATGTATTCCCCCGTCTTCCCTTGGTAGTCGGGGGCCCAAACCCACCACAGATAGCCGTAGCCCGAGGGCGGCTGGCCCGCGACCGTCAGGTCGACGTGCATCTTGAGCGACTCCTCGACCCATTTCTCGGGCAAGACCTGGACGTCCCCCCAACGCCCTTTGTTCAAGTAGAGCTGGCCCAGCTTGGCCGTGTCGCGGGCGGCCAGATTGAGGCCTCCGCCGGTGTGGGTGTGGCCCTCGCCGTTGCCGAACCAGAAAAGCTTTTCGATGCCCAACGGCTTGAAGAGATACCGTTGGGCGTATTCCAAGGCGTGCATCCCCGTGCGGCGCTTGAGCATGGCCGAGATGAGGATGACGCCGCCGCTGTCGTAGCGGAACGAGGTCCCGGGCGTGGCGATCATCGGCCGGTCGAGATAGAACTTGTCCCAGCCCGTGGCCAGGCGGTTCAGCTGATAATGGGGCGAATCTGGCCCATCCTCGTGATAATCGGTCCCGGTCCGCATGGTCAGGATGTCGCGCAGGCGCATGGCGGCCTTGCGCTCGTCCAGATTGGCGATCCCCGTCATGTCGGGGAAGAAATCGAGGACCTTTTCATCCACGCCCTTGAACTCGCCCCGGGCGATGGCGATGCCGACCAGGGCCGAGGTGAAGCTCTTGGAGACCGACTGGAGGGTGTGCAACTTGCCGGGCCCCCAGCCGTTGAAATTCTCCTCGAGGACGAGCCGGCCGTGCCGGACGATCACCAGATAATGAAGCGTCGGGAGGATCTCTCCCTTCCGGATGAGATCGACGACATCGGCCAGGACCTTCGGGTCAAGGCCCTGTTCCTCGGGCGTCGAGACGGGCCATTGCCAGGAAGATGGGCCTTGGGCCGGAGCCTGCCCGGCGG
>MEYF01000105.1:0-5896 GCA_001775755.1 Candidatus Aminicenantes bacterium RBG_19FT_COMBO_65_30 | reverse complement strand
CCGCAGGCGCTCACAAGCCGCAAAGTGACGTTTTTCATGCCCTCAATATAGGGCGGCGAAGCGCTCTTGTCTGTAGACAAATATCCTAATTTGAGGCTTTTTCCCGGATTTCCCGGGCGTCCCGTGCGATCCGGCTGATGAGTTCGAGCCGGTTCCCGACGCCGAGCTTCTGGTAGATGTTGTAAATATGGTTCCGGACCGTGCTCGCGGAGATGAAGAGCTTCCTCTCGATGTCCTTGTTGCCGGCCCCCTGGAGGACGAGACGGAGGATCTCCTCCTCCCGCCCGGTCAGGCCGTACGTCCCGAGGACTCCCTCCAGGCTCTCTGCTAGGTCCCGGGGCGCGGATCGGGCTTTCTTCCAAGCTTTTGCCATCACGGCCGTGCCGGAAGCGAGGAGCGCGAGGACGGCGGAAAGGAACCACCAGGTCCTCCAGAGCGGGAGCGGCACTTCGATCCCGACGGCGATCCCTTCCTCGTTCCAAACACCGTCGGGATTAGCGGCCTTGACGCGCAAGGTATAGGCACCGGCGTCGATATCGATCAGCGATATTCCGTGCCCTGGGATGAGCGAGATCCAATCGGCATCGCGCGGCTCGAGACGGTAAGCGAACGAGTTGAGCTCCGGGGCCGTGAAATCGAGCGCGGCAAACTCCAGCGTGACCAGAGGGGTCCTGTAGGGAAGTTCAATCGGTCGGGGCGCGGAGAGGGACCCGGGGAGCGTGACCTCGGCATTGTTCCGGTAGAGGGCCGTCCATACGACGGGGGGCACGAAGAGTGCTCTCCGGATATCGCCGGGACGGAAGCCGTTGATGCCGTTCGTCCCGCCGAAGAACATCAGCCCGTCGGGGGCTTCGGCAAAAGCCCCGGGATTGAAGGTGCCCCCCTGAAGGCCGTCCCAAGGACCGTAGGTCTTGCCCAGGCCGGTCACCGGATCGAGCCTGGAAAGCCCGCGGTTCGTGCTGACCCACAGCGCGCCCAAGGCGTCTTCCTGAATGGCGCAGACAACCTCGCCGGCCAGGCCGTTCTTGCTGGCGATGACCCGCCATTCATTCTTCACGGGGTCGAGCCGGTTGAGCCCGCTTTCCGTACCGATCCAGACGATCCCCCGGCCGTCCACATGGACGCAGTTGACGATGTTGTCGTTGATGCCCGTTCCGGGAGGGGCCGCGAGGCGGCGGACGAAACTTTCGAACGCCCCTTCGGCCTCGTCGAGCCGGCTCAGTCCGCCCCGCGTCCCGATCCAGAGGCGCCCGGCCCCGTCCCCGCGAATGGCCGTCACGATGTCGTTGCAGAGGCTCGCCGGATCCCGGGGATCATGAAGGAACCGTGACCAACGACCTGTTCTTGTCTCGAGCCGGTTCAGGCCGTGCCGGGTGCCGGTCCAGAGGACGTCCGGACGGCCTTCGTCGATCCACAGCGCGTTGATCCTGTTGTTCGAGAGGCTTTCCGGATCCGCCGGATCGTGGCGGAAGAAGGTGAACCGTCCGGAGCTAGGATCCAACCGGGCCAGGCCGTCGGATTCCGTCCCGATCCATATCCGCCCGGCCGGATCCCCGAGGACGGCCAGAACGCCGCTTCCTCCGGAACCGGCCGCGCCTGATGGCGGAAGGGCGTAGCGGGTTACCCGGCGGGTCGTTCTGTCGATCCGTTCGAGCGAGCCCGCCTTCGATCCCACCCAGAGCGCCGCGGCGCCGTCCGCCCACAGGGCACGGACGTCGTTGTGAGCGAGGCTCCGCGTGTCCAATGCGTTCCGCTTGTAGTGCTCGAACTTAGCCCGGCCGGCCAGGCACTTGTTAACTCCACCCCGGACCGTCCCAACCCAGATGAGCCCCGACGCGTCCTGCGCGATCGAAGTGACGTTGTCGTCGCCGAGGGATTCGGGATCCTGGGGGTCGTGCTTGTAGGCGACGAATTCTCCCCTGGCTCGATCGAGGACGCGCAGCCCGTCCGTGACGGTGCCCAGCCAGAGCCGGCCGGCCGAGTCCTCCGCGATGGCGGATATCGTCTGACCGGCAAGATCGCGCGGGCGATCCCCGGCTCCGTAGAACCGGCTGAATCCGCCCAGGCCGGGGTCGTAGCGATTGAGGCCGCCGTTCTTCGTCCCGATCCAGAGCGTCCCCTCGACGTCCTCGAAGAGGGTCCAGACGCTGTTGCTGCCCAGGCTACGGGGATCTTCGGCGTGGTGCCGGAAATTCTTTATTGCCCCCGTCCGGGAATCGATCTTGAAAAGTCCGGCGTCGAGCGTCCCGACCCAGATCGTGTCGTTCCTGCCGGCCAGGACGTCCCAGACGACATCGGCATCCGGCCACAGGGGGACTTGCGTGTACGAGCCCGAGGCGGGATCGAGCCGGTTGAGCCCCTGCGAGCGGGTTCCGATCCATAAGCGTCCTGCCGGATCCTCCTGGACCGCGAGCACGATGTTGCCGGGCGGGCCCGCCGGATCTGCGGCGGAGTTGGGGTAATGGACGAACTCCCACGTCTCCTTCGAGAACCTGAGAAGACCCTGACCGCTCGTCCCGAGCCAGATGTCGCCCGAACGAGAGATCGTGACCGGATAGATCGCGACATCTTGAGGGGGACTGCCGGCTTCGGACGGCGGGCGGAAAAATTTGAATGTGTAGCCGTCATAGCGGGCGAGGCCCGCGCTCGTCCCGAACCACAGGAATCCCTCTTTATCCTGCGAGACGCTCGAAAAGCCGACGGTCGCCGATCCCTCGATCTTCGGCGAGAGGCGCTCGAATCGGAAGAACCGGCCGGGGAGAACATCTGGGTAAACGAGGACGTTCGCCAGCATGAGGATGCCCGGGAGAAGGCGGAGGGCCCGCTTGATCGTCACCAGGGCTTCATGATAACGCCGCTTCCGGGCGATGTAAAGACGGCGGGGCCGGGAGGACCCGACTCCGCCGTCTTGCGTGCGAATGAACCGCTCAGCCCTTTTTCTTTGCGGCCTCGTGGACCTTCTTGATGAACTCCCAGGCCTCGCGGCCGAACATCCTGTAATCCTCCGGGATCGCGCCGGAGGTGTACGCCCTACTGATCTGGGCCTTGAGCTCCGGGTGCTCCCCGTAAGCTTCGTTGAAGAGGTCCATCCACCGCTTGGCCAGGTCCTGGGCCTTTTCGCTCGCCGGCTCGGCCTTGAGGTTCTGCTTGACCTCGTCGATGAGCTCGGCCCAGCGCCGCTGATAAGCCTCCATCATCTCGGGAGTGTACTTTTTCCCGACTTCCTGGAACTCCTTGAGCTCCGCCTCAGTAAAGAACTTCTCGTGCCACGTTTTCTTGACGTCTTCGCCCATTTGAATGACCTCCATGATCCTGATGAGCTTTTGCTTGGGAATGCGGCCATTATCAACTATGACGTAACGTCAGAGTCAAGCATTTTTTAGGAAATAATGACGGCGGGACCGCCGACCCGGTCAATCCCTCGGCTTACCAGCGGCCGCGGCGGACGAGCTCGGTGAGCGGCCGGCGCTTTTTCGGCGCGGGGGTATCGGCCGGATAGCCGAGCGGCGTGAACGCGGCCGGAATAACGTCCGGCGGCAGGCCGAGCACATCGCGGGCCGCGCCGGGATCGAACGCGGCGATCCAACACGTGCCCAATCCCTCTTCGGCCGCGGCCAGGACGATGTGGGCCATGGCGATCGTCGCGTCGACTTCGGCGGCGTTCCAGCCGTCGGCCTTCCTGACCCAGGCCTCCGAGGGAACGGCGCAGACGGCCAGGACGAGCGGGGCCTGGACGAACCAGTCGCGGCCGTAGATGCGGTGGAGCTCGGCCTCGCGGCCTTTCGTCGGCAGGACGATGATGCGGAAGGCCTGTCGGTTGGCCGCCGTCGGGGCTATTCTCGCCGCCTCGAGGATGCGGGTGAGCTTGTCCTCTTCGACCGCATCGGGTTTATAGGCTCGGACGCTGTAACGTGTCCTGATGAGCGCCTGAAAATTCATGAGCAACCTCCCTTCTAGGATGGGGGACACGTACCTGCGGTACATGTCCCCATATCAATCCCGCCCGGCTCTCTATAATACATCCGGAAATTCGGAAACGGGTATTGTGTCCCCGATTTAATCGCCCTCCAAGACAAAGACGTAGCGGCCGCCGCCGGTTTTGATGCGGATGACGTCGTCCTTGTCCACGGCGCCGCTGATCCCGGCGGCGCCGGCGACGAACTTGCCGTCCCCCCAGATCGCCTGGCCGCCCTCGCTGACCTTGATGTTGCGGATATTGAGCTTGGGGATGACGATCTCGGCTTCCGAGCCGCCCGGGATGGTGACTTCGACCCGGATCGTCCTCTCCGTCCGGGACCAGGCGCAGGCGACCTCGCCGCGGACGGTCATCGTCGAGCCCGAGGCGTGCATCAGGTCCCGCACGGTCTGCGGCGCGATGAGGATTTTCTCGAAGCCGGTCGTCCCCGGCGCCAGGTTGATCCCGGCCAGCGCTTTGTAGAGCCAGGACCCGACGCTCCCGAACATGGGGTGGTTGTGCGAGTTCATCGACGGGCCCTCGCGCTTCTGCCACAGCTCCCAGAGCGTCGTCGCGCCGTTCGCGATCATGTAACCCCAGCTCGGATAGTCGGTCTTGACGGCGATGTCGTAGGCCAGGTCGGATTGGTCGTTCCGGGTCAGGAGCTCCATGATGTACTTCGTGCCGATGATGCCGGTCGTCAGGTGCGAGTCGTGCTTATAGACGATGTCGTCGAAAAGCCGGCCCCAGGTCCCGCCCTCTTTCTCCGTCGGGATTTCGAGGAAGAGCGGCAGGGTGTTGGCGGTCTGGGTCCCGTCGGCGTAATCGCCGGTTTTGGAGTTGTAGAATTCCCGGTTGAAGGCCGTTCGGATCTCGGCGGCGAGCTTATCGTAGAGGACGGCATCCTGCGCTTTCCCGATGACGCGGGCGGCGTCGGCCAGGACCTTGACGTCGTAATAATAGTAGAACGAGGATACGACCGCCCCCGGGCACTTCTCGACGGCCACCCAGTCGCCGTAGTGGCTCCATTTGAGCACGCCGCCCTCGGCCGTGCTCTTCAGGAACTCGACGTATTTCCGGAGCCCGTCGTAGTGCTCTTCGAGGATGCGGGTATCGCCGTAGTACTGGTACATGTACCAGCAGATCAGGGGATAAGCCGTCCCCCAGGCCGGGTCGGCCGGCCGCGAACCCCAGATGTGGGGCACGGTGTCGGTGATCCGGCCTTTCTCGTCCTGGACGTCGCGGATGTCGCGGAGGAAGTTCGTATAGAAAGCGGCCATGTCGAAGTTCATGATGGCTTCCTCGGCCGTGCCCTGGGCGTCGCCCATCCAGCCCATGCGCTCGTCGCGCTGGTCGCAGTCGGTCGGGATGCCGTGGAGGTTGGTCTTCTGGCCCCAAGTGATGATCCGCTGGAGACTGTTGAGGATGTCCTTGGAAGCGGCGAAGCTGCCGATGGGCTTGACCGCGGAGTGGACGACACGGCCGCGGACGCTGTCGAGCTTGGGCGTCCCGGGGAAGCCCGTGACCTCGACGTAGCGGAAGCCGTGATAGGTGAAGCGCGGCTCCCACGTTTCTTCACCCTCGCCCTTGAGGATGTAGTGGTCCTCGGCCTGGGCTGAGCGCAGGTTCTCCTGGTTGAGCGTGCCGTCGTCGTAGAGGAGCTCGGCGAAGCGGAGCCGGACGTCCGTGCCGCGTGGCCCCCGGACCCGGAGCCGGGCCCAGCCGCTGAAATTCTGGCCCATGTCGAAAACGTAAACGCCGGGCTTGGGATTGGTCATGACGAGCGGGACGAGGGTGTCGACGACCTGGATGGCCGGCATCATCTGGGCCGAAAGGACCCCGGCCGGGCCCTTGACGGCTTCAGCCGCCGGCCACTCCTTGTCGTCGTACCCGGGCCTATCCCAGCCCTGCGTTTCCCGGCGGGCGTCGTACGATTCCCCG
>MEYF01000104.1:7713-11396 GCA_001775755.1 Candidatus Aminicenantes bacterium RBG_19FT_COMBO_65_30 | reverse complement strand
TCCGGCACAGTGCTACTCGTTGATTAAACGGCTGCTTTCTCGGGGAATAAGGGGTGGAGCCGGCGAGAGGGATCGAACCTCCGACATGCTGATTACGAACGAACTGCTCTAGCGTTTCAACTTACTGATAAAAAGGTAATTAGACGGAGCGCAAAATCGATTGTGCTCGGATTGTGCTCACCTGCGACGCCGCTGATACTCCCCTTTTATCAAGGTTGCATCCGGAATGGACCGAGATTCGGGGTTTAAGTCAGCCGTATTTATGAAACAAAAGCGGCTCACCGGACGGTTACACGGTGGAAACGAAGGATCGCTTCACCCGGTCAATCGAAAGGGTCCTTTTACACGGCGTGTTATAATCAGGAATGTTACGAAGAGGAGTGCCGCAATGAAGAGAATAGGCTTGTACCTTTTCGGGATTGTTCTGCTCGTTTCATGCGGTCGCAAACAACCTCAAATCGATAGGTTCTACGAAAACGGAGTTGAGATCGTCCTAAATCACGCCCAGCCCTATCGCGCGAAGGGTGAGCCAAAAACTCTAGTCCTTCAAGAAGAATTTGTAATAGATTTGGAAAAAAAGGATATCGTCGCGCTGGGATTGACCGATGTATGGGGATTCGATGTCGATTCTGATGGAAACATTTTTATCTTTCAATCACCCATCTCACAAGGCGACTTGGTCTTCAGGTTCGACCCCAAAGGTCATTATGTCTCCTCATTCGCGAGGCGAGGCCAGGGGCCCGGAGAGGTTGAACGTCCGTTATTTCAGAAGATCAACGATCGAAATGAGCTGCCCATCACAGAATCCGGCCTATCCAAAATAATGTGGTTCGATAAGAATGGGAATATCGTCAACGAGATCCGCATGGGAATAAGCGTGGGGTTCATGGGCAGTATGGTGTATCCCCTGAAGAATGGTCATTATCTCATCAGAAGGTCGTTGAGCGGCGAATTGGAAGGTACGCTGGATTTTGTTTTGAGTTTGTTCGATTCTCAATTCAATGAGATTCTAGAACTTGACAGGTTCGAAGTCATTCAGCCCATCAGAGCTGATAGATTCAAGCTTCCCATGCATGCTTCCATTTGGAGTGTATCCAAGGATCATGTCTATGTGGGAGAAGAGAAAAACGGATATGAGATCAGAGTGTATGACCTAGAAGGGCATCTTGAAAGAATAATAAAAAAAGAGCATCAGCCCGTCAAAGTATCCGGAGAATTCAAACAATCCATCGGCGAGAGGCTTGAACATACTCCCTCGGCTGTCAAAGACAAGATCTATTTCCCTGATCACTTCCCTGCGTTTCAATCCATTTTCACTGATGATCAGGGGCATCTTTTTGTCATGACGTTTGAAAGGGGGAAAAAACCCAAAGAATATGTCTTTGATATTTTCAATCAAGCAGGCCTGTTTATCGGAACCGCCAGTATCGATACCCATCTCAACGATCCCTTCTTTACACCCGGAGCTCCCCTGGACGCCTGGATCTCCATAAAGAAGGATCATTTCTATGCGCTCAGAATGAAACCCAGTGGATATATCGAGTTGGCGGTTTATAAAACCATGTGGCAATGATTCCCTCGTTCATTAGGCAATAAAGGGAACAACAATGGCGATGAGGCCGAGAAAGACAACAACGATCGGGCACTTGATGGCCAAGCGAACTCCCCTACTCTAGCTTGGCCTCAGACTAACAGAGTGATGGGCGGGAAGTCAAACACGGCGTGTCTGAGAGAATTCAAACCTCCGGCCTGCTGATGACGAACGAACTGGCCTAGCGTTTCAACTTGCTGATAATAAAGCTATTTAGGTGTGGCATTAAATCGATTGTGTCCAGATTGTGCTCAACTGCGGCCCCGAGAGGATCCGGACCAATGGATAGTGTTTCCAGGTCTGGGAAGTCAATTCGGTCCGGCCTAGGCTTTGATCAGCCTATCGATGTCCGCCAGATCCTGCTTTCTGCCGACGAGTCTCTTGTGATCGATGAGATCCTGCTTGGAAATATAAAAAGCGGGAATGTCGCCGTAATGACCCGCCGTCCGTCTCTCCCATGCATCTGCGAAAGCGATGCCCTTCAGGGATGTCAGGAGGTCGATCCTCAGCGGTTCGATGCCCAATTGGATGACCTGTTCGGGCTCGAGGAAATCACGGCTCCCCAGCTCGATGTCCGCAAACCCGAATTCGAGGATGGCTTTCATGACGCGATCCGCGTTCGTAGGCGTGGCCTCAACGAGAATGTCAATGTCCTTTGTATAACGGGGCTCGGCATAATAGCTCAGGGCGAAACTGCCGATGATCAGATACCGGACGCTATTGTTGTTTAACGATCCGATAAACTCTTTGAAATCCTTTTCGATCCTCATTTTTGAACTCGTAATACAGGTCTCTAAGATGCTGAACGAGATCGAGGCGCTCGGCCGGGGTCATGGACTTCCATTCCCGGAGATCGGCCTCCTCGGCCTCTTCGATGGAGCGCTTCACGACAGTCATGGACAACCTTATTCTAACAAATCATACCCTCAGAAACAAACGCGGACAGCGCTCAAGTTCGGGGGGCAACTGCCCCCAATGACAGGCCTGCGTAGAGCTCGTTGAGTTCCGTGGGAGAGAATACGGTGGAGCCAGCGAGAGGGATCGAACCTCCGACCTGCTGATTACGAACCAACTGGCCTAGCGTTTCAACTTACTGATAAATAGGCAATTAGCCTGAGTGCAAAATTGAATGTGCTCAGATTGTGCTCACCCGCGGCGCCGCCCTGAATTGGTGATTAGTTGCCCTTCAGCCCGGCCAGCCGCTTCCGGGCATCCTCGACCTCGGGAATGCCGGGATCGGCGTCCTTCTATCTGAGTTATTTCGAGCTATCCCTCTCTAATTGTTCTACCCGGCGGCGCATCTCGGCGACCTTGGCTTTGGCGTTGTCCATGATCCGCTTGAAACGCTTATCGTCGCGGATGTTTTCGAACAGGGGGTACCTCAAACCGTAACGATATTCCCTCCATCCGGCGTCGACGGCCTCTTCGAGCCACCTTAGAGCCTCGTCCTTGTTTCCCTGGACGGCGTAAATCGCGGCCATCTGAAACCCGATATTATTGCCCTCATCGCCTTGCTCAAGCCGCTTCTGCATCCGGTCCAGGCTTCTCTGAAACAGCTTCCTCGCCTCATCCTTTCTGCCCGCCCGCCAATGGATATACCCCGATTCAACACAAACGCTGTCAATATGCCTGAACGACTCTTGGGCTAAAATTTTTTGATAATATTCTTGAGCCTTCTCATAATCGCCGGAGAAGAGCTCGGCCCGGGCGGCATACATCATGGCGATCAGATTTCCAGAAATCTTCGACAGAGACGCTTGGCCCTGCGCGATCGCTTTTTGAAATTCGCCGAACGCGAGAAAAAGGAGGGTCAGCCCGCCGTGGGCCACGTCCAAATCTGGCTGAACTCCAAGGGATTTCTTCTGCCATTCCTCAGCTCGCACAGGATCATCGAGTCCATAAAATGTGGTTCCCAACGTGCTGTAAGCAAAAGCCATGGCCGGATTCAGGGCGATCGCTTTTTTTAAGAAAGGATAAGCCTTATCGAATTCGCCGATCATGTTATAGCACTGGCCGAGAGAGCTGCAAATAAATGCATTGTCGGGATTGAGTTCGGCCGCTTTTTCGACAGCCTCGACGGCTTTTTTCCACC
>MEYF01000104.1:7347-7629 GCA_001775755.1 Candidatus Aminicenantes bacterium RBG_19FT_COMBO_65_30 | reverse complement strand
TTCCGCCTCGGGGAATCCGAATCGAATGCCCCTTTGAGAATAGGCATCGGCAAGACCGGCATGGGCGAGGGCATAATCAGGGTCAATCTCGATCGCCTGCCTGAAAAGCGCGATCGCCTGCTCATTCTCTTCTTTTTTGTAGCGGAAGTAATATTCGCGGCCTTTGACGTAATACATGTAAGCCCTGACGTCCTTGGTCGGTTTCTTTTCAATCCGCTCTTTTTCATCTGGAGTGAGCTTTGCCTTGAGGGTTGCGGCGATCTGCAGGGCGATATCGCTCTG
>MEYF01000104.1:0-7314 GCA_001775755.1 Candidatus Aminicenantes bacterium RBG_19FT_COMBO_65_30 | reverse complement strand
TATCCGTGCCGGCGTCGATCAAACGCGCTGTGATACGCACTTGACTGTCCGCGCGACGGACGCTGCCAACGAGAATATGGGCGGCGTTGAGCTCCCGGCCGATCTCTTTGATTCCCAGATCGCTCTCCTTGTACCTCCTCGCCGATTCCTGCGACCGGACATCAAGCTCGCTGATTCTGGAAAGCTGGGTGGTAATGTCCTCGGTGATGCCGTTCGCGAAGGCTTCATCCTCGGCAGGGTTGCCGAGGTTTTCAAAAGGCAGGACGGCGATGGAGCGGTTTGAAGGCGCTGCGGGGGATACCGCCCTCTTAGGCAATACTCTTAGTAAAGCGATCCCAATAACCACGACCGCGAGGATCGCCGCGGCGGGAACGATGACTTTTTTGAGCCGGAACGAAACTGTGATTTGTTTTGACGTGAACGGCTTTTGTTTGGGTGCGACGCGCTCGGTCGTCGGCAAGCCCTGCTCGATCTTCTCCAGATCGACGTGGAGCTCCCCAGCGCTCTGGTAGCGTTTCGCCTTGTCCTTCTCCAGACACTTAAGGACGAGCCCGCCAAGGTCCTGGGGGATCTGCGCGTTGATCTCCCTCGGGTCTCGCGGGATCTCGCTCTTGTGCTTTACTCCGATCGTGAACGCCGTGTCGCCTTCGAACGGCACCCGGCCCGTCAGCATCTCATAGAGGATGATCCCCAAGGAATAGATGTCCGAGCGCTGGTCGGTGTTTTTGCCTTCCACCTGCTCCGGCGACATGTACTCAGGCGTTCCGATCATCACCCCGGCGCCTGTTATCCCCTTGCCGCGGAGCGAACGGGCAATCCCGAAGTCCATGATATGGGCGTTGCCATCCTCGTCCACCATGATGTTCTGGGGCTTCAGGTCGCGGTGCACGACCCCGAGGTGATGGGCTTCGGCCAAGCCTTCGCAGACCTGCTTGGCAATCGAGACGGCCCGGCCCGCTCCGACTTGGCCGGACTTTCGGATGAACTTCTTCAGGTCCTCGCCTGGGACGAATTCCATGGTAATGAAGGTCGTGCCTTCGGCTTTGCCCAGGTCGAACATCCGGCAGACGTTGCGGTGGCTGATCTTCCGGGCAAGCTTTAGCTCGTTCGAGAAACGCTCAACTGTCTCCTTGTCCAGGGCGATCTCGGGCCGCAATAGCTTGAGAGCGATCTTCTCCTTGATGTCGGTGTCGTAGACTTTATAAACTCGGCCCATTCCGCCGTGGCCCAGTTCCTCGATCACCTGGTAGCGGCGGGCGAATGTGGAACCCGTGGTGAGTTCGTGGACGGGTGTTTGGAGCGTCTCTGTCACGACCGGAGAATGGTCCTGGGGCGGAGGAAGCTGGGTACCGCACTCCCCGCAGAATTTAAGGGTATCAGGATTGTCGGAATGGCAGATCGGGCACTTGTTACCCATCGCTGGCCCACTAATTTGGCTGGCCCAAGAATAGCCTGTGGTGGGACAGAAAGTCAATCGGGATTGAAGCAGGGACGATGTTCTTTCCGAGGTCCTTTATTAAAAACTATGACAAATATTTCCGGAAATGACCATATAGCAGTCTGCGGACGGCCAGGGCCGTTGTTCCCATACCCCCGATGGTTTCCAACGCTGTGTCGAGTTTGTGTCGAGTTGAAGGCTAAAAACACAATAAAATCGCTTAAAAGAACTTAAAGTCTGATTCATACCGAATCGTCCATAAGTGATTGAATCATCAGCTTTATATGGGGGAAATTGCTGGAGCCAGCGAGAGGGATCGAACCTCCGACCTGCTGATTACGAATCAGCTGCTCTACCGACTGAGCTACGCTGGCTAAGGGGGGCTCGGATAAATTAAACGAAACGCCTCTCTCTGTCAAATCGGGCCTCGGGTGTCGACTCCGTCCGCTGCGGTGATTCTCCATTATGCTTAACCGGCAAAAGCCGAATCCCCGCTTTATGCTCCCTCCGTCGACCCCTTCGGCCCTTGGGGTCAGCGGTCGCCAGCCCTTTCTTCGCTATTTTTTAAAACGAATCGAACGGTCACCGTGAAGGTCACGGGGCGGGGGCGGCCGTTGATGACCATCGGTTCGTAAACCCACTGCCGGACGGCCTCAATCGCGGCCTCGTCGAGGAACGGCAGGGAGCGGAGCACGCGGACCCCGGTGACACGCCCGTAGACGTCCGTGGTCGCCTCGAGGATGACGACACCCTCGACCCTCGCCTGCCGAGCGATCTCCGGATAGTCCGGTTCGACCTTCCGGACGAGGCGGGGCGCTCTGATGTCGCCGGCCGCCCGCACTACGGGCTCGGCCGGTTCCCCGATAATGGTATAGAGCATATTGCCGATGAAATTCCGGGGAAAGCCGCCGTCGGCCCCGTAGTCGAGGCCACCCTCGATGCCGCCTTCAACTCCCTCAACCCCAAAGCCCTCCTCGACGATGCCGTCGGGGATGACAACGGGCGTGAAGCGCCAGGGGTCGGCCGAGGCGGCCACGGCACGTTTCGCTCGGATATGCCCGCCAGGATTCCCGGCTCTGGCTTTCGGCGGAGGAAGAGGAGGTCGGGGCGGCGCCGGGACGACGATGACGTCGGTGAGGTCGATCTCCGGCAGGTCGCCCACCCGCAGGAGCGGGATGGTCACCAAGAGCGTCAGGACGACCGCGTGGACGAGGGCGGCGACCGGCAGGGCCGCGGCCTTGGCCCGAAAGTTCCTGTCCGGGACAAACAATGCGTCTTGGAACATTTTGGCCTCCTTGCGGCGGATTCCCGGGAGCTTTCGCTTCCACTATTAATACAGCCAAGCGAGCGGGATATTCCTACCCTTTTAAAATCCCGGCGAATCGCATACAATACCCCTCTTGTCCGACCCTGGATCGGACCCAATCGACCGAAAGCGCCGCGACAACTATGAGCATGATCATCAAGAAGCTCGAATTGCAGGGTTTCAAGTCCTTCGCCGAGAGGACCAAGATCGTCTTCCACCCCGGCATCACCGCCATCATCGGCCCGAACGGCACGGGCAAGAGCAATATTGTCGACGCCATGCTCTGGTCGCTTGGAGGGCACCGTCATAAGAACGTCCGCGGCGACCGGACCGAAGAGGTCATCTTCAGCGGCAACGCCAAGCGGCCCGCCCTGAGCATGGCCGACGCCGTCCTGACGCTGGCCAGCGAGGAGGAGGCGCTCGTCGTATCGCACCGGGCCTTCCGCTCCGGCGAGAACGAATACCGGATGAACGGCAAGACCGTCCGCCTCAAGGACATCCAGGACGAGCTCTGGCGGCACGCCATCGGCGAGAAGGAGTACTTCGTCATCGAGCAAGGCGCGATCGGCGACTTCGTCACCTCCAAGCCGGCCGAAAAGAGGCTGTTCATCGAGGAGGCCGCGGGCACGGCCTATTACAAGGACAAGAAGCGCCAGGCCCAGTCGAAGCTCGACAGCACGGAACAGAACCTCATCCGCCTCGAGGACATCATCCTCGAGGTCGAGAAGGCGAAAAATTCCCTCCAGCGCCAGGCCCAGGCCGCCAACCGCTACCGGCGCCTTCGTGAGCGCGTCCGGGAGCTGACCTCCCACCACTACCAGAGGAAGCTCGTCCTTCTCGAAAAGGCCAAGCACGAGGCTTCCGCCCTCTACGAAGCGAGCCTCCTTCATGAACAGGACGTCACGACCCGCCTGCGGAACGAGGAGAAGGACGCCGCGGCGCGGCGGAAGGCACTTTGGGACCTGGAGAAGGCCCTCAAGGACAGCCAGGAGAAGCTCTTCGGCCTGAAGTCCCACGCCGCCCGGATCGAGAGCGACATCGAGCGCGAATCGAAGCGGGTCGAGTTCTTCGAGGAGAATAAGAAACGGGCCGAAGCCGACCGCGACGAGCTCCTCCAGGACGTCCTCTACCTAACGAAGGAGATCGAGGAGCTCAAGGCGCGGCTGGGCGAGCTCGAGGGTTCGCTCGAGACGAACCGGACCCAGGTCGCCGGGTCCGAGACGGACCTCAACGCCGCGCGCGAATCCCGGCTGGCTGCCGGACGGGAGATCGAGCGGCGGCGCGGCGAATACCTCCAAACCCTGCAGGTCCTGACCGAGGCCAAGAATGAGAGCGCCAAGACCGACAAGGAGCTCGAGCTCCTGATCCGCCAGGAAAAGAAGCTCGCCTCCCAGCTGGGCGAACAGGCCGCCTTCCTTCTCGAGAACGCCGGGCGGACGGCCGCGCTCGAGCGGGACATCGCCGAGAGGCGCGAGGCGCGCCAGGCCCTCGTCAGCCGGGCTGAGGACATCAAGACCTCACGCATCGCCGTGCGCGCGGCTGTCGAGGAGGCCTGGGGCCGTCTCGACGCCCTGAAGTCGCGGCGCGACGAGTCCGTCTATCATCTCCAGGCCCTGCGCAAGATCGACGAGAAGGCCCGGGAGGAAAACCGGCCCGACGATGTGCCGGGAGGCCTCGGCATCCTGGCCGACCTCATCCGGACGAGCGCGGAGAACGCGGTCCTCTTCGATACGTTCTGGCGCGAGGGCGCCCGGTCCCGGGTCGTCCCGGCCGAGGAGTTCATGAGCGGTCTGCCTCAGGGCCTCCGCGGCAATTACCTGCTCGTCCCGGCCGCGGCCCGTCCGGCCATCCCGGCCGAGGTCCTCGACCGGCCCGGCGTCATCGGCCAGCTCAAGAGCCTCGTCGAGCCCGACGAGCGGCTCAAGGACCGGCTGGCCGGGCTCGAGGACGCGGTCATCGTCAAGGATGCCGGCGAGGCCGTCCGCGCCTGGCTCGAGTACCCGGAGCTCAACTTCCTGACGCCGTCCGGGGACCTGCTCCTCGCCTCCGGCCTGCTCAAGCTCGGCCAGAAGGCCGAGGGCGCGGTCGCCCTGGCGTCCGAGATACGGAGGCTCGAGGCCGAGGCCGGCCGGTTCGAAACCGACTCGGCCCCGGTCGTCGCGGAGATCGAGGAGAAGACCAAGGCCTTCGAGGCCGTCGAGGCCGATCTCGCGACCGTGCGGGAAGAGCTCGAACGGACCGAGCGCGTCCTTCAGGACCGTGAACGGGAGCAGCGCTATGGGCTCGGGGACGGCGACAAGATCCGCACCACCCAGTCGATCCTCGGCCGCGAGCTCGAGCTCCTGCACGGCGAGAAGTCGCGGCTCCAGGAAGCGCTCGTGGCGACCGGCCAGGGCCTCTCCCTCCGGGAATCCGAAGCCCTGACGCTCCGGGAACGTATCGAGAACGAGGAGCGGGCCCTCGCCGAACTGGCCTCGGGGGAAGCCGCCAGCGAGCGGCGGTTCTTCGAGACCAAGGCCGGCCTCGACCTCGTCCAGGAGAAGATGAACGGCCTCAACGACCAGATCCGGGCCGCCGAGAAGCGGAAGGAGGCCGCGACGGCCAAGATCCAGCTGCTCGAAGCCGACGCCCGGCGGAGCGACGAGGACAAGGCCCGGCTGCGGGAGGAGATCCTGGCCCTCCGGGAGAGCGCCAAGTCCCTCGGCGAGGAGCGCCTCCAGGCCGAAGCCGGGCTGGAGGAGACGGAAACCGCGCTGGAGACCGTCCGCAGAGCCCTTGAGGAATTCGAAACGGTCGTCCAGAAGAGCCGGGAGGAGGAGGAAGCGGCCAAGAACGAGCGGGTCCGCCACGAGATCCGCAAGGCCGAGGTCGAGCGCGACCTGGTCAACCTCGACGAGATGTGCTGGCAGGAGCTCAAGAAGACCCTGACAGAGCTCAGGGCCGAGTCCCGGGAGGCCGAGGCCCAGGGAGCCCCCGCCCCCGCCGCCGAAGAGCCCGAGGCCGACGAGATGGCCGAGGATGAGGCGGAAGAGAACGGCTCCGCCGGCCCTGCCGAGACGGCTGGGGCACCCGCGGAGGCCGCCGTCGAAACCGTCAAGCCGCGGAGGGTGGTCAAAAAATGGCCGCCCCTCGCCGAGATGACGGACGAGGACGTCGAAAAGGAGCTCGAGGACGCGCGCGAGACGATCAACCGCTTCAAGGCCGTCAACCTGATGGCCGAAGAGGAATTCCTCGAGCAGAAGAAGCGCTTCGATTTCCTCTCCCAGCAGCGCCAGGACCTCCGGGACTCTATCACCTCGACCGCGGAGGCCATCCGCAAGATCGACGAAGAGAGCAAGGCCCAGTTCCTCAAGGCCCTGGAGGAGGTCAACAAGAACTTCCACGACCTCTTCACGTCGCTCTTCAAGGGCGGCAACGCCGAGGTCAAGCTCCTCGAGCCGGAGAACCCGCTCGAGAGCGGCGTCGAGATCGTCGCCCAGCCGCCGGGGAAGCGGGTCCAGAGCCTCAGCCTGCTCTCGGGCGGCGAGAAATCGCTGACCAGCCTGGCCTTCCTCTTCGCCCTCTTCCGTTACCGGCCCTCGCCGTTCTGCTTCCTGGATGAGGTGGACGCGGCTCTCGACGACGTCAACCTGGCCCGGTTCCTCGACCTCCTGAAGACGATCAAGCACCAGACGCAGTTCATCCTCATCACCCACAATTACAAGACGATGGAAGTGGCCGACTACATCTACGGCACGACCATGGCCGAGCCCAACATGACCAAGCTCCTGTCGGTGAAGTTCGAGAAAAAGGGCGGCGACGCGCCGCCCAATCTGGTATGATAGCGCCGGTCCATCCGGACGCGTAGGAGGGCGGCATGTCGACGTATCTCATCATCATCCTCGCATACCTTCTCGCCTTGACGGTCCTGAACTTCGTCCGCTCCCGGCGGATCAAGAGTCAGGAGCAATTCATGGTCGCCGGCCGGAGCCTCAAGTGGCAGGTCATGGTCTTCACCCTGATCTGCACCTGGATCGGCTCCGGGACCTTCATCAGCGGCGCCGAGTTCGCCTCGAAGGCCGGCTTCTCGGCCCTGTGGCTGGCCGCGGGCGCCTGGGTGGGGATCATCCTCATCTATTTCCTGGCCGCCAAGATCCACACCTTCGGACAGTACACTGTCGGCGACGTCCTCGAGGTCCGCTACGGGCCGGCCGCCCGCCTGTTCGGGGCCATCGCCCTCATCCTGTCCTTCGTCTCCATCGTCTCCTACCAGTTCGTCGCCGGCGGCTTCATCCTCAACGTCATCACCGACGGCAAGATCTCCGAGGCGACGGGGACGTTCATCGCCGCCGCCTTCGTCATCCTCTTCACGGCACTGGGCGGCATGGTCGCCATCGCCTACACGGACCTGCCGAACGGCATCATCATCGTCCTGGCCTGCCTCCTGGCCGTGCCTTTTGTCGTCACGGCGGCGGGTGGACTGCCCGCGGCCAAAGCGGCCCTCGAGCCGGGCTACTTCGCCGTCGTCAACACCCAGTTCGGCGTCCACCCCTGGCTCAAGGCCATCGGCTATTTCCTTTCGACGATGTTC
>MEYF01000103.1:1165-18769 GCA_001775755.1 Candidatus Aminicenantes bacterium RBG_19FT_COMBO_65_30 | reverse complement strand
CGAGGTTCGTCCCGGTGTCGGAATCGGGAACGGGGAAGACGTTGATCTTGTTGAGATAGGCCCGGTCGCGGATGACCGCCTGCCCGCCGGCGAGGAAGGCGTAGTAGAGTCGGTTGCCGTCGAGGTAACGGATCTTCATGGATGTCCCCGTCGGTCCACGCCCCCCTAATATACCACAGCCGGATCTCAAAACGGAGGACCTCCTGCCGGATGACGCCTCAGAGCTCCTTGAGGTAGACGTTCCTGAAGAAAGGGGGCGACTGGCTGTCGTGGTTCTGGAGACCGATGTATCCCTCGGGGGCAATGTCCTTGACCTTGCCGCCCGGCCGGGCCTCCCAGTTCAGGACCAGTTTGCCGTTGAGCTCAATTTTGAGATGGCTGCCCTTGAACTCGATCCTGAAGTGGTTCCATTCGCCCGCGGGGAGGGAGGCCAGGAAATCGGGCGCTTCGATGTCGTAGGCGGCCCCGGTGTGGTGGATGCCCGTCGATTTGTCGTCGATCTGGATCTCGATCGAATGATAGATGTAGTCGTCGCTCGCGGGGACGGAGGGGACGCGGAGGAAGATCCCGGAATTCGTCGTCTCCGTCGAGCACTTGAATTCGCACTCCAGGACGAAGTCCCTGACCTTCTTCGTGTACCAGAGCAGGCCCATGCCGCCCTGGCCCTTGAGGACGCCCGACTTGGGATCGCATTCGAAATAGCCCGGGCCGTAGTGGTTCCAGCCGTGCTTTTCGTAGCCGCCCCGGCGCCGCTCGAGGATCTGTTCGTAGCCTTCGTAGTAGGTGATGCTCTTGACGAAAGCGATGCTCTGGCGGAAGGCCGGCACGGGATCGCCGGCTTCGCTCTCGTTCTCGTATTCCATCGTCAGGTAGCCGTCGTAATCCTGGAGGGTCAGCTCGGCCAGAAGGTCGCGGATCATCCCTTTTCCGGCGCCCCAGGGGACATCGTCGACGCCTTTCGCCGTCCCGAAATCGCTCCGGTCCTTGAGATGGACGTCGAGGAGGCGGCCCTGCAGGAGCTTGAAGGCCTCGCGCGGGTCGGTCATGCCCCGCATCCAGTGGCCGCTGTCGGCGCAGGACCCGATGCGCGGGTCCTTTCCGTCGACGTGACTGAAGACGGTCTCGGGCAGGTGGTACTTTGACGGCGCGGGGTGGTTGTGGATGGCGATCTTGATGCTGTATTCCTTGACCAGCTTCTCGAGCAGGGTGAAGTCGTCGTCGGCCGGCTCGCAGACGATGACGCGGATGCCCATTTTGCGGGCGAAGTCGAAGACCTGGCGCATGCTCTCTTCGGTTTTTCCGATGTCGACAACGCCGTAGCCGTAGAGCGTGACGCCGGCCGACCTAAGGGCGTCCTTGACGAAGGCGATTTGCTCCGGCGTCATGCCTTCGTTGAAGCGGGCGCCGGGGAGCTCGGCCGCGAGGGCTTGCCCCGGGAAGGCCTCGACCGCGGCGACGCCGAGCTCCTGGAGCTTCTTGAGCGTTTCGATAAACGTGAACTTGCGGAACGTCCAGGCTTCCGAGGCGAAGGGGAATTTCTTGATGCGGACGGCCGCGTAGTTCGTCGACGCGACGGCCTTCTGGAGCTCGGGCGAGATGTGCCGGATCTGCGGGGCGGCCGGCGGGGCCGCCGCGATGACCTGTACGGCGGCCGCGGCGACGATGACGACCAGGCTCAAAATGATGGGGCTGCGCTTCATGGGTCCTCCTGAGACCTTATTTGGATTTCGGGTTCCATTTGCCCTGGGCCACGGGCGGGACGTAATCCTCGAGGCCCTTGAACGGAAAAGGAAGGGTCTTGCCGAGTTCGGCGCTCCGGTAGGCGGCCATGAGCAGCTCGGCCACGGCGACGCCGTCGTTGAAGTTTTCCTCCGGCCGGACGCCGCGGATGAAGGACTGGACCATGTGCCGGTTCTCGGCGATATAGCCGTATTCTCCGGCCTCGTCGGCGACGACGGGCATCAGCCCGATCTCGGCGTTCTGCTTCTCGACCAGGTCCTCGCCGGCCTTGCCCTTGACCGCGCGGCTGAAAAAGACCTTGAGGCCGGCGTCGAGCGTGTTGATCTGCAGGGCGTACTCGGGGCCGAGGAGCTCCATGCTCAGGCGCAGGCCGGCCCCGACGTAGCACCAGCTCGTCGTCGTCTCGACGACGAGGATCTTGCCGGACTTGTCCCTGTACTCGACGAGCGCCCGGGCGAAGTCCTCGGACGGCCGCTTCAGGTAGTCCGTCTTGCCGCCGCTGTTGCGGGCCAGGATCGCGGCGTATTTGGGCTCCTGCCACTTGAGGCAGTTGGTGTAGGCGGCGACGCTCACCGGCGTCAGGACGTCCCGGGGGGCGCCGGGCGGGGTCAGCATGAACCGGGCCTCCTCGACCGAGTGGCACATCATGTCGTTGAGGACGCCGCCGCCCTGCAGGGCGCCTTCCCAGAACCAGGGCATGTGGGGCCCGCTGTGCTCCTCGGCCGCCCGGGCCAGATAGGGCGGTCCGGACAAGGCCGCGCCGCGGGCCCAGACGATCTCCTTGCCGCGGACGACGGCCGGGGAGAAGACCTGGTTTTCGAGATAGCCGTCGAGGAGCCCGGCCTTCCGGACGAGCTCGAGCATCTTCCGGGCCTCGCGGACGTTGCGGCCGAGCGGTTTCTCGCAGGTCACCCCGACGAGCTCCGCCTTCCCCTTGGTCACGGCCTCTGCGATCTCCTCCATGACCGCGCCCCGGGTGTAGTTCGGGGCGCAGATCCAGAGGGCCCCGATGCGCGGGTCGGCGGCCATGTCCGTGATCGAGGCGTAGGGCTTGGCCTGGCCGACGCCGAGCGATTTGACCAGGGCGCAGGCCTCGCGGGACCGTTTCGCGTCCGGGTCGAAAACGCCCAGGATGTCGGCGTCGCGGACGCCGACCCAGGATCTGATGTGGAAGCGGGCGATGAATCCGCCGCCGATGATGCCGATGCCAAGAGGCACTTTGTCTTTTTTCATATATTCAATCTCCCAATACGGCGACACGGACCCTAAGTACATGTCCCCGTTGTCCCAAGACGGGACACGGACCTTCGGGCGCATGTCCCGCTTCTTTCTTAGGCGGCTGCTGCGGGCCCGGCCGCCTTCTTATCCCGGAAGAAGGCCAGGAAGATGATGAGGCAAAGGACGGTCAGGGCGGTCGGGACAAGGAAGGTCTTCTGCCAGCCGGCCCGGAGGGCCTCGACGGCCGCCGCCGACGTGTCCTTGAGGAAGAGGCCCTGGATCCAGCCGCAGAAGAGGCTGCCGACGAAATTGCCGAAGCCGAGGATGATCGTCGCGATCAGCCCCTGGGCCGAATGACGGATGTCCTTGGGCGCGATATTGTCGACGTAGATGTAGGCCGCCGTGAAGAAGAAGACGTAGCAGAAGCCGTGGAGGGCGAGCGAGGCGATGACGAGCCAGGACGGCTGGCCGATGACGAAGATGATGTAGCGGATGGGCCAGGCCAGGATGCCCAGGGTCAGGGTCCGGCGCATGCCGAATTTCTTCAAGGCCCAGGAGAGCATGAAGGCCATGACGAAGATCTCGGCGATCTGGGCGATGGTCATGACGGCGGAAACATATTTCTGGCTGACGCCGACGATGGGCGAGGTCAGGAAGGGCGAGGTCAGGACGTAATAGAACTGGAGCTCCGTGGCGACGACGAAGGAGATGACGGCGAAGATGAGGAAGTTCCTGTCCTTGAACATCTTCAGGGCTTCGAGGAAGGCCCATGGCTTGGCCCCCTCCTTTTGCGGCGGCGTGTGGGGCAGACCGAAGGAGAGGACGCCCATCAGGAGCGAGAAGACGCCCGCGAGGAGGAGGGTGTCGCCTTTCATGGCAATGCCCTCGGGCGATTTGCCGAGGGCCCGCCATCCGGCCAGGGCCCAGCCGGCCGCGATCCAGCCGATGGTCCCCCAGACCCGGATGGCGCCGAATTCCTTCTCCGAATTCTTGAGGTTGACGAAGGCGATGGAGTTGGTCAGGGCCAGGGTCGGCGCGTAGACCAGGCAGTAGAGGAGCATGAGCCACATCATCGGCGTGAAGGCCGTGACGTTGGCGATGAGGATGAGGATGACGCCGCCGATGAGCTGGAGCCCGGCGATGACCTTCTGGGTCGGGAGCCAGCGGTCGGCGAACTGGCCGCCGACGAAGGGCGAGACGATGGTCGCCAGCGGCAGAAGGCTGAAGATGATGCCCAGCTGCCAGCCGGTGAAGCCGAGGTTGTTCTGGAGATAGGCCGAGAGGACCGGGGCCCATGAGCCCCAAATGGCATACTGGAGGAACATCATGACGCCGAGACGGAATTTGACGCTCATCGGACCTCCTTTTTTGAGGACTCTACATACCTTAAATATCGCCGGATTGTCAATTTTTCCGGGCGTGTCGCCGAGGCGGGCTCCGTATCATGACCGTGGCCCCGCGGGTTGACCCCCTTCGGGGCTTGCATTTCTCCCGGTCCTAAGCTACAAAGAAGGCTGTTTCCGGAAAGGAGTTCCCATGTCCAGAGCGTTCCTGTGCGCCGTTTGCCTGCTGGTTCTGGCGACGGCCGCCGCGTCGGTTTCCCCGCCCCAGGCTGAGACCGAGGCCGAGCGTCAAGCCCGGATGAAATGGTGGACAGAGGCCCGCTTCGGAATGTTCATCCACTGGGGCCTCTACGCCCTGCCCGCCCGCCATGAGTGGGTCAGGAGCCGCGAGCGGATGAGCGATGAGGCCTACGCCAAGTACTTCGCCCACTTCGATCCCGACCTCTACGACCCCCACGAATGGGCCCGGGCCGCCCGGCTGGCCGGGATGAAGTATTTCGTCGTCACGACGAAACACCACGAGGGTTTCTGCCTCTGGGATTCCAAGCTCACGGACTACAAGGCCACTCGCACACCCTGCGGCAAGGACCTCATCAAGCCGCTCGTCGAAGCCATGCGGGCCGAAGGACTCCGGGTCGGCTTTTACCACTCCCTCCTCGACTGGCACCACCCCGACTACACGATCGACGTCTATCACCCGATGCGAGACGACAAGGCCTTCATCGAGAAGGCGAAGACGCGCGACCTCGACAAATACGTCGACTACCTCTTCGCCCAGCTCAAGGAGCTCCTGACGGAGTTCGGCCGGATCGACACGCTGTTCCTGGACTTTTCCTTCCCGGGCCCGAAAGGCAAGGGGCGGAACGAGTGGAAGTCGGAACGGCTCCTCAAGATGATCCGCGAGCTCCAGCCCGGGATCATCGTCAACGACAGGCTCGACCTCCTCGACGTCCCGGGCGGCTGGGACTTCCGCACGCCCGAGCAGTTCATGCCCCGGGAATGGGTCAGCGTCGACGGCCGGCCCGTGCCTTGGGAAACCTGTCAGACGTTCTCCGGCTCCTGGGGCTACGACCGCGACGAACCGACGTGGAAGTCGGTCCCCCAGCTCGTCGCCATGCTCATCGAGACGGTCAGCAAGGGCGGCAACCTCCTGCTCAACGTCGGCCCGACGGGCCGGGGAACGTTCGACGCCCGGGCCGTCGACCGGCTCCAGGGTATCGGGGCGTGGATGGAGAAGAACGGCCGCTCGATCTACGGATGTACCCAAGCCCCCGCCGATCTGCCCAGGCCTGCGAACTGCCTCCTGACCTACAATCCCGGGACCGAGCGCCTCTACGTCCACGTCCTCGAATGGCCCCTGGGCATCCTCGCCCTGGACGGCTTCGCCGGGCGGGTCGAGTACGCTCAGCTTCTCCACGACGCCTCCGAAGTCGCCTTCACGGAGAAGGGCGGGGAGGCCGGCTTCATGCCCGGCTCGAGGGGAAAAGAAGCTGGGAACACACTGACCCTCCGGCTCCCCGTCCGCAAACCGGACGTCGAGGTGCCCGTCATCGAACTCTTCCTCAAACGGCGCTGATGGGGCGAGGGCCCGAAAGGCCGGGAACGAGCAGAACGGACGGAGACGCGCCATGAACACGCGAAGCTCGAGAGCATTCCTTTTTCTTGTGACCGCCGCGGCGGTCCTGGCCGCGGCCGTTGCCCCCGCGGCCGCCGGCGCCGCGGACAAGGATTACTATTTCCCGGAGGTCCGGGTCGAGGTCGCGGTCGGGCGCGACGGCTCGTTCGTCGTCGACGAGTTCCGGACGTTCGAATTCCAAGGCGGGTTCAGCTTCGCCTACATCGTCATTCCTCTGCGCGTCGAACGGCTCGGCGTGCGGCGGGACGTCACGATCTCGGACGTGGCCGTGACGGACGAGCAAGGACAGGCTTTGAGAACGGAGCTCGAGGCGAAGGGCGGCGAGCTGACGGCCAAATGGTTCTACTCGGCGCGGGACGAACGGCGGACGTTCCACATCCACTACCGAGTTTCGGGAGGCATCACCAGCTACCCCGACGCGACCGAGCTCTACTGGCAGGTCGTCGGCGACGGCTGGGACAGGCCGGCGCGCAACGTCCGGGCCACGGTCGTCCTTCCGGACCCCGTCCGGGCGCGAGAGGACCTGCTCGTATGGGGGCACGGCCCGCTCACCGGGTGGGCCGAGGTCGTCGATGGACAGACGGCCCGGTTCTCGACCCCCGAGCTCGCCTCGCGCCAGTATTTCGAGGTCCGCGTCGTCTGGCCGGCCGGGCTCGTCTCCGGCGTGCCTTCGGACCGGCTCAGCCTCGCCTCCATCAGGGCTGAAGAAGAGGGTTATGTCCGGGACACGATCGAGCGCGTTCGGCGGGCCCGGGCCGACGCGGAGGGACGCCGGCAGAGGTCCGCGGAGAATAAGCGATGGTTCCTGAAGCTCCTGAGCATTTGGGGGACGTGGCAGGTCGTCGGCCCGCTCGTCTGGCTTTTTTTGTTCTTCCGGGTCTGGTCGGCCGTGGGCAAGGATTATCGTTTCGAAGGCCTTCCGGACTACGTCCGGGAGCTCCCTTCCGACCGGCCGCCCGCCCTGGTCCAAACGCTGATGCGCGAAGGCCGGACCGTGACCCCGGCGGCATTCACGGCGACGCTCTTCGACCTCGCCCGGCGGGGCGTGCTGGAGATGGAAGACCGGAACGTCGCCAAGAGAGGGCTGTTCGGCTCCAAGGCGGCCGTCGAGACGACGGTCACCCTCAAGAAGGACCTCGGCCAGGCTGCCGGCATGCGGCCCTTCGAGAAAGCGCTCCTATCATTCCTCTTCGTGGAGGCGGTCTCCGCCGGGACGAGCAAGGGAGCGTCCTTCACCGTCGACGAGCTCCAGGGCTTCCTGAAGAAGAAGCCCCAGAAATTCCAAGCCTGGTACATGAAGTGGACAAAGAGCGTCCGGGAGGAGGCGAAGCCCCTCGGCTTCCTCGAACCCGAGGGCCTCAAGGCCAGGAATCGCTTTTACGCCGTCTCCCTGCCCCTGGCCGTGCTGACCCTCAGCCCCGTCCTGCTTATCCTCTCTCTGTCCCTCATCCCCACGCTGAAGCGGAGGACGATGAACTGGGCCCGCGAGAACGAGGCTTGGAAAGGCCTCGATCGCTTCCTCGACGACTTTTCCGAGTTCAAGGAGATCCCGCCGGAGGCTTACAAGCTCTGGGAACACTACCTCGTCTTCGGCATCCTTTTCGGGAACGCCAAGAAGATCCTGAAGATGCTGCCGGTCATCCTTCAGGACGAACGGGCCGCCGTGCCCGTGTGGTACGCCGGTTTCGGCCGGCCGGGGTTCCTCGCCGGTGGGGGGCTCGAGCACGTGATCAGCAGCATCGAACACACGGCCACGGCCATCCAACAAGCCAGCACCTCGGCCGCCCACTATTCCTCGGGCGGAGGGGGCGGTTTCAGCGGCGGAGGCGGGGGCGGAGGAGGCGGTGGTGGTGGAGGCGCGGGTTGATGAGATCCCGGACAGGCCCCTTCACCGCGGCCTCGGCGCTCGCCGCCGTCGGCTTTCTCGCCGTGGTTTGCGGGACGCCATCCGAAGAGGCTCGCATCAAGGAGCTCATCAAGGATTCCGTGGCCCGGGCCGAAAAAAGGGAGGTCCGCGCCCTGATGGACTTCTTCGCCCCGGAATATTCCGACTTCGAGGGCCGGGACACGGAGGGCACGGTCCGGCTTATAACGGATTACCTGGACAGATTCCGCGGGGTGGTCATCCATCTGCTGGGCGCCCGCGTCGGGAGCATCGAACCGGACGGCCGGGCGTCCGTCGAGTGCGAGGTGTCCCTGTCGCACGGGGCGGCCGAGGTCCTGCGCAAGCTCATCCGCTACACCGGCGAATATTACCGCTTCCGCCTCGATCTCCGGAAAACCGGCCGAGGGGAGTGGCGCTTCACCTACGCGGAATGGCAGTCGATCGGCCTGGCCGACCTTTTTCCGGAATCGCTCGACATCCTGAGGAAACTCTTTCCGGACCTCTGACGTATTTCCCATAGACGGCGCATTTCCGGCTTCCAGGCCGGAGGCGCCGATCATCGACGAGCGGAGGGCGAATATGACCGAAGAGAAAAAGCAGGGGAAGACGAGGTTCGAGGAATTCCGCCTGAACGGCGGGGAGATCCTCAACAAGGTCAAGGAGATCATCCACGAGGGCAACGTCCGGCGGATCATCCTCAAGGACGAACATGGCAAGACGTTCATGGAGATCCCGCTCACGGTCGGCGTCGTCGGTGCGATCGTCGCGCCGATCCTGGCCGCTGTCGGCGCCGTCGCCGCCCTGGCCTCGAACCTGACCATCGTCGTCGAGAAGATCGAGGGCTGACCTCCGTAGGCGACTCTTTTCCGCGCCCCTCCTCTATGCTATAAAGGGTCTTCCGGACCCCTAAAGATAGAGGAGGAACCATGATCCGCACATCGGCGCCCAAATTCCGCGTTCTCCTCGCCCTTACGATCTTGGCGTTCGGCGGCGTCCTTTGGACGGGTCCGGCCCCCGCGGCAGCGCAGTCTCCCGACGGCGTCCTGAAGCTCCTGCCCATCCCCGAGAGAGTGGCCGTCCGGGACGGCCGTTTTCGCATCGACGACGGCCTCGTCATCGGCGGCCCGGGGCCCGCCTCGAGCCGTGCCTTCATGGCGGCCGCACGGTTCATGTCCCGGCTGGCCGGGAGGACGGGGCTTTTCCTTAAACAGGACTTCCTGGCCGCCCAAAGCCCGCCGGGCGAAGGCGGCATCCGCTACGCTTATGAAAGAGCCGGCAAGCTGCAGCCCAACGAGGACGAGTCCTACGCCCTGTCGGTGGGAATGGCCAAAGTGACCCTGACGGCCAAAACCGACATCGGGATCCTGCGCGGCCTCGAGACCCTGCTCCAGCTTCTCAGCGCGGACGAAACGGGGTATTATTATCCCTGCGTCGACATCGCCGACAAGCCGCGTTTCACCTGGCGGGGGCTTCTCATCGACGTCGGCCGCCATTTCCAACCCGTCGACGTCATCAAGAGGAACCTCGACGCCATGGCCGCGGTCAAGATGAATGTCTTCCACTGGCACCTGACCGAGGACCAGGGCTTTCGCGTCGAGTCCAAGGTTTTCCCGAAGCTCCACCGGCTCGGCTCGGACGGCATGTTCTACACCCAGGCGCAGATCCGCGACGTCATCGACTACGCCGCCGATCGCGGCATCCGGGTCATGCCCGAGTTCGACATTCCCGGACACTCGACCAGCTGGTTCGTCGCCTACCCCGAGTTCTCGAGCGCGCCGGGCGCCTTCGGCATCGAACGGAAGTTCGGCGTCTTCGGCCCGGCCTTCAACCCGGCCGACGAGCGGATCTATCCTTTCTTCGACGCCTTCCTCAAGGAGATGAGCGCGCTCTTCCCCGACCCGTACCTCCATATCGGCGGAGACGAAGTCGAGGGCCACCAATGGGACGCCAATCCGGCCATCCAGGCCTTCAAGAAAAAGAACGGTCTCGCCGACAACGCCGCCCTCCAGGCTTATTTCAACAAACGACTTCTCAAGATCCTGACCAAGCACGGCAAGAAGATGGTCGGCTGGGACGAGATCTTCCAGCCGGGGCTCCCGACCGATATCGTCATCCATTCCTGGCGCGGCCAGAAGGCCCTCGTCGAAGCCGCGGAGAAGGGGTATCAGGGGATTCTCTCCAACGGCTATTACATCGACCTGAGCCAGACCGCCGAAATCCACTATCTCAACGATCCTCTGCCCTCGGATTCGCCGCTCGACGACCGCCAGAAGGGGCTCATCCTCGGCGGAGAGGCGACGATGTGGTCCGAGCTGGTGACGTCGGAGACGATCGATTCGAGGATCTGGCCGCGCGCGGCGGCGATCGCCGAGAGGCTCTGGTCGCCGGTCTCCGTGAACGACGTTGACGACATGTATCGTCGCCTCGGCTTCGTGAGCATCGAGATCGAAGAGCTGGGCCTTCTCCATCTTAAAAACCCGGACATGTTCCTGAGACGGCTCAGCGGCGGCCCGCGCGTCAAGCCGTTGAAGGTTTTAGCCGAAGCCGTCGAGCCGCTCAAGAACTACCAGCGGCACGGCCAGGCCGTCTACACCAGCCTTTCGCCGTTCACGCGCTTCGTCGATGCCTGCGCGCCCGAGTCCCTCCCGGCCAGAGCCTTCCGGAAGAAGGTCGACCTGTTCCTGGCTGGAAAAGACCCCCGGCTCGGCGCGGATCTCGAGAGAATCCTAGCTGCCTGGAGGGACAACCACGCTCTCGTCCTGCCGCTCGTCGCCGGGTCGCCGGCCCTGAGGGAGATCGAACCCCTGTCCCTCGGCCTTTTCCGTGCCTGCGAGGTCGGGCTCGAAGCCTTGAGTCACCTGTCGAAGGGAGAAGGCCGGCCCGCGTCCTGGGCTGAGGAGCGTGGCCAGGTGCTGGCCGAAGCGGCCAAGCCGGCCGCCCACGCCGAGCTCGCCGTCGTCAAGGCCATCGCCAAGATGGTCGAGGCCTGCGCGGGGTCGGTCAAGTGACGCACGACGCGCCGCGGCCGTCCTACACGATCCGGCCCGTCGCCGCCGAATTCCGCCCGGGCGACCCCGCCGCCCCTTGGGCGGATATCACGCCGATCTGGATCGGCCATTACCTCTGGCTGGCGAACGATTATCGTCCCGCGGTCGAAGTCCGTCTGTGTTGGTCGCGCGGCTTCCTCCACGTCCGTTTCAGGGTGGGAGAGAAGCGGGTCCGAGTCAAGTACACCAAGTTCCAAGATCCCGTCTACAAAGACAGCTGCGTCGAGTTCTTCATAGACGCTTTCCCCGAGAGCCGGCAGGGCTACATCAACTTCGAGACCAACGCCGCCGGGGCGCTCCTCGCCGCCTTCGGCCCGGACCGTTCCCGTCGGGAGCCTCTTTGGCCCGAGGATCTGGCCGGGTTCGATGTCGTTTCCTCGATCCCCGGGCCCATCGACGGGGAGCACGGCGCGGCGGAGTGGACTCTCGAATACCGGATCCCGCTCGCTCTCTTCCGGAAGATCTACGGTCAGGAGGTCCGGCCCGGCCATCGGGCAGCCGCGAATTTCTACAAATGCGGAGACGAGACCGAGGTGCCGCACTACGGGGCCTGGAGCCGCGTCGAGACTCCCGCCCCCGATTTCCATCGTCCGGAATTCTTCGGGCAGGTCGTCTTCGGTTGAACATGAAGAGGGCCATGATGCCGGCGAGGAATATCCTGACTTTTTGCGTGGCGGCCCTGCTGGCCGTGTCCGCATCGGCCGAGGCCGGCCAGGCCCGGGGCTCCGTCACTGTCGTCGACAGCCTGGGGCGGAAGGTCGTCGTCCCCGAAAGGGTCGGGAGGATCATCTCCCTCGAGCCCGAAGTCACGCGGATCATCGTCGCTCTTGGAGCGGGGGAGAGGCTTGTGGGGGTCGACTTTTTCCTCCGCAACCATGACCGCCTATTCCCGCTCGTCTTCCCTGCGGCCGGGCGCCTCCCGGTCGTTTCGAACCAGGGCCAGGAGCTCAACTACGAGGAGGCCGTCAGGCTCCGGCCGGACATTGTCTTCGCTTCGCCCTCGGAATTCCGGATGACCGAGGCGATCGAGAGAAAAATGAGGGTTCCGGTCGTGGCCCTGGCCTCGATGGGCAGGTTCCAGGACCTATTCTCGGAGATCGAGACGCTCGGCCGGATCCTCGGCCGGGAGGGCCGCGCGGCCGAACTTACAGCGCAGTTCAAGGACAGGCTCGATGCCGTCGAACGACTCGTGTCGTCGAAGCCGGCAGAGGCCCGGCCCTCGGTCTACCTCTCTTTCTGGGGCTCTCTCGTTCGAACCCCGGTCTCCTATGAACCGGTGGACGCGGCCGGGGGGCGGAACGCCGCTTCAGGCCTTCTCCCCGACTATCTCGGCACGGTCGGCGTTACCATCTCCATCGAGAAGATCCTGCTCTGGGACCCCGAGGTCATTCTCGTCCAGGGCAATTATCCGCCGGCGGAGAGACGGGTGACGGTCGAGAGCATCCTCCGGGATCCGCGGTTGGCCTCCCTCCGGGCGGTGCGGTCCGGGCGCGTACACTTCACGTTCGGGTTCTGGTACTGGTGGGACCCGGCCCTTGTCCTCGTCGAGACACTCTACCTCGCGCACTTGCTCCACCCTGAAGAGGCGCCGGACCCCGACCTGGTCCGGGTGGGAGATATCATTTTCAAGGATTTCTACGGCGTCGAGGGCGTCTTCGGCGCCCTTTGCCGCCTCCTCGAGTGCCATGAGTGGACGACGCGATAGGAAAACAACGGCGCTGTTCGTCCTGGCGGCCGTCCTGCCGGTCATCCTGCTCCTTTTGTCCTTGAACATCGGCGCCTACCGCATCCCGCCCAAGGCCGTGTTCTCGAGCCTCGTCGGCGCTATCTTCCCCGGCGGGGAAGGGAGCGGGCCGTCGCCCTACGCCGACATTCTCTTCCGCATCCGCCTGCCGCGACTCCTGCTGGCGCTCTTCGCCGGCGCGGCCCTGGCCGTATCCGGGGCGTCCCTGCAGGCGATCTTCAAGAATCCCTTGGTCTTCGAATTCAGCCTGGGGATCTCCTACGGGGCCGCATTCGGCGCCGCCCTCTCGGTCGTTTTCCTGGGCCGCAAGGTCCCGGCCCAGGCCGCGGCCTTCGTCTTCGCCATCATCGCCGTCCTGGCCGTCCTGCTGATCGCCGGAAAGTCCGCCTCCCAGATCGTGTCCGTCCTTCTCAGCGGCGTTATCGTTTCGGCCCTTTTCCAGGCCCTCTTGTCCCTCGTCGAGTTTTTCGCCAACCCCTACGCCCTGCAATCCCTTATTTTCTGGCTCATGGGCAGCCTCGGCCAGGCCACCTGGAGCGACCTGGCCGTGACCCTGCCCATCATCGGCGTCGGGGTCACGGTCCTCATCCTCCTCCGCTGGCGGTTGAACGTCCTGTCCCTTGGGGACGACGAGGCCCGGGCCCTGGGCGTCAACGTCAAGCGAGAGAAGATCGTCGTCATCGTCCTGGCCGCGCTGACGACGGCGGCGGCCACGGCCGTCACGGGAGTCATCAGCTGGGTCGGCCTCATCGTCCCCCACCTCGTCCGGATGGCCGTCGGCGCCGACAACCGCAAGGTCGTGCCGCTGTCGGCCGCCTACGGCGCCTGCCTCCTCATCGTCGCCGACGACATCGCCCGGGGCTCGGCCTCCTTCGAGATCCCCATCGGCATCCTGACCAGCGTCGTCGGGATCCCCTTCTTCATCGTCCTCCTGAAAAAATCCGGGAAGATCTGGCTGTGAAAGTCCGCGTCGAGAATCTGATATTTTCCTACGGGAAATTCACCCTCCGGGTCGCCGGCATGACCTTCGCCGAGGCCCGGGTGACGGCCATCGTCGGTCCTAACGGGGCGGGCAAGTCGACGTTCCTCAAATGCCTGGCCTCGGTCCTTCCTCCGTCACGGGGCGCGATATTCGTGGACGGACGGGACCTGGCCGGGCTCAGCGGAAAAAGCCGGGCCCGCCTCGTCAGCTATGTCCCCCAGGAGCCCGCCTTCACCTTCAATTACGCCGTCCTGGATTTCGTCCTGATGGGACGGGCGGCGTCCATCCCGGCCTTCTCTTCGCCCGCCCGCCACGACGTCGAGGCCGCCCGAGAAGCCCTTCGCTTCGTCGGCCTGGCCGACTTCGAGAGCCGGCCGTTCTTCGAGCTCAGCTCGGGGGAGAGGCGGCTCGTCCTGATCGCCCGGACGCTGGCCCAACAGTCCGAGATCCTCCTTCTCGACGAGCCGACGACGTTCCTCGACCCCCGCCACGAGATGGAAATCATGGGACTCGTCCGGCGCCTGGCCGTCGAGAGGAGAAAAACGATCGTCGTCACCCTGCATGCCCTGGAAATGGCCGTGAAGTACGCCGACGAGATGGTGTTCATGAAAGGCGGGAACATCGTGGCCTCGGGCCCGCCGCGGGAGGTCCTGAGCGAAGCCCTCCTTAAGACCGTTTACGACATCGAGATGGGCATCCTGGACGTGGCCGGGAGGAGACTCATCGTCCGTTGAAGAGTGACGCCTATTTCAGCTTTTCCTGGCCCTTGAACTCCCGGTAGGGGCTGAGGTAGGACAGGGTTTCTCTGTCTTCTTCGGTGGCCGCGTCAAGGACCAATCGGGTCATGAGCTCGCCCAGCCCGGGGCCGAGCATGAAACCCTGGCCGCACATCCCCACCGCCAGCATGTAGCCTTCGAGGTCGCGGGTCCAGCCGACGATCGGGAAGCCATCGGGGGTCATGGGGTAGAGGCCCCTCCAGGTCCGTCGAACGCGGAGGTTCTTGAGCCGGGGGATAAGGCCGACCATGCGGCTTGCGACGAGGGGCAGGAAAGAGCTCGTTTCGCGGATATCCATCCCCCAGATGCTGGGGCTGGGCGTGATGCAAAAAATAACCTGGCCCGTATCGTGTTGATAGAAATAGTAGTTGGCCGAGCCGTCGACGGGGCGGAGGTCGACGACCATGGGCTCCAGGAAGCGGGCGACGGCCTCGGTCACCGCGCCCTCGTGCGAATCTGGCCGGACGGGGACGTCGATCCCAGCCAGCTCCGCCACCTCCGCGGCCCACGGTCCGGCCGCATTGACTACGACCGGGGCACCGTAATCGCCCTTGTCGGTGCGCACGCCCCGGACCCGGGCGCCTGCCGTGACGATCCCGGTGACGCGTTCGTTGAAGTGGAACTCGGCGCCGAGCATTTTCGCTCGGCTGTAGAACGCGTGGACGGCCAGCAGGGGGGAGGCGTGGCCGTCGTCGGGCGAGAACGTCCCGCCGATGAGGCCCTCGGGATTGAGATCGGGGATGACCTCCAGGAAGGCTTTGGCATCGAGCCAGTCGATGTTGAGCCCGTACTTTTTCTGGACAACGAGGAGCTCCTTGAGCGTCCGCTCCTCTTCAGCCCGGTAGGCGACGAACGAGTAGCCGCCCTTGCGCCATTCGATCCGGTCGCCGAACCGCTCCTCCCAGGTCGCAAACATTTCGAGGCTCCTCAGGCCGATCCGGATCTTGGCCGGATCGGAATGGGTGGCCCGGAGGCCGCCGATGGCCCGCTTGTTCGAGCCCTGCCCGACGCTCGGGTACTGGTCGACGACGAGGACTTTGAGACCGGCCTCGGCCAGGGACAGGGCGGCGGGCGCGCCCACGCTTCCCGCCCCGACGACGATGACGTCGAAGGTTCTATTCGCTGTCATGGCCTTCTTCCTCAGGGTCGAATCCGGCGAATATCCCCAGAGGCACTTCCAGGAACAGGGGCCGCTTCGGCTGGTCGATGATCTCGGCCTCGGGCACCCCCTCCTCGCGGAACAGCTGGTGGATGAGAGGCGTGCAGGTCTTCGCGCCGCAGGAGCCCATGCCGGCCCGGGTCATCGCCTTGATCTCGTTGATATCCCGGACGCCCTCGCGGATGAGCTTTCGAATGTCGCCGGCTGTAACGCGCTCGCAGCGGCAGATGACGGCGTCTTCGTCGGTTCGCTCGACGTAGCGGCTGAGGGGCTCCCCGGTCTCGGGCGGCTGGACGCGGATCCCGGCGATCCTCTTGGCGTATTCCCTCGGAGCCCGGACCTTGACGATCATGGTCCGGTCGTTGGCCTTGATGGCCTTGACCGCGCCGACCTCGACCCGGCCCAGGGCGTTCCCCTCGGTATCCTCGACGACCACGACGTCCCCGGCTTTTAGAGTGTCCTTAAGGAACTCGAAGGGGATGGCCACGGTCGGGAACTCCGGGTCCTTGCGGTAGTCGACGAGGGTGACGGCCAGCCCGGGGCAAATGGCGACACATTTTTCGCAGCCCGTGCAGCCCTTGCCGCCTTTCTCGCCGACGAAGGACGGCAGCAGGCGAATATCCGTCTTATCCATCTCGATGAGGTCGTTCGGGCAGACGCCGGTGCAGGGGTCACAGGGGATCTCCTGGCTGCAGTGGATGACCGGAAAAACCCCCGCTTCAGCGCTGGGCATCTCTTCGTGAATGGTCGCACCCGGCCGCGATTTGAGGATGTCCGAGGTCCGGTACCACTCCGGCGAGATCTCGCCGACGTCGTGGCCGAGGGCTCGGGCCACTTCGAGGCCGCGGATCTTGCCCGAGAAGATGGCCGCGGAGGCCTCGGCGATCTCCTCGGCGTCTCCGGCGGCGAAGGCGGGGAGGCCGAACTCGCGGGCCTTATCATAGAACTCGTTGACGGGGTCGAGGCCGACGGCGATGAGGAGCGTGTCGCAGTCGAAGGACCGCTCGGTCCCCTTGACGAGACTATATTCCTCGTCGACGCGGGCGATGGTGACCGACTCGACGGCGTCGGCGCCGTTGGCGCTGAGGACCGCATGGGAGGTGTAAATGGGCACGCCCAGCCGGGCGAGCTTGTCCCGGTGGACCTTGTAGCCGCCGCACTCCGGCATGACCTCGACGAGACCGACCACGGCGATGCCGGCCTGGAGGGCGTGGTAGGCGGCGATGAGGCCGACGTTGCCGCCTCCGACGATGAACAGCCGTCCCGTCGGCTTGACCAAATCCCTGTTGACGAGCGTCTGGAAAGCGCCCGCGCCGTAGACCCCCGGCAGGGTGTTGCCGGGGAAAGCCAGGTTCTTTTCCCGGGCCCCCGCGGTCACGAGGAGAACGTCCGGGGTGACGACCACGTACCGCCGTCCCTCGACGAGGACGCCGACCGTCCTGTCGCTGTAGACGGCCAACGCCGAGCTCTGGAGCCAGACGCGGACGTTGGGGAAGGCGCGGACCTCGTTCTCGAGTCGCGTGGCGATGTCGATGCCGCGCGTGCCGGCGAAGACGGCGTCGATGGAGCCGAAGAAGCGGTGGGTCTGCAGGATGAGCTTGCCGCCGAGCCGGTGTTTGTCGTCGATGATGAGCGTTTCGACGCCGCGCTTGCCGAGCTCAATACCGGCCGAAAGTCCGGCCGGCCCGCCGCCGATGATCAGGACCGGCACGCGAACCGCTTCGACGGGCTTGGCCTTCGCCCGGCCGGCGGCGCGGGCGTCGACGCGGGGCAGCTCCGGCAGACCCTCGACGGGCTCGACCCGGACTCCGGGCCGGACGAGCTCCATGCAGGATTTGACGGGGATGCCATCGGTCAGGACGAGACACTGGGCGCACTGGCCGTTAGCGCAAAAGATGCCCTGGGCGGCGCCGTCCTTGGCATGATGGCCGAAAACGCGGATGCCGGCCGCGAAGAGCGCGGACGACAGGGTTTCGCCCGCGAGAGCCTCTAAAGCGCGGCCTTTCCAGGTGAAGGGGATCTTACGGCGGGAAGGAATGGGCAGGATGGGGTGTTGTTCAATGCGGTACATGGA
>MEYF01000103.1:0-977 GCA_001775755.1 Candidatus Aminicenantes bacterium RBG_19FT_COMBO_65_30 | reverse complement strand
CGGCCCTGGGAACGCCCGGCCGCCCAGGCCCGGGCGCGACCGATACTTGCGGCCGGCCCGCCGTATCGGACGATCCCCTTACCCTCAAGCAAGCCGGACGGGATTTCCTCCATGACACGGGCAGGATCTGGAGCGCCCCTTTCCGCATCAAGGACAGGCACATCGGCCCGCTCATCGCCCTGGCCGCGGCCACGACCTTCTTCATCGTCGCCGACGAAGACATTCGTGACGCCGTCCAGGGGTATGCCGAAAGGCACCCCTGGGTGGGCGACGTCGGCCCCGTGGTCACCGAGATGGGGGCCGCCGGGGCGCTGGCGACAGCCGGGGCCTTCTTCGGCGCCGGCCTCATCTTCAAGGACGAGAGAGCGAGGGATACGGGCTATCTGGCGGCCAGCGCCATGGCCCAAACGTTCCTCGTAGACAATGTCCTCAAAGGTCTCACCGGGCGACAGCGTCCGTTCGTCGCCGACGGAGAAGACCACTGGTCGGGACCGGCCGGCTTTTTCAAAAGCTTCGACAGGGAAAACGGCGGCCGCTACTCGTCTTTCACTTCCGGTCACACGGCCACCGCTTTCACCTTGGCGACAGTCGTCGCCCTTCAGTACCGTCACCGCACTTGGGTGCCGGTCCTGGCATACGCCGTCGCCGCCGGGGTGGGGCTTTCGCGGCTGACGATGGACCGCCATTGGATGTCCGACGTGGTCGTCGGCGCGGTCGTCGGCCACCTGGTCGCCCGGCTTGTCGTGCGCAACCACGGCCGGCGGCAGCGCCTCGTCCCGGTCCTCGCCTGTTCTGGACGGGCGATCATGTTCAGCATTCATTATGACCTCGATCCGGTCGATCGATGATCCCGGCGAGGGACAAGAAGGATGGGCAGATGAAAAAGATCTCCATGGGCATCCTCATCGTGTGTTTCGGTCTATCGGCCGGCGGCTCCTCCGGCCAGAAAACGGAGAAACCGGTCCTTCACGGCCGGG
>MEYF01000102.1:339-6520 GCA_001775755.1 Candidatus Aminicenantes bacterium RBG_19FT_COMBO_65_30 | reverse complement strand
ATAAATAGGATATGTTGTCATTGTTAACGGCATGCCGGCGGAAACAGGTTTTAGGAAGAGATTACGGTCCCGGTCATAAAGAACATTGAGCAAGAAGTCGAGTCGGAAATTCGAGCGAAAATAGGAGAAAACACATGAAAATCGCCATTCCTTTGGCGGGTGGAAAACTTTCGATGCATTTTGGCCACTGCGAGCGTTTCGCTTTGGTCGATGTGGACCCGACGGAAAAGACGATCCTCAAGCGGGAGGACATCGACGCACCTCCGCATCAGCCGGGGCTCCTGCCGAAATGGCTGGCCGAGCGCGGAGCTAACGTGATCATCGCCGGCGGCATGGGGCAGCGCGCCCAGGATCTCTTCGTGGAGCAGGGTATCCAGGTGATCGTCGGCGCCCCGGCCGATACGCCCGAACGTCTGGCCGGCGATTATCTGGCCGGGACGCTCCAGGCGGGGGAGAACGTCTGCGACCACTGAAAAGGAGATTTCCTTGAAACACCATTTTGAGAACCAGGAAACCACCGTCATCCACGCCGGGCAGGAGCCCGACAGCCTTTACGGCGGGGTTTCCGTCCCCATCTACCAGTCCTCCACCTTCGCCTTCGCGAGCGCCGAGCAGGGCGCAGCCCGGTTCGCCGGGAAGGAGAAAGGCTTCATCTACACGCGTATCGCCAACCCGACCGTCCGGGCCCTCGAGGAGAGCCTGACCACGCTCGAAGGCGGCTTCGACGCCTCGGCCACGGCGACGGGGATGGCCGCCGTGTCGACGGTCTACGCCGCGCTCCTCGACAAGGACGCCCACGTCGTCGGCACGGCCTCGATCTACGGACCTTCGCGGACGGTCCTCGAGAACGAGTTCTCGCGCTTCGGCGTCAGCGCGGATTTTGTGGACACTTCGGACTTCCGGAACATCGAAAAATGCCTGCGGCCGACGACCCGGCTCCTGTTCATCGAGACGCCGTCCAATCCCACGCTGGCCATTACGGACATCAAAGCCTGCGCCCGGCTGGCCCGAGACAGGGGCATCACGCTCGTCGTCGATAACACCTTTTCCAGCCCTCTTCTCCAGAACCCGCTCGCCTTGGGCGCCGATGTCGTCATCCATAGCCTGACGAAGTTCATCAACGGCCATAGCGACGTCGTGGGCGGCGTCATCATCGCCCGCGAGGAGGCGCTCCATCAGAGGCTTCGCAAGGTCCTCGTCCTCATGGGCGGCACGATGGATCCGCACCAGGCCTGGCTCGTCCTGAGGGGGGTGCGGACGCTCGCGCTCAGGGTCGAGAAGAGCCAGAAGAACGCCGCCGTACTGGCTCCCTGGCTTGCCGCCCACCCCAAGGTTCGCTGGGTGAATTACCCGGGACTTGAGAGCCACCCCCAGCATGCCCTGGCCAAGGAGCAGATGAAGGGCTTCGGATCATTGATCTGCTTCGGCCTCCACGGCGGGTACGAGCCGGGCCGAAAAATGATCAACGCCGTCCGTCTCTGCACGCTGGCGGTATCGCTCGGCGGGATCGAAAGCCTCATCCAGCACCCGGCCAGCATGACCCACGCCGGCGTCTCCAAAGAACACCGGGAGATGGCCGGCATCACCGACGACCTCATCCGTCTGTCGGCCGGTTGCGAGGGCGTCGAGGACCTCCAGGAGGACCTGCGGCAAGCCCTGGACAAGGCCTGAGCGCTCATTGAAGGGAGCACGATCATGAAGTTCAGCCGGACGGATTGGAAATACATCGTCGACACGTTGATGTTCCTGTGTATGCTGGGGATAGTCTTGATCGGCCTCTTGATGGGATTCGTCATCCCCGAGGGCCGCCTCGGGCCCGGGCAATCGAAATATTTCCTCGGCCTCCACCGCCACCAATGGGGGGATGTCCATCTCTATCTCTCCCTCGCCTTTACGGCGGTCGTCGTCGTCCACATCGTCCTCGCCTGGAGCTGGGTCAAAGGCAAGGCGAAGGGCCTCTTCGGGAGATTCTGGAAAGGGGCCATGGCTCTTTCGGTCGTGGCAGTCGTCCTCGTTCCCGCCGTCTTTTGGCTGGCCGCGTCGAAAAACGATCCTGCATACGCCGAATTCGGGGAGGGACAAGGTCAGCAGGGCAGAAGGGTCGTGGAGAGCGGCCGCCCGGCGCTGGAGCCGCTTGACCAAGCCGCCTCGACGGCCTCGGTGGGAGCACCCGCCGCAGCGCGCGAGCCGGGCGTAGCGGCCGCCGAAGCGGACGTCCACGGAGACAAAACCGTGGCCGGCCGGCAGGAGGCCGGGACCGCCGAGGCCGTCATCACCGGAAAGATGACCCTCCGGGAGGTCGAACGCGCGACGGGGATCCCGGCTAAAGACATCGTGGCCCGGCTCGGCCTGCCGTCCGACGTCTCGCTCGATGAGACCCTGGGCCGGCTCCGTCAAGCCTACGCGTTCGAACTGCAAACCCTGCGGGACGCCGTCGCCAAACTCCTCGAAGAAAAACGGCCGCCTTTGCCGCGCTGATCACGCCCAGACCGGGATTTGAAGACGGCTCGGATTTAATGGGTGCTTGTCGGCTATTTCTGGCTTTTGTCTTTGACTTGAACCCGGCGCGAACGTAAAATACTCCTCCATCCCATCGACGAAGGAGGAGTCATCATGAAGCTTTCCCGCCGTCTCGTCCCGGCCGCATTCCTGGTTCTCGCGGTCGCGGGACTGAGTCTTCATTCCCAGCAGGCCCGCCAGGCCGCGCCCCCGGCGACCGACGAGGCCAGGATCCTGGAGGCCATGCATCTCATTTCCAGCCACACGCTCTACGACTACGTCGAGGAGCTCGTCTCCGAGAAATACGGCGGCCGCTTGACCGGTACCAAGGAGTACGAGGCCTGCGGCGCTTGGGTCGAGTCCCTTCTCAAGGGCTGGGGCGTCCAGCCGGCGGGCGACAACGGGACCTACCGGCAGAACTTTCCCAATCCTTATACGACCGTCTATCCGGGCGGCGTGTGCGTCCTGGATGTGCCCTACGGGAAGAACGGCGTCGTCAAGAAATACTATAAATACGAGGACGAGTTCATCCCCGGCGGGACGTCGGGGTCGGGCGAGATCACGGCCGAGGTCGTCTACGTCGGCTACGGCATCACCGCGCCCGAGCTCGGCTACGACGACTACAACGGCGTCGACGTCAAGGGCAAGATCGTGCTCATGGACTCCGAGGTCCCGGTCGGCCCGGGCGAGAAAACGCTCGAGCAGTTCAAGAAGTGGCGGCCCTATTCCTTCCACCAATATAAGCTCAGGAACGCCGTGGCCCACGGGGCCAAGGGCATGATCTACAACTACGGACCCATTGGCAACCCCAACAACGCCTACGTCGAAGGGTTCGTCTACCACCACGTCGGCGCGGCCGTGGTCGCCGACGTCTTCGCCGGGACCGGCCGGATGTACAAGGACACGGTGGCTAGGATCCGCGCCGAGCTCAAGCCCCAGTCCTTCGCCACGGGCAAGACGATGACCATCAGCAACAAGACGGAACACCATCCCGACGGCGTCGGCTTCAACCTCATCGGCCAGATTCCCGGCACCGACCCCAAGCTCAAGGACGAGGTCATCATCGTCGGCGGACACCTCGACCACCTCGGCAGGATGTGGGCGCTCATGCCCGGGGCCAACGACAACGCCACGGCCGTGGCCGTCGGCCTGGGCGTCGCCGAGGCCATGGCCAAGTGCGCCGTCAAGCCGAAGCGGACGGTCGTGTTCTTCTTCTTCGGCAGCGAGGAGCAGAGCGAGGACCAGGGGACGGAAGGATCGCATTACTACACCGACCAGCCCCTCTTCCCTCTGGATAAAACAATTGTTTTCATCAACATGGAGGGTCCTGGCAGCGGCGACAAGATCTCCGCCTCCGGCGGGACGACCTATCCCAAGTTCTGGGAATTCGTCGAGAAAGCCAATAAGGGCTTCGTCCACCGGACGCTGAGGACGGGACCGGCGTCCTACCCCGCCCGTCCGCGGCAGGACTCGGCCTGGTTCTTCTGGAAGGGCGTGCCGTCCCTGACCTTCGGCGCCTACGGCGGGCCGCGCCCGCCCTACCCGACCTATCACAACACGCGGGACGCGATCGACCTCGTCACGCCGGAGATCATGGAGGATATCGCCCAGCTCCTCTTCATGACGATCATGGACATGAGCGACGAGCCCGTGCTCAACTTCCGTAACTGATCGCGACGCTTAACGCCGTCCGTTTCGGCAACGAAGGGGTCGGCGTCAAGCGCTCTATCGTTTGGGGTTGAGTCCGGGCTCGCCAGGGATTATATGTGGAGCTCGACCACGTCCTCGTCGGCCAGGACATGGTCGCGGTTGACCCGGTGTCCGTCGAGGCCGGCGGCGTTCCAGACGCGGGCGTACTGGAGCTTTTCCGAAAAATCCTTGTGGACAGCCCGGGCCATGTCCATCACCGTGCTGCCGAGCTTGAGCGTGAAAGGGGAATGTTTCTCCGCCCTCTTCCCGGGGATCTTACTATAGACTCGGACGACGCGGAGAAGTCCGAAGACCGCCCGGCGCAGCCCCTCCAGGCCGCGGCCGGTCACCGCCGAGACGGCGATCCGTTCGAACGGCGTTTCGAGGAGAACGCCGAGGTCCTCGAAGGCCTTGGCCGCGCCATCGATGTCGAGCTTGTTCGCGGCGAGGACCGTCCGTTTGATGAACGGGAACCGTTCGGGCGGGATATCCGTCCACGCGCCGATGAGATCCACCTTGCGCTCTTTGAGTCTGCGGAGGATGCCGTCGAGCTGGCTTGCCGTGTCTGGGTCGGCCAGGTCGGCGACGAGGAGGACGGCGTCGGCCATCTTGACCATCTCCGGGAACCATGTCTCCATGAGCTCGCCGGTGACCGGCGGCGTGTCGATGAGCTGGATCTGGACCGTCTCGAAGGGCATCATGTAGGGCGCGGGGAGGCGGGTCGTGAACGGATAGTCGGCGACTTCCGGGTTGGCTCCCGTGAGGGCTTTGACAAGGCTGGATTTCCCGGCGTTGGGCGGCCCGACGAGGACAACCTGCCCGGCCCCGGACTTCTCGACCTTGCAGGTCGGCGCGTGCTTGGCCGTGGCCTGCCGGCGCTCCCCCTCCTCGCGGGCCTTGGCGATCTTCTGCCTGTACATGGCGATGAGCTTGTCCGTGCCCTTATGATGGGGGATGACGGCGATGAGGCGCTCGTAGATCTCGATCTTTTCCCGCGGCGTCCGGGCCGTGCGCAGCTCGGCCTCGATCTTGTGGTACTCGGGGGGCAGATTGGCCGGCATGAAACGATTATAGCAAACGGCCAGGCGAGTAACCAAGAAGGGGTCAAACCTTAATTCTTATACTTTTTTATCGACGCCAGGCCATGGGTCTGGACCGGGAGACGGGGGCTTCATATCCGGCATAAAAAAGTATAAGAATTAAGGTTTGACCCCCTCCTAACTGTGAGAAAAAACGACCCCCTCGAGCGTCCATGATAATAGACCGGGACGGCGGTCCGCCCCAGGTGCCGAAAAAGTCGTATAAGATGTTGAATAAAAATAAATTAAATTTTAAAAAAAGAGAAGATATTCCTTTACTTTCAGGCCCTATTTTTGCTATAATAATTTCTTGGAAATTGCCCACCGGGTGCCGTGACGTTCCCGCGCCGGAAACCCGCATTCTCAATCAGAGTGAATGAGCATGACGCAAGACAAGTATACCGCTGAAAGCATCAAGGTCCTCAAGGGCTTGGAGGCCGTCCGGAAGCGGCCGGCCATGTACATCGGCAGCACCGGAACGGAAGGCCTTCACCACCTCGTCTACGAAGTCGTCGACAACAGCGTCGACGAGGCCCTGGCCGGCCACTGTAACGAGATAGACGTCTTCGTCCACGTCGACAACTCCATCACGGTCGTCGACAACGGCCGCGGCATCCCCGTCGGCCAGCACAAGAAGGAGAACAAGTCGGCGGCCGAGGTCGTCATGACCATGCTCCACGCCGGCGGAAAGTTCGACCAGAAGAGCTACAAGGTCTCGGGCGGCCTCCACGGCGTCGGCGTTTCGGTCGTCAACGCCCTGTCGAGACGCCTCGACCTCGAGGTCAAGCGGGAGGGCGGGATCTTCACCCAGAGCTATGAGCGGGGGATCCCGGTCACCAAGCTGAAGCAGATCGGCAAGACCAAGAAGACCGGGACGAAGGTCACGTTCTGGCCCGACGAGGACATCTTCGATG
>MEYF01000102.1:0-320 GCA_001775755.1 Candidatus Aminicenantes bacterium RBG_19FT_COMBO_65_30 | reverse complement strand
GATCCTGGCCCAGCGCCTCCGCGAGCTCTCTTTCCTCAACAAGGGCCTCAAGATCGCCATCACCGACGAGCGGACCGACAAGTCCCACGAGTTCCAGTACAAGGGCGGCATTCGCGAATTCGTCGAGTACCTCAACCAGAGCAAGCAGACGATCAATCCCAAGCCGATCATGTTCGAGGGCGAGCGCGAGAACGTCTTCGTCGATTTGGCCCTCCAGTACAACATGTCCTACGCCGACACGATCTACTCGTTCGTCAACAACATCAACACGACCGAGGGCGGCACCCACCTCATCGGCTTCAAGGCCGCCCTGACCCGGT
>MEYF01000101.1:1206-9531 GCA_001775755.1 Candidatus Aminicenantes bacterium RBG_19FT_COMBO_65_30 | reverse complement strand
CATCCGGGTCCTGAGACAGGGAGAGGAACGGATCGAGCTCGTCTTCGAGCTGGTCGGGAACGTGTTCATCAACGCCGTCCGCTTCCGCGGCACGAAGGCCTCCCCGGCGCGCCTGAGGGAGGGTCTGGTTTCGCTGCGGCCGGGCGGTTATCTTCAGGAGGACCGTCTGGCGGAAGCCGTCGGGGAAGTCCGCGAGGGGCTAAGGCAAGAGGGGTATTTCGAGGCCGTGGTCGTGTGCGACGTCCGGAGGAAGACCGGCGCCTCCACGGCCGACCTCGTCTTCCGGGCGATGGACTGGAAGAGCTTCCGGATTGGGGCGCTCGAGGTCGAATGGAAGGCCGAGATCCCCGAACGGACGCTCCTCGAGAGGATGAAAAGCAAGGTCGGCGACGTCTACATTCCCAACCGCTTCGCCGCCGACCTCGAAGCCCTGTCCGCCGGCCTGAGAAAAGCGGGCTACCCGCGGGCCGAGGTCCGCCTGGCCGGCGAGAGCTTCGACGACGAGAACCGCCGGGTCGATCTGCGGATCGAGATCCTGCCCCAGGAGAAGATCACCATCGTCGTCAACGGCGCGAAAGTCCCCGGCCGTCTCCTCGAGCCCATCTGGGAGGAGCGCGTGTTCGAGCAGTGGGGGCTGGCCGAAGGAGAGGTCCGGATCCTCAACCACCTCCGCAGAAAGGGCTACCTGTTCGCCGCGGTCGAGAGCCGGATCGAGAGGGGGCGGGACGAGATCCGCATCGTCCACGACGTCACGCCGGGCGGGAAATACAAGATCGAGGGCGTCGATTTCCGGGGCCTCACCGCGTTCACCGACCTCGACATGAAGACAAGGCTGGCCGTCCGCGAGGGCGTCCCCCTGTTCATGCTCCTCCGCTACGACCGGCTGTTCACCATCCCGCGAGAGGTCGAGGGCTACTACAAGGAGAACGGCTTCGCCGACGTCCAGGTCAGGCTCGACCTGGTCAAGCAGAAGACGGGCGTGCGCGCGGTCTTCGACGTCCGGGAGGGGCCGAAAACCCTGGTCGAGGCCATCCGGCTCGAGGGAGCGTCCCTTTTCCCGGCCGAGGCCCTCGCCCGCGAGCTCGTGAGCCGGCAGGGCGGTCCGTATTTCCCGCCCAACGTGCAGAGGGACGTCGGCCAGATCGAGAGCTTCTACCTCAACCGCGGCGTCCGCGGCACCGAGGTCGTCGCCCGCGTCGAGCCCTCGGCGGAGAACCGCGTCTCCCTCGTCTACGAGATCGAGGAGGGAGCGAAGGTCGTCATCCGGAACGTCTTCGTCACCGGGAACCGGACGACGAAAAACCGGGTCATCGGCCGTGAGCTCCGGGTCGAGAAGGGCGGCGAGGCCGACTATTCGAAGATCCAGGAAACGAAAAGGCGGCTCGAGCGCCTGGGCATCTTCTCGGAGGTCCGCGTGGACGAAGTCCAGACCGGGCCCGGCAACGAGGTCGTCGTCGTCACCGTCCGCGAAGGGGAGAAGAACTACGTCGGGGCCGGCCTCGGGTTCGAGTCCCTCACTCCCCTCGTCGGCTCGCTGGCCGCCTGGCCCAATGACTTCCGGCCTCGGGGCACGGCCGAATACATCCGCAGCAACGTCTTCGGCCTCGGCTCCCAGGTGGGCGTTCTCGGCCAGATCAGCACCGTCGAGAGACGGGCGGTCGCCTCCTGGAGTCAACCCTACCTCTTCGGCCTGGCCATGCCGACGACGCTTCTCGCCTGGGCCGAGCGGGAGGAGCGCGTGGGCTTCACCTTCGACCGCCGCGGCGTCAGCCTCAGCACGGTCATGTCCTTGAGGAAAGCCCGCCTCCTCCTCGCCTCGCTGAGCCTGACGCGGACGGCCATCCCCGAGTACGACATCGAGAATCCTCCTGAGGACATCGACCGGCGCTTCCTCCCGTATTCGGCGGCGCTCGCGTCGGTCAGCATGAGCTGGGAGAGACGGGACGACACGCTGAACCCGACGAAAGGCTACTTCTTCAGCGTCGTCGGCGAGTGGGGCGTGCCCGTCTTTGGGATGCAATCGGACTACCAGAAAGTCTTTATCAAGTCCCAGCTCCTCCGGCCCCTGACCTCCGGTTTGAACCTCGGATTGACGGCCCGGCTGGGGCTCGGCAGCGGACTGAGACACCTGCCGGAGAGGTTCTTCGCCGGCGGCAGCAACACGTTCCGGGGCGAGGAGTTCGAGATGCTCGGGCCCCTCGATTCGACGACCCTCAAGCCCTACGGGGGCGAGGCGGTCCTGCTCGTCAACACGGAGCTGACCTTCAGGATCATCCCGTCGTGGAGGGAGCTCCGGATGACCTCTTTTTTCGATCTCGGCAACGTGTACGCGAGCCTCCAGGAATTCCGGCCGCTCGAGCTCCGTGGGGCGGCCGGCGCCGGCATCCGCTACCGGACGCCGCTCGGGCCGGTGCGCTTGGAGATCGCCTGGAAGCTCTGGGGCTTCGACGCGCAGGACAAGAAAGGGAGGCCGCTCGTCTTCCTGACGATCGGCAACATCTTCTAGAGCGGGAGCGAAGATGACCAAGAGGATCATGCTGTTCACACTCCTGGCGGCGGCCGCCGGCCTGGCCCAAACGGTCAACTGCCTGGTCGCCGTCATCAACGGCGAGATCATCACCCTTCTCGACGTCCAGGTGACGGCCGAGTTCGGCCTGGGGCATGCCGCGGCCGTCGAGGCGGGGGCGGACCCGAGGCTCCTCGCGCTCGACGCGCTCATCGACCGGAAGGTCGTCCTGGACCTGGCCCGCGAGGTTCGGAGAGTCGACGGAGACGAGCTCGCCGCGGCGGTCACCGACCTGCGCCTGACGCTGGGAGAGGAAGACTTCGCCGCCAAGCTCGGCAAGTTCGGGCTCCTCGCCAAGGACCTGGAGCCCTATCTCGAGGAGCGCATCCTCTATGACCGAGCCCTGGCCCTGCGGTTCAGCCAGACGATCCCCGTTTCGCTCACGGAGGTTGAGCGGCATTACCGGGACATCTACGCCCCGGAGCAGACCCGCCGCGGCCTCGTACCCGAACCGCTCGAACGGGTCGCCGACGTGATCGAATCCAAGCTCCGGGACGAGAGGCGAACACAGCAGACGGCCGATTGGGTCCGGGACCTGAGACAGCGGGCCGACATCCAGCTCAAGAAAGATTGCCTGAAATGAACATCGCTTATCTTTTTCCGGGACAGGGATCGCAGGCCGTGGGCATGGGCAAGGATCTCTACGATCGATCGCCGGAAGCCCGGGCGCTTTTCGACAGGGCCGACGAGGTCCTCGGATTTCCGATCTCCAAGATCTCGTTCGAAGGGCCCGAGGAGGAGCTCCGCCTGACCCGGAACACCCAACCGGCCCTCCTCGTCGTCAGCACGGCCGCCTGCCGGCTGCTCGGCCGGGACCCCGTTGTGGCCGCCGGCCACAGCCTGGGCGAATATTCGGCGCTCGTCGCCGCCGGCGTCCTGCGTTTCGAAGACGCCGTCCTCCTCGTCCACATGAGAGGCCGCTACATGCAGGAGGCCGTTCCCGTCGGCGTCGGCGCCATGGCCGCGGTCCTGGGCGTCCCCGGAGACGTCGTCGAGAAGCGTCTGGCCGGCGTGCGCTCGGGCGTCGTCGAGATCGCCAACTGGAACAGCGACGACCAGATCGTCATCTCCGGCGACAAGGCGGCGGTCGAGGAAGCGCTGGCCGCCATCAAGGCGCCGCGGTCGGTCATGCTGCCGGTCAGCGCGCCTTTCCATTCGCGGCTGATGAGGCCGGCCGAGGAGAAGCTCGCCGCCGACCTCGACGCGGTCCCCTTCGCCGACCCGCGCTTCCCGGTCATCACCAACGTCGACGCCCGGCTCATCCGGACCGGGGAGGAGGCCCGCGACGCCCTCAAGCGGCAGGTCAGCCGTTCCGTCCTCTGGACGAAGTCCATGGGCGTGCTGAAAGACATGGACGTCGAGGCGTGCGTCGAATGCGGGCCGGGGAAGGTCCTGGCCGTCCTGTTCAAGCGGGCGAGCCGGGGATGGGCCAAGGCGCCGGCATTCCACAACGTGGAGGATTGGGAGAGCGCGGAAAAGGCGAAGACGGCCTTATTCGGTGGGCTGTGAGATGACCCGGGGGCCGAAGCGGACGAAATACTCGAGGGCCGAGATGATCGCAAGGGCAACGACCAGCCACAGGCCGACATTGGCCGCTCCCATGATGATCTTCCCGAGATAATGCGGGCCCAGGACAAGGGCTCCGAGGATCCAGGATTCACTGCCCATCTTGGCTTTGCCGAAGGCCGAGGCCGGGATGTTGATCCCCTTGGACGAGGCCATGGCCCGGAAGCCGGTCACGGCGATCTCCCGGCCGATGATGATGATGGCCGCCGAGGCCGGCACCAGCTTCAGTTCGACGAGACAGATAAGAGCGGAAGCGATGAGGAGCTTGTCGGCCGTCGGGTCGAGGAGCTGGCCGAGGACCGTGACTTCCCCCTTGCGGCGGGCGATGAAGCCATCGAGCCAATCGGTCAGCGACGCGAACACGAAGATGACCAGGGCGATGATCTCGTGGCCCTTGAAATCGGCTAGCATCATAGCAACGAGGGCCGGAATGGCCAGTATCCTCGCCAGGCTTAAATAATTGGGGATGTTCACGCCCCGAGATTACACTAGCTCCCCAGCGGGTGTCAAACATCGCGAGGGGTCATTCTCCGGGCATCGCCCCTGCGTGCTCATTCCTTCACACACGAAGTGACACGACCGCATCTGTTGCAAAATCCGGGGGGCATCGGTATAGTTAGCATTCGCCGATGGCCAACGACAACTCCCTGACCCCGATGATGGAGCAGTATTTCCGCATCAAGGAGCTCCACCGCGACGCCCTCCTCTTTTTCCGCCTCGGCGATTTCTACGAGATGTTCTACGACGACGCCAAGCTCGCGGCGCCCATCCTCGACATCGCCCTGACCTCGCGGCAGAAGGTCCCGATGTGCGGCGTTCCCTACCACGCCGTCAATACCTATCTCCCCAAGCTCCTCCGCCAAGGCCATAAGGTCGCCATCTGCGAGCAGGTCGAGGACCCCAAGGCGGCCAAGGGCGTCGTCAAGCGCGAAGTCATCAAGGTCCTAACCCCGGGCACGGCCGTCGAGGTCGAGACGGAGGACGCCAAGGAGAGCACATACATCGTCTCCTTGGCCTTCGAAGACGGGGGGTGGGGGATGGCCCTCCTCGACCTCGTCGCCGGCGAGGTCCGCACGCTCGAGGGCGGCTGGCCAGAGGCGAAGCTCCTCTCCGACGAGATCTTCAAGGCGGCGCCCAAGGAGATCCTCTATCCCGAAGGGACCGAGGAGGCCTTGCGGCGGGTCCTGTCGCCGAGCGGCCTGGCCGGCGTCGCATTGAGCTCGGCCGAGGGGTGGCTCTTCGACCCGCCCGAGGCCGGCCGCGTCGTCCTCGGCCATTTCGGCGCCCGGTCGCTCGCCGGATTCGGGCTCGAGGAAAAGAGGCTGGCCGTGGCCGCGGCCGGGGCCCTCATCGCTTATATCAAGAAGGTCCGCCAGGACTCCTTGGCGCTCGTCCACAGGATCTCCTACCTCCACGCCGGGAGTCACCTCGTCCTCGACGCGACGACGGTCCGCAACCTCGAGCTCGTCCGCAACCTGCGTGACGGCAAGGTCAAGGACACGCTTCTCGACGTCATCGATTTCACGGTGACGGCCCCCGGCGGCCGCCTCCTTCGCTCCCGGCTCCTGCGGCCGCTCTTCGACACGAAGGAGATCGCGGCCAGGCAGGACGGCGTCGCCGAAGCCCTCGGCGCGACCATAGCCCGGCGCGAGCTGCGGGAGGCGCTGAAGGGCGTCCTCGACCTGGAGAGGCTCATCGGGAAGATCGCCCTGGCGGCGGCGCATCCACGGGACCTCGTCGCCCTGAAGAGGTCCCTGGCCCCCTTGCCCCACATCCAGCGGGAGCTGGGCGCTTTTTCGACGGAGGTCTTCAAGGCCATGTCCGGCCGCTGGGACAACGCCGAGGACGTCGCCGGCCTCATCGACAGGGCCGTCCTCGACGAACCTTCCTTCCTCCTGACCGAGGGCGGGATCATCAAGGACGGTTATCACGCCGAGCTCGACGACCTCCGTTCGGTCAGCCGTTCCGGCAAGTCCTTCATCGCCCAGCTCGAGAGGCGTGAGCGGGAACGGACGGGGATCGGCTCGCTCAAGGTCCGCTACAACAAGGTCTTCGGCTACTACATCGACGTGACCAAGCCCAACCTGCCCCAGGTCCCGGCCGACTACATGCGGAAGCAGACGCTGGTCAACTCGGAGCGCTTCCTGACGCCCGAGCTCAAGGAATACGAGGAGAAGGTCCTCCACGCCGAGGAGAGGATCGGCCTCCTCGAGCACCGGCTCTTCCTCGAGGTCCGGGAGGCCGTGGCCCGGGAAACCCGCCGCTTACAGAGGATCGCCGCCGACATCGCCGCGCTCGACGTCCTGCTGGCCCTGGCCGAGTGCGCGGCCCGGCGGAATTACGTCCGGCCCGTCGTCGACGAGGGGGACGGAATCCGCATCGAGGCCGGCCGCCACCCCGTCATCGAGACGAGCCAGGCCGAGCCTTTTATCCCCAACGACCTCGAGCTCGACGCCGCCTCGAACCAGATCCTGATCATCACCGGCCCGAACATGGGCGGCAAGTCGACCTTCCTGAGGCAGGCTGCGCTCATCTCCATCCTCGGCCAGATGGGCTCGTACGTGCCGGCCAAGTCGGCGGCCCTGGGCCTGGTCGACCGCATCTTCACCCGGATCGGGGCCATGGATTTCCTCAGCGTCGGGCAGTCGACTTTCATGGTCGAGATGCTGGAGACGGCCAGCATCCTCCACAACGCGACATCGCGGAGCCTCATCCTCCTCGACGAGGTGGGCCGGGGCACGAGCACCTTCGACGGCCTGAGCATCGCCTGGGCCGTGGCCGAGCGCCTACACGAGCGCGAGGGCCTCCGGCCGAAGACGCTCTTCGCCACCCACTACCACGAGCTGACCGAGCTCGCCCTGACCCTGCCGAGGATCAAGAACTACCACGTCTCGGTCAGGGAATGGAAGGACGACGTCATCTTCCTGCGCAAGATCGTCGCCGGGCCCTCGGACCGGAGCTACGGCATCCACGTGGCCAAGCTGGCCGGGATCCCGAAGGATGTCATCGAGAGGGCCAGGGAGATCCTCTTCAACCTGGAGAAACAGGAGCTCGACGAAGCCGGATTGCCCCGGCTGGCCTACCGCGGCCGGGCGGCCAAGGACCGCAACCAGCTGCTCCTGTTCGCCGACGACCGGGAGTTCGCCCTTCTCCGCGAGCTCAAGGAAGAGATCGAGGGCTTGGACCTTGCGTCGTTGACCCCCCTCGAAGCCTTGAACTTTCTCGCCGGGCTCAAGGGCCGGCTCGAGCCCGGCCCGTCGGATCATTAAGTCTCGGTCTCGTCCTCGACCGAGAATCCTTCCTTGATATCCTCGTCCTCTTCCTCGTCTTCGTCCTCGTCGAAGTCCTTATCCCCGTTGTCCTCGCAGGAGGCTTCCCCGTCGTCCTCCTTGCGCTCCTCCAAGGCCTCGTCGAACTCGTCCCGGTCTTCGTAGCGTCGGACGGTGTTGGCCGCAGAATCGCTGTAGCAGAGCTCGAGGTAGTCATCCTCGATGATGCAGAAGACCGACTTGGAGTGGCCTGTCTGGAGGTTGCCGACGGTCTCGACGATCTCGGCGCTCTTCGACTTCTTGATCGCGTCGAGCGTCAACCAGCTTGTGACTTCCATCTCTTCCATGACGCGCTCCCACTGACAATAAATATGTATTTTTTTTGAATTGTCAAGGGGGGCATCGCCGCGCCGCGGCGCCGCCGCGCGGCGCCTTGACAGCCCCGCTCCGCGGGTCTTTAATAGAAAGGATAATCTCGGAGGGAGGTGCGTCCGATGCGCTGGGATCAATTCACGGTCATGTCCCAGGAAGCCATCCAGAAGGCCCAGGGCCGGGCCGAGGAGATGGGCCATCAGGAGATCCGGCCCGAACATCTCCTTTGGAGCTTTCTCGCCCAGGACGAGAACATCGTCAATTCCATCCTGGCCAAGATCGGCGCCCCGGCGGCGAAGATCCGGGCCGACCTCGACGCGGCCATCGACCGCCTGCCCAAGGTCAGCGGGGGAGGGGAGACGGCACTCTCTCCCGCCCTGCGCCAGGTCCTCGACCAGGCCCGCAAGGAAGCCGACGAACTCAAGGACGAGTACGTCTCGACCGAGCACCTGTTCCTGGCCATGCTCAAGGACGGGAAGAGCGAGGCCGCCCGGATCCTCCGGACGAACGGCGTCACCGAAGAGGCCGTCCTCAAGGCCCTGGCCGCGGTCC
>MEYF01000101.1:0-1192 GCA_001775755.1 Candidatus Aminicenantes bacterium RBG_19FT_COMBO_65_30 | reverse complement strand
GTAACCGACCCCGAGCCCGAGGGCAAGTACCAGGTCCTCGAGAAATACGCCCGGGACCTGACCGCCCTGGCCCGCCAGGGCAAGCTCGACCCGGTCATCGGCCGCGAGGACGAGATCCGGCGGGTCATCCAGGTCCTGTCGCGCCGGACGAAGAACAATCCCGTCCTCATCGGCGAGGCGGGCGTCGGCAAGACGGCCGTCGTCGAGGGGTTGGCCCAGCGCATCGCCAACGGCGACGTGCCCCAATCCTTGAAGAACAAGCGCCTGCTCGCCCTGGACATCGGGGCGCTCGTCGCCGGGACGAAGTTCCGCGGCGAGTTCGAGGACCGGCTCAAGGCCGTCCTCAAGGAGATCGGCGAGGCCGGCGGCGAGATCGTCCTCTTCATCGACGAGCTCCACACGATCATCGGCGCCGGCGCGGCCGAGGGCACGGTCGACGCCTCGAACATGCTCAAGCCGGCCCTGGCCCGGGGCGAGCTCCGCTGCGTCGGGGCGACGACCCTCAACGAATACAAGAAGCATATCGAGAAGGACGCCGCCCTGGAGCGCCGCTTCCAGCAGGTCTACGTGGGCGAGCCGTCGGTCGAGGAGACGATCTCCATCCTCCGCGGCCTCAAGGAGAAGTACGAGGTCCACCACGGCGTCAGGATCAAGGACTCGGCCCTGGTCGCCGCGGCGACGCTCTCGTCGCGCTACATCACCAGCCGCTTCCTCCCGGACAAGGCCATCGACCTCGTCGACGAGGCGGCCTCGCGCATCCGCATCCAGATCGACAGCCTGCCCGAGGAGCTCGACGAGCTCGACCGCCGGATCCTCCAGCTCGAGATCGAGCGCCAGGCCCTGAAGAAAGAGAAGGACCCGGCCTCGCGCGATAGGCTCGAGAAGATCGAAGAGGAGCTGGCCAACCTCAAGGAGCGGGCGACGGCCCTGCGCGGCCGCTGGCAGAAGGAAAAGGAGACGATAGAGGCCGCCGGGCGCCTCAAGGAGAAGCGCGACGCGCTCAAGGTCGAGGAACAGAACGCCGAGCGGCGTGGCGATCTCGAGAAAGCGGCCGAGATCCGCTATGGCAAGCTCATCGAGCTTCAGAAAGACATGGACAAGGCCGCGGCCGACCTGGCCGCTATCCAGGCCGAGGGCCGGATGCTCAAGGAGGAGGTCGACGAGGAGGACGTGGCCCAGGTCGTCTCCAAGT
>MEYF01000100.1 GCA_001775755.1 Candidatus Aminicenantes bacterium RBG_19FT_COMBO_65_30 | reverse complement strand
GAGAGGAGGAGCCGCATGAAGAGATTCGCCCCGTCTGTCCTCATTCTCGGCGTCCTGACGCTGGCCTTCCTGCCCGGATGCAAGACCATGTCCAGCGAGGAGCTGAAGAATTCGATCGAGGTCCTGGATTACGGATCCAAGTGGGTTCACACCTTTTATCAGGCGTGGCCTTCACGCCTCAAGCTCGCGCCCCAGATCTCTTTCCGGGTCAAGAACATCAGCGCCAAGCCCATGAATTACGTCAATTTCAGCGCGACCTTCGTGTCCAAGACCGACCAGAAGAACCTGGGGGACGCTTTTCTGGCCGCTATCCGGGGAAAGGCCGTGGCTCCCGGGGACACGAGCAAGACGTTCGTCTTGACAAGCAACGTGTCCGTGGAAGGCAAGAGCAAGAAAGATTTCGAGACCAATCCCGGATGGGAGTCCTACCAGGTCAAGCTGTTCGCCCACTCCAAGGGGTCCCAGCCCGTCCTTCTCGGCATCTACGACGTCTCCCGCGACATCGACTTCAAGGAGGACGAGCCGGTGGGGGACAAGATCGGGGAGATCAAGAAGTAGGCGAGGCGGCGACATGAGCATGCTCGTCCCCTCGAAGGTCTTCCTGACCCGCGGCCAGGGCCGGCACAAGGAGAAGCTCGTCAGCTTCGAGAAAGCCCTCCGCGAAGCGGGCATCGCCCCCTTCAACCTCGTCCGCGTCTCGAGCATCTACCCCCCGCACGCCCGATTCGTCTCGAAAGCGGCGGGCCTGCGGCTGCTCAAGCCGGGCCAGATCCTCTTCGTCGTCCTCAGCGAGAACGCCACCGACGAGCCCCGCCGCCTCATCTCGGCCTCCATCGGCATGGCCGTGCCCGACGATCCGTCGCACTACGGCTACCTCGCCGAGCACTCCGATGTCGGGAAATCGGAAATGGAGACCGGCCTCCACACCGAGTACCTCGCCGCCGAGATGCTGGCGACCAAGCTCGGAGAAAACCTGAAGGAGCCGGCGCCGGGCAAGCCCGCGAAGTCGTTCCGCGTGTCGAACGGCCTGTCCCTCAAGACGCGGAGCGTCACCCAGACGGCGACGGGAGAGGCGGGGTTGTGGACGACGGCCCTGGCTGCCGCCGTCCTCATCCTCGAGCCGTAACTTGGGCTATCTTTCGAGGGGGTCGGGCTTGAGGATCCTGACGTAGCTCCGTTCCCGGAGCGTCTTGATGTATTCCTCGCCCTTGGCGACGCGCTTCTCGTCGTAGAGCTTCTCCTCGACTTCCTTCTTGGCGTCCTCGAACGGACGCAGGAAGCTGTCAGTTTTTTCCGCGAGCAGGAGGAGATACCAGCCGTTCTTGGTGTTGACCCAGGCGCTCGTCTCGCCGGCCTTGAGCTTTTTGACGGCCGATTCGAGGGTTTCGTCGAGCTCGCCCGCTTTGAACGTCCCCAGGTCGCCCTTGGCCTCCTTCATCGGCGGGTCGGAGAGCTCCGCGGCCGCGTCGGCGAAGGGGGCGCCCCCCTTGAGCTTGGCGTCGACCCCTGCCTTGAGGGTTTCGCACTCCTCGGCCGTGCGCCCCTCGGTCGCGAGATAGACGGCGCTAAGCTTGTATTCGGTGGGCGTCGTGAACTCGGCCGGGTTCTTCTTGTAGTACTGGACGATCTCGGAATCCTCGAGGACGATGGCCCTCTCCACCTCGGTATAGAGGACGCCCTGCCGCATCATGCCCTCCTCGTACTGCTTGAGCCACGTCTCGTAGGACATGCCCTGCTGCTCGATGGCCCGGCGGAGATCGGCGTCGGAGGTTATGTTGTTCTCCGCCTTGATCTTCTCGATCATCGCCTTGAGCTGCTCGCCGACGTTCAGGCCGAGCTCCCGGGCCTTCTGGAGAAGGAGGATCTCGGTGATCATGGAGTTGAGGAGCTCCTTTTTGATCATCGCGTACTGCTTGTCGTATTCCTCCTGGGGCAATTGGGCGCTCCGAAGCTGGGCGACCGTCATGTCGAACTGCTGCCGGTAGTCCGAAAGAGTGATGATGTCGTCGTTGACGACGGCCACGATCTCCTCGACCACCTCCTGCCCGCCGGCGAAGACGGCCGCCGAACCGAGGATGCCGGCCAATACCAAACCCGTGATGATCTTTTTCATTCGTCCAACCTCTGATAGGCGAAGAATAGGTTCTCGGGGAGGGCTTCCCAGCTCAGCGTGTCCTTGAGCCCCCCGAGGTGGGAGCCCAGGGCGTCCTTCATCTTCTGGGCCATGATCCGCTTCTGGATCTCCGGGGCCGCCTCGCTCTCGGTCTGGAGAGCGGGAGGATATTTCCTGTCCAGCCGGAAGATGTGGAAGCCGTAAGCCGACTCGACGACTTGGCTCGTCCTGCCCTCATCGAGCGAGAAGATGACCTTTTCCATGTCCGCGGGGAGGTCGCCCTGCTGGAAGACGCCCATGATCCCCGCCTTCGAGGCCTCGGGACCGAGCGATTCCTCGGCGGCGATCTTGCGGAATTCCGGCTCGCCCGTCCGCTCGAGCCTGCGGAGAACGGACACCGCCTTCTCTTCGGTGGCGACGAGGATCTGGCTGACCTGGGCCCGCCCCTGCAGCAGGAAGTCTTTCTTGTGGCGTTCGTAGTAATCGAGGACTTCGGCCTCATCGACCCGGGTGTCCCGGACAACGAGGAAGATGTATTTCTCGACGAGAAGCCGGTCGAAGGCGCCTTCCGTCGGGACGGTCTCGGAGCGTCCAGGCTGGCTCGCCGAGATGGCGTCGACGGCAAGCCTGGCCAGGTATTCCTTCTTTTCGTCCTCGGTCAGGGAGATGCCGCGCTCTCGCGCCGCGCCGAGCAGGATCATCTCGTCGACGAACCTGTCGTAGAGCCGGCTCAGGGACTCGGGCGGAAGGCCCTTGGCGTCCGCGCCCGTCGCTTCGAGATAGGCGCGAAAATCGGCGTTGTAGAATTCGCTCTTTTCGACGCGCAGGACCGGTCGGCCCCGGAGCCTGCCCTGGACGAGCCCGGCGACGCGGGAGACCGGTCCCCGGCCCTCGTCTCTCCCGCAGGCCGCGGCGGCGACGAGGCCGAGGGCGCAGAGGACGGCCATGGCCGGGAACGGCCCCGGCGCCCGCCGCCTCTCATGGATCCGTCGATATCCGTACATCTTTTTTAATATCAACTCATTATATTCTAATTGGATAACTCCATCAAGACCCCGACCGTTTCATCGAGGAGGGCCCGCTCGGTCGTCCCCCGGAAGGCGAGCGACATGACCCCCTCGGGCGAAAGGGAACCCGAGCGCCTCTTGAGCAGGGGCGTCACCCGGGACCAGTCGACGGGCGTCTGCGGCCGGAATTTGAATACGACCCGGTGTTCGGTCCGGTCGATGGACAGGATGCGGAGCTTCGTCGCCAGGTGCTTGAGGGCGCCGTAGCGCAGGAGGTTCTCGATCGAATCCGGGACCGGCCCGAAGCGGTCGAGGATCTCCTCGCGGATGCGGTCGATCTCGGCGAGGTCCTCGACGGAAGCCAGCCGCTTGTAGAGATTGAGCCGGAGGTTGACCTGGGGCAGGTAGTCCTCGGGAACGCGGATGTCGACCTTGAGGTGGATCTCGGGGTTTTCCTCTTCGACCGGTTCGCCCTTGAGCTCGCGGATGGCCTGGTCGAGCAGCTGCATGTAGTATTCGAAGCCGACGGCCTCCATCGTCCCGTGCTGGCGGTGGCCGAGGAGGTTGCCGGCGCCGCGGATCTCCAGGTCCCGGGCCGCCAGCCGGAAGCCCGAGCCGAGCTCGCTGAACTCCTTGAGGGCCTTGAGCCGCTCCCGGGCGAGGGGCGTCAGCTCGAGGTAGGGCGGGACGAGGAAGTAGGCGTAGGCCTGCCGCGCCGACCGGCCGACGCGGCCCCGGAGCTGGTAGAGCTGGGCCAGGCCGTAGAGGTCGGCCCGGTCGACGATGAGCGTGTTGACGAGAGGGATGTCGATGCCGTTCTCGACGATCGTCGTCGAGACGAGGACGTCGTATTTCCTCCCGACGAAATCGAGCATCCGCTTCTCCAGGACCGACCCGGTCATCCGGCCGTGGACGGCGACGACCCGGGCCTGGGGGACGAGCTTGGTGATGAGCTCGGCGACCTTGTCGATGTCCTCGATGCGGTTGTGGATGACATAGACCTGGCCGCCCCGGCCGAGCTCCTGGCGGACGGCCGCGGCGATGAGCTTGGCGTTGAAGGGCGTGACGACCGTATGGACGGCCAGCCGGTCGCGCGGCGGCGTCTCGATGAGGCTGATGTCGCGCAGGCCCGACAGCGACATGTTCAGCGTCCGCGGGATGGGCGTCGCGGTCAGGGTCAGGACGTCGATCGTGGCCTTGAGCTGCTTGATCTTCTCCTTGTGGCCGACGCCGAAGCGCTGTTCCTCGTCGATGATGAGCAAGCCCAGGTCCTTGAAGCCGACGTCCTTCGACAGGATCCTGTGCGTGCCGATGAGGATGTCGACGAAGCCCTTGCGGCAGTCCTCGACGATGGCCTTCTGCTCGCGAGGGCCCTGGAGGCGGGACAGGGCCTCGACGCGGACCGGGAAGAGGACCATCCGGTCGCGAAAGGTCTTGAGGTGCTGGCTGGCCAGGACGGTCGTCGGGCAAAGGACGGCGGCCTGCTTGCCGTCCATGACCGCCTTGAAGGCCGCCCGCATGGCCACCTCGGTCTTGCCGTAGCCGACGTCGCCGCAGAGCAGCCGGTCCATGGAGCCGTCCGCCTCCATGTCCTCGCGGATCTCGACGATCGAGCGGAGCTGGTCCTCGGTTTCCTCGTATTCGAAGGTCTTGCCGAACTCCTCGTCCCACTCCCCGCCCGGCGAGAAGGCATGCCCCTTGACGGCCCGGCGCTTGGCGTAGAGCTCGACGAGCTCCTTAGCCACGGCCTCGACGGCCTTCTTGGCCCGGGTCCGCGTCTTCTCCCAGCTCGTCGTGCCCAGCTTGTCGAGCGGCGGGAGCTCCGGGCCGGCCTTGGAGAACTTCTGGACGAGGTTCAGGTCCTCGACGGGCACGAGCAGCTTGTCGCCATCCCGGTAGTGGAGCTCGATGAACTCCCGGCCCTTGCCCTCGACCTCGACTCTTTGCAGGCCGCGGAAGACGCCGATGCCGTAGTCGGTGTGGACGACGTAGTCGCCGGCGCCGAGGTCCTGGAACTGGGAGAAGAAGGGGCGCCGCGAGGAGCGGCTGACGATGACCTTTTCCTCGGTGAAGATGTCCTTCTCGGCGAAGAAATCGAGCTTCTCTTTCGGATAGCTGAAGCCTCCCGGCAGGGCGCCGAGGAGGAGGGCGACCTCGGAGCGCGGCGGGACCGCGAGCGGGGAATCGGTCTCGAGAACGGGGATGTCGCTCTCCCGGAGCAGCGTGGCCAGGCGCTGGCGCGTCCCCGTGTTGGACAGATAGATGTAACAGAGATCGCGCTCGACCTGGAGCTTCTTCAGGTATTGAAGGAAGAACGGGATCCGGTTGTCGAAGCGCGGCACGGGCTGGAAGGAGAAGGAATAGGACTTCTTCCGGGCCGGGGCGCCGAGCTCCTCGAAACGAACGGCCTCCTCGCGGACCCGCCGGAGGAGCCGCGGCGGGAAGATCTCCTCCGGCGGGAGGCTGAAGACGCCGTCGGCGAGAAGGTCGGCGTACTGGCCGCCGAGCTCCTCGAAGAGCGCCTGCCATTCGCAGTCGACGGCTTCCGGGTTGTCGACGACGAAGACCGGCTCGCGGAGGTAATCGGCCAGGGGGACGAAGCGGTCGTGGAGAAGGAGGGCCAGGGCGGAGAAGCTCGGCCCGAAATCCCCCCGCGAGACGGCGGCGATCTTGGCCTCGAGGTCGCGCCCGGCTCCCTTGGAGCGCTTCCGGGCGGCGGCTGTCCAGCGGTCCAGGAACTCGGGCGTCGCCGGGAACTCCCGAAGTCCCGGGATGGTCAGCCGCTCGATCCTTTTCAGGGACCGCTGGCTGGAGATGTCGAACTCGCGGAGGGAGGCGACCCGGGCGCCGTCGAGCTCGATGCGGAAGGGATTCATTTCCCAGGGCGAGAAGACGTCGACGATGCCGCCGCGCCAGGCGTATTCGCCGGGCGAAGCGATGAGGTCCTCGCGGGTGTAGCCGTAGCGGGCCAGAGTCTCGAGCAGGTCGCCGTGGTCGGCTTCGCCGCCGACTTCGAGGGTCAGGAAAAGCCTGCCCATGTCCTCGGGCGCGGGCACGGGCTTGAGCAGTCCGCCGAGGTTCGTGACGACGATGGACGGCGGCGGTCCGAGGAGCCGGCGGAAGAGCTTCATCCGCGAGGACACGGCGTCGAGCGGCGGCGGGACCTCGAAATAGGGATTATCGGAGAGAGGCGCGAGGGTGGCCAGGCCGGCCTCGGGGGCCAGGCGCGACAGGAAGAACCGGCAGTCCCGCTCGACCGGGGCCAGGGGGGCCGACCCGGCTCGGACGAAGACGATCGGCCGTCCGGCCGTCCGGGCCAGGCAAGCCAGGACGTAGGCCTTGGCCGGCTCGATGACGCCCTGGACCGAGAGCGGACGCTCAGGCGAGGCGACGGCCCGGACGAGGTCGCCGTACTCCGCCGTGCGGAAGAGGAAATCGAGGCTCACCGCGCTATTCTAACGATGGACCGGGGCGCGGTCAAACGTGGGTTTGGGTTATAATGGCCGCATGAGAAAAACGTTCCTCTTCTTTCTGAATCTGGCCGTTCTCGCGGCCGCCCCAGCCCTCCTCCCCCAAGGCCCGGCCCAGGCCGAGGACGCGCTGACGCTCAAGGCCCGCGCGTTCCTGGCGACCATGGAAAAGGGCGATTTCGCGCTGGCCGCCCGCGACTTCGACGAGACGATGCTCAAGGTGTCCGGGCCCGACAAGCTGGAGACGATGTGGAAGAAGCAGCTGCCGGCGCAGCTCGGGGCGTTCAAGAAGCAGGACGGGGCGCGGCGCGACGAGCTCCAGGGCTACGAGATCGTCCTCGTCACCTGCGAGTTCGAGAAAGCGACCCTGGACGCCCGGGTCGTTTTCGACAAGGCCGGCAAGATCGCCGGGTTCGGCCTCGTGCCGACGGCGCCGCCGGTGAAATACGGGCCGCCCGCCTACGCCGACCCGGCCGAATTCGAGGAAAGCGAGACGACCGTTGGCTCCGGAGACTGGCAGCTCCCGGCTACGCTGACCGTACCCAAAGGTGCGGGGCCCTTCGCGGCCGTCGTCCTCGTCCACGGCTCCGGGCCGAACAACCGGGACGAGGAGCTCGGCCCCAACAAGCCCTTCAAGGACCTGGCCTGGGGGCTGGCATCGCGGGGGATCGCGGTCCTTCGTTACGACAAGCGCAGCAAGGTCCACGGGGCGAAGATCCTGGCCGACCCCAAGCTCGAAGCGCTGATGACGGTCAAGGACGAGACGATCGACGACGCCCTGGCCGCCGTGGCTCTGCTCAAAAAAACAAAGAAGATCGACGGCAAGAGGATATTCATCTTGGGCCACAGCCAGGGTGGATTCCTGATGCCCCGGATCGCGATAGCGGCCAAATCCCTGAATGTCGCGGGTTTCATCATCATGGCCGGCCTGACCCGGCCCCTCGAGGGGACCATCCTGCGGCAGATGACCTATCTCACGGGTCTCGCCGGCGGCGCCGCCACGGAGGAAGACAAGAAGAGGCTTGAGGACATCAAGGACGGCGTGGCCAAGGTCAAGTCTCTCACGGACGCCGACAAGGGATCGACAGCGAAGCTCCTCGGGGCGATGCCCGCCTACTGGCTCGATCTCCGCGGCTACGATCCGCCGGAGATGGCGAAAACGGTCGCCAAACCCATGCTCATCCTCCAGGGCGGGCGCGACTACCAGGTGACGACGGAGGACCTCGAGAACTGGAAAGCGGCCCTGGGCGGCCGGAAGGACGTCGAGTTCCACCTCTACCCCAAGCTCAACCACCTTTTCTTCGAAGGGCAGGGGCTCATCACGCCGCTCGAATACGTCCAGAAGCACGGCAGCGTCGCGGGCTATGTCGTCGAGGATATCGCAAACTGGATCGAGAAGCGCTGACAGCCGGCGCCTAGTCGCCGATGATCTCGTCGAGCCCTTCGAGGGCCCGGGTGAGGTCCTCCGGAGGCAAGACGGCGGCCAGCTTGCCAATGCGCTCGATGGCCAGTGTCCGGACCTGGCTGATCTTGACCCAGGACCGCTTGGGAAGTCCTTTCGGCGCGATCTCCATGGTCAGCGGGAAGCCGGCTTTCTGGGGCCGGCTGGTGATGGCCATGGCGATCACCGTCCCCGAACGCTCGTTGAAAACATCGTGACTCAGGATGAGAACGGGGCGACGCCCGGCCTGTTCGCGGCCCTGGCCCGGGCTGAAGTCGGCCCACCGGATCTCCCCTCTCAGTAGTCGGGCCATCCGGACGTCTCCTTGGACAGCCCCTCCTCGGCGAGTTCCTTCTCGCGGGCCGGGTCGAGCTTGGCGCACTCTGTGGCCAGACGGATCCTGTCCAGCCGTCCGATCTTGTCGATGACCGCGTTTTCGATCGCCTGGCTCCGGTTGTCGAAGACGCGGCGCCGGACGAGACCGTCCACACGGTCAAGAACCTTGGCATCCAGGGAAATGGCGATCTTGGCTTTGGGCATTCCGCACCTCTCGGTATTACCATAAGTAATACCAAGGAGCTTGTCAAGGCTAGAGGATTGGTCTGTCACATTTATTAAGACGCCGCGCCGCGCGACATCGTCTCAGAATGCGAGGATCAGGCGTGTCCGATCGAGGTGTGCGCGGAGATCTCGGAGCTCGTCGTCGCCAGGTCGCGAACCGAGAGCTTGTGGACGCTGTCGTTCCCGGTGAGGCGGGCGAAGTCCTTGAGCTCTTCCGTCGAAACGCGCAGGAAATTCGTCAGCCAGCGGGCCGATTCATCGACGTCGAGCCGGGCCCGCAAGCCCGGGTCCTGCGTGGCGATGCCGACCGGACAGCGGCCCGTGTCGCAGATCCTGTACTGCTGACAGCCGATGGCCATGAGGGCCGCGGTGCCGATGGCCACGGCGTCCGCGCCGAGGGCCAGGGCCTTGGCGAAATCCGGCGAGACGCGCAGGCCGCCGGTGACGATGAGCGTCACGTCCTTGATGCCCCGGCCGTCGAGGTACTTCCGGGCCCGGCTGAGGGCGTAGATCGTCGGGATCGAGGTCGCGTCCTTGATGAGCTTGACGGCGGCGCCGGTCGCCCCGGCCCGGCCGTCGATGGTGATGAAATCCGGCTCGGCGTGGAGGGCGAACTCGAGGTCGGCCTCGACGTTGCCGGCCGCGAACTTTATGCCGATGGGGCGGCCCTTCGAGAGCTTCCTCAGCTCGTCGACCTTGCGCTTGAGGTCGTCGCGCGTGGCGATGTCGGGAAAGCGCGACGGGCTGACGATGTCCGTCCCTTCGGGGAGGCCGCGGACGGCGGCGATCTCCGCCGTCACCTTGCCGGCCGGCAGATGCCCGCCCAGGCCGGGCTTGGCCGACTGGCCGAACTTGATCTCGATGGCGTCGACGCGCCTGAGGTTCTCCTCGGTGACGCTGTAGCGGTTGGGGACGTATTCGAAGACGTACTTGTGGGCCATGCCCAATGCTTCGGCCAGGATGCCGCCTTCGCCCGAGCACATGGCCGTCGCCGCCGCGCCGCTGCCCAGGGCCAGGGCGGACTGGGCTTCCTTTGAGAGCGCCCCGAACGACATGTGGCTGATGATGATGGGCGTGCCGATGACCAGGGGCCTCTTCGCCTTCGGCCCGATGACCGTCTTGGTGTCGACGTTCTCATCGCGGTTGAGCGGCAGCCGGGCGAGCTGGGCCCCCTTGATGAGGATGTCGTCCCAGGAAACGACGGGCTGGCGCGAGCGCATCGGCTCGATGACCGACTCGCCGGTCAGGGCCATGCGGTGGATATCGGCCATGAGGGTTTCGAGCTCGTCGGAGGAGCGGCGGAAGTCCTCGAGGCTTTTCCGTTCCCGGACGGGCTGGGACGGGGCGGGAGGGGGAGGCGGGAGCTCGTCCTCGAGCCTTTCGAATTCGGTCTTGGCCGCGCCGCAGACGGGGCAGGTCCAATCGGGGAAAAGGTCGTCGAAAAAGACGCCTTCCGTCTTCTCGATGTAGATGTAATGGCAGATGCGGCAGCGGTACTTGGCCATGGCCGTCTCCGGCGCGGCTATCTTAGCGCAACGCCGGAGGGGTGTCAAAACGTCCGCTTGAAAACCAGATCGCGGACAGGATCGCTGTCGATGATGAGCCCGGTCACCCGGTTTTGCCCGTCCCGCTGAAAGATCACCATCGGGATAGCGCGTGAGCTCGCGGCAAAATGATCCTTTTCGTCGGGCGCCAGCCGGATATCGTTCTGCCCCGGCGCGGTGACGATCAGGGCATCGCCGCGCAGCTCAACGGCATAGCGGAGATCCAGCTCTTCATTGAAATAGGAGCCGGCAAACTCCTGCAATTCTAGGGGAGTCGGTTTGACCAGCACGATCTTCGGGGCGATCTGCTCGTCTCCGCCCTGTTTCCAGACGAATTGCCGGACGTTCCCGTCCTTGTCCTTTTGAAAAGTGATCCGGGCCTCGGCGACGTCCAGCAGGAATTCGGTCTCCGACAGGGTGGTCAGCACGAATTTCGCCCCGGGAACCGTCAAGCTCAGCCGGTCGCCCGCGCGGCTGATCGAAAAGACCCGGCCCGGCGCGATCCGGTAATCGCCGGCGTAGGCGTCCAGCTTTTCCGGCTTGACCTTGACCGCCTTTCCGGCCGCGGCCGGCGGGCTCTTCTTCACCGGTTCGGCCGGGAGCGGAAGGTAGGTCTCGATGATGCCCTGGACGAACCCGGCCACCGGAGTATAGTCCCAATTGGCGAGCACGACGAATCCGAATTTCCGGTCGGGGATATGGACCAGGACCGCTCCGGAGCCGGCCCAATCCCCCGTTTGCGATACCTGCCGCCCCCCCGGCCCGGCCCCGACGTTCAAGCCGTAGCCGAAGCCCGCGCTCCGGTCGTTGTTGAGCCGGCCGGGCGTGAACATCTTGGCGAAGATATCCGGACCGCCCACCTGGCCGGTCTCGAGGTTGACCAGCCACTTGGCCAGGTCGGCGATCGAGGTGAAAAGCGAATGCGACCCGGCGAGCGACAGATTGTCTATGCCCTTCAGGTATTCCCGCCGGGTGAAGTTATAGGTGAAAGCCTGGTCGTCGAAGATCGAGCGGGAGTTGTCGCGAAACTGGGTCCGGGTCATTTTCAGGGGCTTGAAGATGTTTTCCCAGGCCCAGTCGGAGAACGGCCGGCCGCTCGCGCGCTTGATCGTTTCGGCCAGCAGGTCGTAGTTGGTATTGGAGTTCTGGAAGCGGTCGCCGGGAGGAAACGCAAGCTGCTTCTGGGCTTTGACGATCTTCAGCACCTGCTCGAATGTGACCTCCTCCTTGTCCCGGCCGCTCAACTGGAGCACGGACAGCCAGTCCCGCAGCCCGCTGGTTTGATAGAGCAGGTGGCGCACCTTGACCGGGGTCCCGAAATCGGGGATTTCCGGAATGTATTTGCGAACGTCATCATCCAACGATAGCTTTCCTTCTTTCTCCAGCAAGGCGACGGCCATGCCGACGAACGGCTTGGCCACGGTGGCGACGTTGAAGACCGTCTTCGGCGTAATGGCCACGGCGTGCTCCTGGCAGGCCAGGCCGAACACTTTCTGATAGACGACCTGGCCTTCTTTGACCACGACCACGGCAAAGCCGGGCTGGTCCAGCCGGTTCCAGAAGTCGAACAGCTCGTCCATCTTTTCGCTCGGCGACAGAGGTTTTTCCTTTTGTCCGGCGCTTTGGCCGACGGCGAAAAGAGACAGCAGTAAAGAACACGTCGCAACTGTCAGAGTGATCTTTTTCATTGGTACCGCCCCCATGAATCTTCTCCTCCCCATTTTAAGGAAAGACAAACCGTTTTTCAATACGGTCATCGCCGCCTGAGCGCGCTTGAAACGAGGGCTTTTGAATTTTTTTTCAAACCTGTTACCATAACGGTGCCTGAAAGAGAGATCGCTTTGCCAAAGATCCAGGGCCGTCCGCCTGTCGCCGGGTTCGTTCTTTTCTTTTTATTTATCAGCTTGATGGGGATGACCGCCATGCCAAAGGACATCAACGAATTTTTTAGAATATTGCCGGATACGATCGCCGGCTGGGAAAAAGCCGATTCGCCCGACCTGTACACGCCCAAGAACCTGTCGACCTATATCGACGGCGGCGCCGAGCTCTTCCTCTCTTACGGGTTCCGGAACGCCCTGTCGCTGAAATATCATGATCCCGCCGACAACGAGATCAACGTCGACATCTTCGACATGGGCTCCGCCCCCGACGCCTTCGGCGTCTTCGCCCATTCGCGGGAAACGATCGACAACCGCTTTGGCCAGGGTTGCGAGTATGCCGCCGGCCTTCTGACCTTCTGGAAAGACCGCTATTACGTCTCGATCCTCGCCTATCCGGAAACGGCGGAAAAAAGGGACGTCGTTTTCAAGTTGGGCCGGGCGATCGCCGGCGAGATCGAGAGCGACGGTCCCTTGCCGCCGATCATCTCGCTGCTCCCGACCGAGAACCTCCTTCCCGAAACCGTTCGCTATTTCCATCATTACATCTGGCTGAACAGCTTCTATTTCGTCTCCAATGAGAACGTCTTGAACATCGGCAACGATACGCCGGCGGCCCTGGGCAAATACCAGCGGAACGGCGCCGCTTTTTTCCTGCTCCTGGTCCGCTATCCCGAGGCCTCCAGGGCCGAGGCGGCCGCCGGGCGATTCCGGCGAGAGCTCCTGGACGGCGCAACCGATGGGATGCGGGAGACGAAAGCGGGCCGCTGGACGGGCCTTCAATGCCGGGACGATCTGGTCAGCATCGTTTTTAACGCCCCGGATCAGACGACCGTCCGGGCTATTTTCGCCAAGATCAAGACATGACAAGGAGGGGACGATGAAGCCAAAAGAATCGATCAGCAGACGGCAATTCATCAAGAGCGCTTCGGCGGCCGCCATCGGCACGACGCTGCTGCTCTCCGGACAGGAGACGACCGCTCCCGTCAAGAGCGGCAAGAGCCGGGTCGTCCTGGTGCGCGACCTCGACGTCCTGGACGAGAACGGCAATCCGAAATACGCGGTGGTCCAGGAAATGCTCGATGCCGGGATCAAGGCCCTGACCGACAGGCCCGATCCGCAGAGCGCCTGGAAGACGATCATCAAGCCCGACGATATCGTCGGCATCAAGAACAACCGCTGGTCCTATCTGCGCACGACCGCCGAGGTCGAGAACTCCCTTAAAAAGCGGATCATGGAGGTTGGCGTCAAGGAAGCCGACATCAGCGTCGATGACCTGGGCGTTTTGCGGAACCCGGTCTTCCTGAAGGCGACGGCCTTGATCAACGCCCGGCCGATGCGCTCGCACCATTGGTCCGGCGTCGGTTCGCTGATCAAAAACTACATCATGTTCATTCCCGAACCGATCACCATCCACCCCGACTCCTGCGCCGACCTGGCCTCGATCTGGGACCTGCCGGTGGTCAAGGGCAAG